>JBGSLG010000057.1:0-31734 GCA_041740815.1 Bacteroidales bacterium
GGCTTCTTGATGACAGGGTCATAAGAACAGGAGATCTGAAGATTGAGCCGGTACCAACCCCTGGTCACACAGCAGGACTCACCTGTTACAGAGTGAATGACATTTATCTGTTCACAGGCGACGCTGTAAGCCTGCAGAACGGGGTGATCGGTCTCTTCCCAAAATACATAAACAAGAACAGTCGGAAAGCACGGAATTCAGTTGACAATATAACCGGCCTTGAGGGTGTGATGTATATCTTCACAGGGCATCACGGCTACTCTGCAGATTTTAATTCTGCTGTCCGCGGCTATAAGAAATAAGCTGTTCTGCCGATGGCGGCCCCGGTCACCTGGTGCCAGCTTCTGTAACCTGTTGTGCAGCCTTGCCCACCGGGTGTACAGCCTATTCACCTGTTGTGCAGCCTTGCCCACCGGGCGTGCAAGCCCATTAACCTGTTGTGCAGCCCTGCCCACCTGTTGTACAGCCCATTCACCTGTTGTGCAGCCTTGCCCACCGGGTGTGCAGCCCGGCCCACGGGGCGTGCAACCCCGCCCACCTGGAGGGTAACCCCGGTCACCTGGAGTGTTCGGAGATAAACGCTACGATTTTCCTGAAGGAGTCGACCATATTTGCTCCTGTCCAGCCGTGACCCTCTCCCGGGTAATAGACGAGCTGGTTAGTAACTCCGGCAGCATCAAGACCGGCAATCAGCTGGCTTGTCTGTGAGGGCGGCACGAGAGGATCGGCACCTCCCTGCAGTGCAATTGTGGGCGGACTGTCAGCTGTGATATATTCTGAAGGACTTGACGATGCGTACAATGACGGATTGTCTGCCAGCAAAGCACCTGTGGCGCCGTACAATATCAACTGTTGTACGATACCGTAATTCCATAGCGAGGCAAGATTAAAAGGTCCGAAAAAATCAACGACTGCCATGACATGCCCTTCGGGGTCATTCTTGTATGCGTGCAGCATGGCAAGATGCCCTCCAGCACTGGCGCCCAGCAGCACAAGATCATCGGAGACCATATACTCCTCAGCATTGTTGAGATAGTATTCAATGGCACTTTTCACATCATTTTCCTGAGCCGGGAAAATGTTTACGCTGTTATTCCAGGCAAGCCTGTAATTCATATTTACAACAGCATATCCGGGCATAAGCTTCCTGAGGGTATCGACATACGGCTTCATCTCCGATTTATCGCCTTCAACCCATCCGCCCCCGTGGATAAAGACAACAGTCTTAGTCGAGGCACGGCTCCTGTCGTCCGGGAGATATATATCCATCTTCTGCTGACCACTCTCTCCGTAAGTGACATCATTTATAATCTCCGCTTCACTTGCAGCAGGTTCCTTTTTACATGATGAAAATATCGCTGTAAGCATTAACGCTGCCGTAATAAGCAGTTTCCAGGTATTTGATTTTTCTGATCTCTTCATGGCGTTGCATTTTTCCAGGTCGGTGAGAACTTCATATTCCTCCCGGGGGTTATAGAATTGAAACGGATATAAGCCGACACTATTGCACCGCCCTGCTCCTTGTCGAAGGCAAGATCCGTATTAACGGCATTGAAATAGTACCCGGGGATCACTTTGTGCTCTTTAAAAACGACGGTAACAGATTCACAGTTGAGGCAACCGAAAATTACATTGCGCTGATCCTCAGCGGAGAGCCGATCCTCGAACCCATAGCAGCCCAGGGCCCGTTCGTCATGAACACCAAAACCGAGATCTATCAGGCGTATGAGGATATTGAGAACGGCAAGTTCGGCCGCCTGGAGGATTGAGCATATCAATAAAGACGTACATTTGCATCAGACTATTGCAGAATGCTTAAAAACATCCTCATCATTGGCTCCGGCGGATTTGTAGGCAGTGTAGCACGGTACCTGGTTTCACAGCTTAACCTTACTGTCAGCTTCCATTCAATACCGGTCGGAACGCTGCTGGTTAACATCATAGGCAGCTTTGCCATAGGATTCCTGACTGGTATTGCTGAAAAAAGCATGATCCTGACACCCGAATGGAGGCTTTTCCTGATGGTGGGACTGTGCGGCGGTTTTACAACATTCTCTGCCTTTGCCAATGAGAATCTGATGCTTATGCACAGCGGCCAGTTTCTGTCGGTACTGCTCTATACAGGCCTGAGCATCTTCCTCGGGTTCCTTGCAGTATACCTTGGCTATGTACTGACTAATCTTCTCTGACTATGGAAAAGATATCCCATTCAATAATGAAAGTATATGCCAGCTCAACCGACAGGCTGGGTTCGCAGCTGCTGTATGAAGCCATCGTCTACCGTGCCAGGGAGGCTGGTATCTCAGGAGCTACAGTATACAGGGGAGTGATGGGCTACGGACTCAGCAGCCATATACACTCCTCAAAATTCTGGGAGCTGACGGAAAAACTTCCTGTGGTCATAGAACTGATAGACCGGCAGGAGAAGATAGAAGCGTTCTACAACCTGGTAGCACCTGACCTCTCTGCTCTTCCCAAGGGCTGCCTGGTTACAATCAACCCGGTGGAGGTAAAACTTCACAAGCACGGAGAGAAACCGGAACGCAGCTGAAAAAAATTAAAAATAATTTGGAAGTTAATGTTATTTATATCTAACTTTGTGTTAGAAATAATTAACACATAAATTATGAAAAGAGGATTTCTTTCATTGCTTGTATCTGGTCT
Source organism: Bacteroidales bacterium (assembly GCA_041740815.1). Lineage (GTDB taxonomy): Bacteria > Bacteroidota > Bacteroidia > Bacteroidales > VadinHA17 > SR-FBR-E99. The sequence continues at coordinate 2,665 of JBGSLG010000057.1, forward strand.
GGTGGTTGCAGCAACCGTAGTATGGTTCTTCATTGTTGAAAAACCAATCGCGGCTACAGAGATTGTTACTTTCGGTGTGATAGTAGTACTAGTCGGGTTCGGACTGTATTTCGCCTTCAGGCATTTCTCCTCGGCCACCAGGGGGGAGCCACAGGAGGACGAACTGTCAAAAAAGATTATGCAGAAGACGGCTGCATGGTCCTATTACATCTCCATCTATATGTGGGTATTCATGTTATGGATCAAGGAGCGCGTTACAATGGATACGGAGGATGTGCTTAGTGCCGGGATCCTTTCCATGGCAGTAATATTCCTGGCCTGCTGGATTGCAATTAAGCTAAGAGGCATCCCCAATGAATAACCGCATCAAAGAGTACCGGGCGCGGCATGACCTGACCCAGGATGACCTGGCAAAAAAGGTTAATGTGAGGCGTGAAACAATTGTCTTCCTGGAGAAGAACAAGTACAATCCGTCGTTAAAGCTGGCACATGACATTGCAAAGGTCTTCGGCGTGCCGATAGAGGAGATATTCATCTTTGACGGCGATTAACCTGCCTGAGAGACCAGTACTGCTGATAAGTCACCTCACGACCTGGCACCGGGCAGATATTTTGATGTCTTTAGCCGCATTTTACTTGCGCTTGTCACACGGAAGTCATAAATTTATGGTGCATTTCCTCCTTTTTATTGTGCAACATAAATTTTGAGTCATGCTGGTCAAGACCTTCAGCGCTGCCGTATTTGGCATTGAGGCAGTTCCCGTAACCATAGAGGTTGACGTCACCCGTGGGGTCCGTTATATGCTTGTTGGGCTGCCTGACGCTGCCGTCAAGGAGAGCCAGCAGCGGATAGAGTCGGCATTGCGTGCCGTGGGGCTGCGGTGGCCCGGCAGGCAGGTGATCATCAATATGGCCCCGGCAGACATACGGAAAGAGGGTTCATCATATGACCTTCCCCTCGCTGTTGGCATACTGTGTGCTTCTGAGATGGTCAATGGCGGGAGGCTTGAAGGCATGCTCCTCACCGGTGAGTTGTCGCTCGACGGAGCAGTGAAACCAGTGAGGGGTGTGCTGCCTATGGCCATGCAGGCGCGTGCCTCCGGTTTTCGCGGCATGATTGTGCCGGCGGAGAATGCACCGGAGGCAGCCGTAGTAGATGGCATCGATGTCTACGGTGTCACCAGTCTTGGCGAGGTACTCAGCTGGATCCGCGGAGAGATCAATCCCCCGCCGGTCAAGGTGGACCTGAGCGTCCTCTTCAACAATGACGGCAACAGGTATGATGCTGACTTTGCCGATGTCAGGGGGCAGGAGAATGTCAAGCGGGCGCTGGAGGTGGCTGTCGCCGGAGCACATAATGCCTGTATGATCGGCCCGCCCGGCTCAGGCAAGACCATGCTGGCCCGACGTCTGGCTTCGATACTACCACCCCTGACGCTGGAGGAGGCACTGGAGACAACCAAGATCCACTCGGTGGCAGGCAAGATCGACAACCATGTGTCGCTTATGACCCGCCGGCCCTTCCGGAGCCCTCACCATACAAGCTCGGACATCGCCATGGTCGGCGGAGGCACCGTGCCACAGCCCGGAGAGATAAGCCTGGCACATAACGGCGTGCTTTTCCTCGATGAACTGCCGGAGTTCAAAAGGAGTGTCCTGGAGGTTCTCCGCCAACCCCTTGAGGACAGGGTAATTACAATCTCACGGGCCAGGATGAGTTGCGACTTTCCTGCCTCGTTCATGCTCATTGCATCATTGAACCCCTGTCCCTGCGGCTTTCATAACCACCCGGAGAAAGAGTGCACCTGTGCCCCTGGCATGGTGCAGAGATACCTCAACCGACTCTCAGGGCCACTACTTGACCGCATAGATATACACATTGAGGTGGTACCGGTCAATTACGAGAAGCTGGCCGCCACAACTTCGGCAGAACCCTCCGCCACAGTGCGCGAGCGGGTTGTAAAGGCACGGGACATACAGGCAAGGCGTTTTGCCGGTAACGATGGTGTATACTGCAATGCCCAGATGTCATCCGCCCTGATACGCCGTCACTGCCACCTCGACGATACCGGAGGCAGGCTCCTGAGGGCTGCGATGGAGATGCGCGGACTATCAGCCAGAGCCTATGACAGGATACTTAAAGTAGCACGGACAATAGCCGATCTCGACGCCTCGGACACAATCAGGCCCGATCACCTCTCCGAAGCAATCAACTACCGCAACCTCGACAGGGAGGGCTGGGCAGGATAACGGGCCGGGTAAAGAACCGGGTGCCGGACCCGATAACGGGCCGGGTAAAGAACCGGGTAAGGGGCCGGGTAGAGGACCGGATAAGATCCGGGAAAATGGTCCTGCAGGAGAAAAATCATATTAGTTTTTTTAAAAGAGTTCTTTTTGCTTAATTTGTGACCGGCGAATAGTATTACTTCATTTCGGTTGGTAAAGTATGGAACTGATAAACAGATTAAGGAAAAAGCTGTCAGACGAACATCTGATGTTTGCTTACAGGGGCGAGGTGACGGGTGACAACTCAGCAGGACTCCTGACACTGCTGGAGAGGGAAATGGAGTACTCTGATTTCAGTACCCTGGGCCGCAAGCGGCTCTTCATGTTCGTTCTGGAGAACCTGCAAAACATTACCAGGCACGGCGTGTCAAAGCAAGAGGAGATAACCTCCCTTGTCGTCTACAATAAAACCGCAGACGGCTACACTGTCAGTACAGGCAATGCGCTGAAAAAGAGCGAGGTGAGAGGTCTGAAGAGCAACCTCGAGAAGATAAACAGCCTCGATCCCGACAAGATCAGGGAGGTATACAGGACCATGCTTCAGGATTCAACCATCGGTCAGAAGGGCGGGGCAGGCCTGGGCCTCATGGAGATGGCACGCAAGACGGGGAATAAGCTCGACTATGATTTCCTTCCCATAGATGACAAATACTCATATTTTATCCTGAGCAAGACCGTTGATGCAGGCGGAAGAGGCCTTACCGAGCCGGGGGATTCCCGCGGTACCTTTGACACCAAAAAGGTGGCCCAGCTTGAGCGCATGATGAAGGCGAACAGCATCTTCTTCATCTGGGCGGGCCCGATGACACATGCTATCAGCAAGGAGTTGCTCAATTTCAGCGAGACAACCATGCGTGAGGCTGAGCTTGAACAGAACCTCCACAAACGTGTATTCGCAACACTCATAGAGCTGCTACAGAATGTGGCTCAGCACAGCCCCGGCTTCGAGGCCGAACAGAAGTACGGAATTCCCCTGGCAATGATCAGGCAGACACCGGCCTCGTTCATTATCACCTCAGGAAACCTCATCAGGAGAGATGAAGCCGATCTGCTTGTACAGAAGCTTGATATGGTCAACAGGTATGATGAGGAGGGTTTGAAAAAGCTGTTGAAGGTTGCGCTCATGGGACAGGATATGTCAAAGGTGTCGACCGGATATATGGGTCTCCTTGAGATGGCCCGCAGGTCGGGTGGCAGGCTGACATACAAGTTTGACGAGGTGAACTCCGACTACTACTACTATACAATCACCGTCAGGGTAAGGGCTAAGGGCCTAAAGGCTCACTGAAAAGGGCTAAGGGCCTAAAGGCTCACTGAAAAGGGTCTGGGCTATTAAAGGCACACTGACAGGGGTCAGGGCTAAGGGTTTAAAGGCTCACTGACCAGGGTAAGCTCCTGCCCGTCATATACCGCATAACTTGTGCGGCAGCTGAACCAGTCGCCCAGTATGATCATTCTCCTTCCATCCTCGTCAAATGTCATAGGCAGATGCCTGTGGCCGTAGATATAATACCGGGCCTTGCATCCTCCTGCAGCAACCGCCCTTGTATGACGGATGAGGTCTTCTTTCTCTTCACCCAGGAAAGGGAGGGAGATATGTTTGGCCAGGCGACTGCTTTTCGACCATGAGTGACCGAAGGCCATGCCCCACCTGGGGTGTATGGCTGAAAAGAGAGCCCGGGCTGTCCTGTTACGGAAGAAGGCAAACAGCAGCCTGGCACCTCTGTGGAGGCTGCCAAGGCCCTCGCCGTGAGCAAGGTAAAAGAGCTCACCACCGATCACGGTCCTGTAAGGTTCATGATGAATTGTAACCCCGCACTCGTCTGCAAGATAATCCTTCATCCACATGTCATGGTTGCCGGCGAAGATGTGTACCTCAATGCCGCGATCGGTGAGGGAAGAGAGTGTGCCGAGGAACCGTGTGAATCCTCGTGGTATCACTTCCCGGTATTCCCACCAGAAATCGAAAATATCACCCAGGAGATAAATGGACTGAGCATCCTGCGATGCATGTTCAAGCCATGAGATCACCCTCTGCTCGCGTTCACGGGGATCAGTTCCTGCGGCCAGTCCCAGGTGAAAGTCGGAGGCGAAATATGTCTTCAGGCCAGCCAATGCCCCGGTTATTTGTTGAAGAGCTGATCCATCCTGATCTGCAGGTTACGGCCGAACAGGTTGGAATTGATTATGTTTCCCTCAGGGTCATAAAGCAGGTTAGCCGGTACGCTTGTAATATTCATCAGGCGGGCAAATGAGGGGTTTGCCGGATCCTGTTCCCTGACGCTGATCCAGGGCAGCTCTTCGAACCTCACAACATTCTTCCACCTTTCCACATCAGAGTCAAGGTTGACCTGGTAAATCTCAAGTCCCTTGCCACGGTATGCCGAATAGATTGCCCTCAGGGCGGGCAGCTCGTTGAGGCACTCCTGCGAAGCCGAACTCCAGAACGAGACCAGCACATACTTGCCCCTGAGTGATGATATACTGACCATCCTGTCCTGTGTATCCGGCAGGAGCGGGGTGGTATTGGTTGCCGGCAGTTGAGCGGCGAGGCTGGCCATGCGGTCAATGTACATCCGGTTAAGCTCTGAGGTGACGTTCTCCTTCAGGGCGCGGACATGTTTTGAGACAGGATATTTGACCGACAGTGAGTCGGAGACGATCTTAAGGTACTGCAGGTCACGGGGCTGGTAGAGAACGTATGTATTATCGTCGATCCTCTGGTAGAGTGCCTGTATGGACGCCATTGAACTGATATTTTCAATGATGAATTTAATGTTGAATTTGCGCTGGGCATCAACAATGTCCACGAAGGCTTTTTCCAGCTCAGCGCCGCGTGAATCCAGCTCATCAGCAGTGACGGCTGCATAGGTCTTCCTCACTGAGTCGAGCTTTGCCCTGGTGGCGTACAACTCCCGGTCAAGCATCCTGATCTCTTCGGAACCGGGTGACCCGGTGAGACTGTAGTTCATTACCAGCGGTGATTTCCCCATGTCAATGCTTATATCTTCGCCAGGCATGGCAAGCAGTCCGATAAACTCACCGTTTTCAAGACGCACCTGGTAGAATTCAGGGCCGGTAATTTCGGCGGTGAACTTAAACCGTCCCCTTTTGATCTCAGCCGAGTCAGCCACGGTGCTGCGGTCTACCGCTGACTGATCGAGATAGACGACACCTTCGCGTCCCTCGCTGAAAACACCTTTAATTGTCACGTTGTTATCGCCGGCGCAGCCTGCAAGAAGTGCCGCGGCTAGAAAGATCACAGGATATCTCTTCATTCTTGATTATAGATTTCTGGTACAAATAAAGTAAAAATAGGGATTGGCTACTGCCCGTCGAGCAGTTCAGCGAGTTTTTTACCGAGGTCGTCGCCCCTGAGGTTGACTGCCACCACCCGGCCCTCACGGTCGATCAGGAAGCTGGCCGGTATCTGCGTCAGTCCGAATCTCTTCACCACCTCCGAGTCGCGGTACTTAAGGTCGCTGACATGTTTCCACCTGCCCAGCCTGTCTTTTCTTATCGCCTCCGTCCATTCTTCCTGCCTGAGGTCGAGAGATACCTGGAATATGTCGAACCCCTTCCAATGGTATATGTCGTAGAGTTTTACCAGGTTGGGATTTTCCTCGCGGCAGGGCGGGCACCATGCGGCCCAGAAGTCAACCAGCACCACCCGGCCGCGCAGTGAGGAGAGTCTGAGCGTGTCGCCGCCGGGGTCAGGCAGAGCTATCTCCGGCATCACGGTTCCGACACCGGGGATGGTGCCGGTGACGGGCCCTGTTCCCACTGCAGCCGAGTTCCTCAATCCTGCCACAAATGAGTGAAGGTCGAGGACCAGGTCCGATCCGGGATAGAGGGCATAGAGTGCTGAATCAGCCCTGTAAAACAGTTCAGGCTCCTTTGCAGGGTCGAAGAGCTGCAGTCCGGGCACCACCTGCTGGTTCAGCAGATAGACAGAGACCATTGATGAGCCGTTGTCAGCCAGTAGCTTCAGCGCCGTCGCGCGGAAGCCGTCAACGATGTCAGCGGCTCTGCTGTCGAGGCTGTCCATCAGGATAGGCAACCGCGGGCTCATGATGCTGTCATCATATACATCCGTAAGGCGTTGTAACTCATCTATAACCTTCCGGTGTTCCTGGCTGAAACCGAGCATGACAGAGGTGCTTTCTGATCCCCGCAATACCTCCGGTGATGCCAGTGAACCACGTGCTGCCTTCATCTCAATCTTATCACCCGATGATGCCAGCAGGGTCAGAAAATCATCACCACCCATACTCAGCATGTAAAAGGCAGGCCATTCCGTTGCCGACCTGAAGCTGAACTTTCCATCCTGCCCGGGCATCACTGAATCAACCGGCTCAAGAAAGCCCGGCTTTACTTCACGCAACAACAGGTACTCGTCGCCGACCGACCCCGAAATGGTACCGCTAATGCGGAATTCGTCATTGCTGCAGCCTGTTACGGCTAACAGTGCCGCAAGCAGCAGAAACGCAGCAGTGCCCTTCTGAGAATTAAATATTACATAAAACAATCTTTCACGAATAACCGTAACTAAATCTTTCATATTGACCGAACTTTTTAAACGCGCACTGGTTCTCTTACTGAACTGCAAAGATATCTATTTTTCAGAGCCTTCGGGATGGTTAAGCATTGAGAAGTCTGATAAAAAATCTGATTTTTTTGCTTACTTTTGCACTTGATTTTTTTTGTTATTACCTTAATAGTGTTTATTTTCTGACTTTTTAGCAGTAGAACGGAACTCTTTGAACTATGGGATATATTAAGTTTGATAAGGCTCACGTGGTTAATCTCGAGTATTCATTAAGCCGTGAGATTTTGCGAACCAACAGGGCGGGCAGTTATTCATCTACCACAATCGTCGGATGCAACACCCGCAAATATCACGGATTGCTGGTTTGTCCGGTGGATGAGCTGGGAGGTGAAAGGCACGTACTGCTGTCGAGCCTCGATACCATCGTGGTCAGCAACGGGCAGAGCTTTAACACCGGTATCAGGAAGTATCACGGCGACTATTACAGTCCGAAGGGCCACAAATATGTTGAGGACTTTGACATTCAGGATATTCCCGGCATGACCTTCAGGGTGGGCAATGTCTTCATGAAGCAGGAGCGTATTCTCGTCCATTATGAGGAGCAGTTTCTCATCAGGTTCACCATCCTTGATACTGACGAACCTGTGAAACTTCAGTTGAGGCCTTTCCTGGCATTCAGGAACATCCACCAGCTGACCCATGCCAACATGTGGGCCAACACTCGTGTTGAGCCGGTGTCTAACGGTATGCGCATACGCATGTATGACGGATTCCCATGGCTTAACATGCAGCTCTCGGCCAAGTCTGAGTTCGTGTCTGTGCCTGACTGGTACCAGGGGGTTGAGTACAGTGAGGAGCAGAAGCGGGGGTATGATTATTCAGAAGATCTTTTTGTTCCGGGTTTCTTTGAGTTTACCGCCGGCAAGGGTGACGTCATTGTCTTTTCGGCTTCGACGAAGGAGGAGAGGCCGGCGGGTTTCAAGACCAAGTTCACCCGGACAGTATCATCAAAGATACCGCGCAGCGATTTCGGCAACAGTCTGCGCAATGCCGCCCAGCAGTTCATTGAGAAGCGGGGCGAGGACACAAATATTATTGCCGGTTATCCATGGTTCGGCTCGTGGGGCCGTGACACCTTCATCTCACTTCCCGGTCTCGCCATGGCGCGCACATCGGAGGATCTCTTTGCAGCGGTGCTTGACACGCAGGTACGCCGCATGAAGGGAGGCCTCTTCCCGAACATGGGAGACAATGACAACCCTGCCTTTAACAGCGTAGACGCACCGCTCTGGTTTTTCCAGGCAGTCTGCAGCTACGCCCTTGAGCCCAGGGATGCATGGAAGCGTTACGGAGCCGCCATGAAGGCCGTGCTAAACGCATACCGCAGCGGTACCTCCTTCGGAATACACATGAGGGAGAACGGGCTTGTTTATGCTGATGCGCCCGGGAAGGCTCTGACATGGATGGATGCCGTTGTGAACGGCGTTCCGGTCACACCCAGGAATGGTTATGCTGTTGAGATCAATGCCTTGTGGTACAATGCAGTATGTTATTCTCTCGACTGCGCACGCGAAGCCCGCGACAAGACCTTTGTGAAAGAGTGGGAGAAGATGCCGCAGCTGATCAGCAGCTCGTTCATTGAGACCTTCTGGGATGAAGAGCTCGGCTACCTGGCTGACTATGTCAATGACCACGAAATGAGGAACATGCAGATAAGGCCAAACATGGTCATTGCCACCTCACTGCCATACACAATGCTCTCCAAAGAACAGATGAAGAGCATCCTTGACATTGTGAACCGCGTACTTGTCACCCCCCGCGGTCTTCGCACCCTGTCGCCCTCGGATGAGGGTTACTGCGGTATCTACTGCGGTGATCAGGAGAAGCGTGACAGTGCCTACCATCAGGGCACAGTGTGGCCATGGCTGGTAGGTCCGTTCTGTGAAGGCTGGCTGAGAGTCTACGGCGAAGGCGGTGCATCACGTGTGAGGAAACTGATCATGGGATTCGAGGAGACACTTACCGAAGCAGGTATTTCAACAATCTCCGAGATCTATGACGGTGACCCCCCGCATACACCCAGGGGAGCTATCTCCCAGGCATGGAGCGTGGGCGAGGTGCTGCGCATCTTCGAACTGCTTGAAAAGGAATATAAAGAAAACAGATAATGATATGCGTGTCCTGATGTTTGGATGGGAGTTCCCCCCTCATATTGCCGGGGGATTGGGTACTGCCAGTTTTGGTCTCACCCGCGGCCTTGCAGCACATAAGGATGTGGAGGTGATCTTTGTGGTTCCCAAAGCCTTTGGCGATGAAGACCAGAGCATTGTGAGACTAATTGGAGCCAACACCATCCCGGTGGCCTTCAAAAAGGTAAAGTATAACTACTTCCTCAAACCTGTTGAAAAGATCGAAGTCTTCTCAAAGCTGGTGCCCTATACCGATCCGGAAGACTTCTGGAAGATAACCCGCGGCGAGATCGCTGAGACTGACCTGCTTGTGGAAACCAACCAGCAGGGAAAGGTTGACTTCACAGGCAGCTACGGTGCCACTCTCATGGATGAGATACATAAATATTCAATTGTGGCCCAGGTAATAGCAGCAGAGCAGGAGTTTGATGTGATCCATGCCCACGACTGGCTTGCCTATCCTGCCGGGATTGCGGCAAAGGCCGTCTCGGGCAAACCACTTGTGATACATGTTCATGCCACTGATTTCGACCGCAGCGGCGGCAATGTCAACCCCGTTGTTTACAACATGGAGAAGGAGGGTATGGATGCTGCAGACAAGATCATTACGGTAAGTAATCTGACGCGTGAAATTGTAATAAGCAAATACAACATCGATCCCGAAAAGGTTGAAACGGTTTACAATGCCGTGGAACCGCCGCACCATTCGGAGCTTGACATTCCGGAACGGGCATATGATGACAAGATTGTCACCTTTCTCGGCCGCATTACCATGCAGAAGGGACCGGAATATTTCATTGAAGCAGCCAGGATGGTACTGTCGCGCATGCCCAACGTCAGGTTTGTTATGGCCGGCTCGGGAGACATGATGGAACGGATGATGCGCCATGCGGCTTACCTGAAGATTACAGACAGGTTCCATTTTACCGGTTTCCTGCGAGGCAACGATGTGTTCACAATGCTGAGAATGAGTGATGTATATGTTATGCCGTCAGTATCAGAACCTTTCGGCATTTCACCTCTCGAAGCAATGCAGTCGAATGTGCCGGTGATAATCAGCAAGCAGAGCGGCGTGGCTGAGCTGCTTACCCATGCAGTCAAGGTCGACTTCTGGGATATTGAAGCTATGGCAGATGCCATTTACGGCATACTAACCTATCCGGCGCTCTCAAGAATGTTTATCATGAACGGCAAGGAGGAGGTAGACAAACTGAAATGGGAGAAGGCCGCCAGTCACGTGAAGAGTATTTATACCAGGGTTTTGAAACAGACAAGTTAAAAGATATGAGCACACCACAGAAAAAGGCCATCTGCCTCTATTTTCAGGTTCATCAGCCCTTCAGGCTCAGACGCTACCGCTTTTTTGAGATGGGCCATGAGCACTATTACTATGACGATTTCATGAATGAGTCGATTCTGCGTAAGATTGCCTCCAACTGTTACCTGCCTGCCAACAGGCTGCTGCTGGACCTTATCCGCAAGCACAAGGGAAAGTTCAAAGTCACATTCTCTCTCTCGGGTATAGTCATTGACCAGTTCAGGCTGTATGCCCCGGAGGTGCTCGCATCATTCAGGGAGCTTGCTGAAACCGGTTGTGTCGAATTTCTTGCCGAGACCAATTCACACTCTCTTGCCTCACTCATGAGCAGGGAGAGGTATGAAATGCAGGTCAGGATCCATCGCGAGAAGATGAATGAATTTATAGGTTATGAACCCACCTCCATCAGGAACACCGAGCTAATCTATTCCGATGAGATTGGAAGCTGGATGGCAGAGATGGGCTACAAGGCCGTCGTTACCGAGGGGGCAAAGCACATCCTCGGATGGAAGTCGCCCAACTACCTCTACTGCAATGCTATCAATCCGAGGCTCAAGGTCCTCCTTCGCAATTATACCCTCAGTGATGACATCGCCTTCCGGTTCTCAAACAAAGGATGGGCGAGCTATCCGCTTACGGCTGATAAATATGCCTCCTGGGTCAAGGGACTGGCCTCCACGTCTGAGATTGTGAACATTTTCATGGATTATGAGACCTTCGGTGAACACCAGAAAAAGGAAACAGGCATATTCGATTTTCTGAAGCATCTCCCCGATGCCATAATTAAGAAAACACCGTTCAACTTCATGACGGTGACGGAGATAGCTGATTATTACCAGCCGGTTTCGGTACTTCATGTTCCGTCACCCATATCATGGGCAGATGAGGAGAGGGACCTGACAGCATGGATGGGCAACGAACTGCAGACTGCTGCTGTAACAAAACTCTACAGCCTCTCTGACAGGGTAGGAAAGTGTAACTCCGATCAGCTCATACGCGACTGGGTTTACCTGCAGTCAAGCGACCATTTTTACTATATGTCAACCAAATTCTTCTCTGACGGAGCGGTGCATGCCTATTTCAATCCCTATGAGAATCCTTACCAGGCCTTCATGAATTACATGAATGTTCTCAGTGATTTCGAGATCAGGCTTAATACAATATGCCCGGTGGACAGTCATGAGGAGGAGGTCGGCCGTCTCTCACAGACTATTGAGTCAAAGAACCACCTCATCAATGAGTTGCAGGAGAAGCTTATAAAGCTTGAGAAGAAAGCAGGCACCTCCAGGCTGAAAAGCAAGAAGGCTGCAAAGACCAGAGTCACCTCCGGGAAGAAAGCAGGAGCTGCGAGTCTTAAAAGCACAGAGGTCGCTCCAGTGAAGAAAGAGGTCACTCCAGTGAAGAAAGCGGCCACTGCCGGACTGAAGAGCGCCAGGCCAGCAAAGACAACGGCCCCCGCGGCAGCCGTCAAAAAAGCCGCACCAGTAAAAAAATCACCAGTAAAAAAATCCCCGGTAAAGGCTGCAACAAAAAAGAGTGCTGTGAAGGGTACTGCGGTGAGGAAGAAAGCCGGCAGCAAATAATTGTTGCGGTATAAGCTATGTAAAACTGATATACGCTTCGGCGTATTAATTCATTATTAACTATATGGAGAAGAAAGCTGATTTTTTATTTGAGACAAGCTGGGAAGTATGCAATAAGGTAGGCGGTATATATACAGTCATTTCAACCAAGGCGCTGAATGTTACCTATGAGTTTGGCGACAATTATGTTTTAATAGGACCTGATGTATGGCGCGACGATCAGTCGAACCCTGAATTCACCCCTGACGACAGCATGTACCTCCCGTGGAAGACTGTTGCCGCCCAGGAAGGTCTTAATGTGCGGACGGGACGATGGAATATCAAGGGAAACCCGAGGGTGATGCTGATTGACTTCACACCCTATTTCGGGCAGCAGAATGAGATCTTTGCCCGTTTCTGGGAGACCTACCAGCTTGACAGTATCTCCGGTCAGTGGGATTATATTGAACCGGCCCTCTTCGGATACGCTGCAGGGAAGGTGATTGAAAGCTTCACCAACTTTTACCGTGAGTATCCGAGGGTGATTGCACAGTTCCACGAATGGATGACTGGTCTGGGTGTCCTTTACCTGGAAAAGAATGCCTCGTGGATAACCACCTCATTCACAACACATGCCACGGTCCTGGGCCGAAGTATTGCGGGCAACAACAGGCAGCTTTACAGCCGGATGAAGGAATTCAACCCGGTTCAGATCGCTCATGAGTTCAACGTCACCTCCAAGCAATCGCTTGAGAAGCTCAGCGCTGCCGAAGCGGATGTCTTCACTACCGTGAGTGAGATCACTGGCCGCGAGTGCGAGGCCTTCCTGGGAAAGAAACCGGATGTGATTACCCCAAACGGATTTGAAGACACATTCGTACCTTCCCCCGAAAACTTTGATGCTGCACGGGCGGCTGCCCGGGACAAGCTTCTGACAGTTGCCGGCGCATTGCTGGGATATAAGCTTCCGGCTGACACGCTGCTGGTATCAACCAGTGGCAGGTACGAGTACAGAAACAAGGGTATAGACCTGTTCCTCTCATCGCTGGGTGCCATTAACAGAAAGGCTGATGCCGACCGTCAGTGCGTGGCATTCATCCTGGTACCGGCGTATCACAGGGGACCCAGGCAGGATCTCGCTGCTGCAGTTGCCGAGGGCACATTCGTGACCGAGGGCGACAGGTACCTGACTCATGGCCTGCATTACTTCAACAATGATCCTGTTCTGAACCAGCTCAGCAGGGAGGAAATACACAATACTGCCTCTGAAAAGGTGAAGGTGATATTTGTCCCTTCATACCTCAACGGCAATGACGGCATCTTCAATATGCCCTATTATGACCTGCTCATTGGGTTTGACCTGACGCTCTACCCGTCTTATTATGAGCCCTGGGGATACACACCCCTTGAGAGCCTGATGTTCCATGTCCCCACGGTAACCACCAACCTGGCAGGCTTTGGCATGTGGGTCGACACCTATTTTGAGAACCCCGGCAACGGTTGCCTGGTGCTCAACCGTACCGATGACAACGAGAAAGAGGTCATCGCAGGCATGGAGGAGTTTATACTGCGCTTCATGAAGATGAGTCTCGCCGAAGAGGCCGAGGCCAGGGACAAGGCGTGGGAGATATCGCGGATTGCCAACTGGAATACGCTCTTCCACTTTTATTCTGATGCCTACAGCCATGCTTTAGAAAATAGCGAGGAGAGGCGTGACCAGCCCAGGGAATATGCACGTATCCTCGAGGCAACCGAGGTACAGGTAAGAAAGCCGTTCCAGGCACCCGTATGGAAGGATATTTACGTTCAGTCAGAGCTCCCCGAACGGATCAGCTATCTGAAAGAGCTCTCAGGTAACCTGTGGTGGTCATGGAACAGTGATGCCGAGTTCCTCTTCAGAAGGATGGATCCTACACTATGGGAAGAGGTGGGGCATAATCCCAAGAGACTCCTGGAAGCAATTGATTACAAACGACTGGTGGTACTGGCTGATGATGAGGTCTTCCTCGATGATTCTGACAGGATCTATAAGGAGTTCAATGATTACCTTGCCAGACCTGAGAATCATGATCTGCCATCCATTGCTTATTTCAGCATGGAGTTCGGAATACATCCCAGCCTTAAGATCTATTCCGGCGGACTGGGAGTGCTGGCAGGCGACTATCTGAAGGAGGCCAGTGATTCAAACGTCAACATCACCGGCTTCGGGTTGCTGTACCGCTACGGATACTTCAGACAGAAGCTCGGACCGAGGGGTGAGCAGCAGGCCATCTACGAGGCAGAAGATTTTTCAAGACTGCCTGTTGCGATGGTAAAAGACGGCAACGGTAATCACCTGACAATACAGCTCACATGGCCGGGCCGCATGGTGAAAGCCCGCATATGGCTTGCATCGGTGGGTAAGGTCAGGCTTTACCTTCTTGACACTGACTTCGAGGAGAACAACCATGAAGACAGGGCCATAACACATTATCTCTACGGAGGCGACTCAGAGAACAGGCTGAAGCAGGAACTGATCCTCGGAATCGGGGGTATGCGAGCCCTTATCGCCCTGGGAATAAAACCGGATGTCTACCACAGCAATGAAGGCCATTCGGCCTTTATAGGGTTTGAAAGAATGAGGCATCTGATTGAGGATGAGCATCTCAGTTTTGAGGAATCGATGGAGATAATCAGAGCATCGACACTCTTTACCACACACACACCCGTTCCTGCAGGTCATGACGCGTTTGAAGAGGACATGCTCAGGAAATACATATCTCATTATCATTCGAGGCTTAATATCACATGGGATCAGCTGATGGCGCTGGGCCGCTGCCAGGATGACTACGACCGCAAGTTCAACATGAGCTTCCTCGCCACGCGTCTTTCACAGGAGATGAACGGAGTGAGCCAGCTTCACGGGCATGTCTCGCGGGGGCTCTTCTCGAAGCTCTGGCCCGGATACCTGCGTGACGAACTCTACATTGGTCATGTCACCAACGGGGTGCATCACTCAACCTGGGTAGCCCCGGAGTGGGAGCAGGTATATGAAAAGATCACCGGGGAGAAACACTTTGACCAGAGTGACCGTGAGCAGTGGGCGAAGATCTACCAGATGGAAGATGAGAAGGTGTTCGAGATCAAGATGAAGCTAAAAAAGCGGCTGTTCGACAACATCCGCAAGAGGCTCCAGTCGGATATGATGGAGAGACATGTCAGTCCGCGCACACTGATGAACATCAGCTCTCACCTCAACGAAAAGGCGCTCACGATTGCTTTTGCACGCCGTTTTGCAACATACAAGAGAGCGACCCTGCTGTTCCGCGACCTCGACCGCCTCAACAAACTTGTCAATAACCCGGAGAGGCCCGTGCAGTTTATCTTTGCAGGGAAGGCGCATCCCAACGACGGAGGAGGACAGGATCTGATCCGCCGTATCAATGAGGTATCCCAGATGCCGCAGTTTGCAGGCAAGGTGCTCTTCCTTGAGAATTATGACATGGAGCTGGCACGTTACCTCGTCAGGGGTGCGGATATCTGGATGAACACCCCCACACGGCCGCTGGAGGCATCCGGTACAAGCGGGGAGAAGGCTGTAATGAACGGCACCATACACTTCAGCGTGCTTGACGGATGGTGGGTGGAAGGCTATCACGCCTTCGCCGGATGGGCACTTCCCAAGAAGCGCACTTTCGTCAGCCAGGAACTGCAGGACGACATAGACGCCGAGACTATCTACAATATGCTTGAGTTTGAAATCATTCCTGCATATTATTCCAGGGATGATGACGGCATACCGCGCGAATGGACCAGCTACATCAAGAACACCATGGTTAAGGTGGCGCCCGAGTTCACAACCCGCCGCATGCTCAATGACTACATTCAGAAATTCTACAAGAAACTGTGGGAGAGAAGCCAGCGGATAACGACAGACAATTATGCACTCGCCCGTGAGCTGGCAAGCTGGAAGAATGATATCACAAAAGCATGGGATGAAATTGAGATCATCAAGTATGATCCCCAGAATATTGCAAAGCAGGTGTATCGTTCAGGCCATACCTATTCAACCGAGATAATCCTTGACATAAAGAACATACCTGCGGAGAACGTAGGGGTGGAGATGGTGGTGACCCGTCAGCTGAAAAACGGCGAGCATGCCTTCTTTACAAGCAAGGAGTTCAAGCTCGTAAACCGGAAGAAGGGGAGGGTGATTTATGCTGTGGATTTCCAGCCTGAGATGGCCGGCACTTTCTACTACGGGATACGTATATACGCGAAGCATGCGGAGCTTCCGCACAGGCAGGATTTCTGTCTGCTCAGGTGGGTCGACTGATTCAGAGATCCCTGATTGTTTTTATCCTCTCCTGCAGGAGCACAATAGCTGTTCTTGCGGGGAGGTAAAGCTTCAGGTGATGAGGGGCAGTCACTCCGTAGTTGCCGTGGTCAGGCATTGAAAAATAATCCTGTCCGGCGTCTATGCGGCCCTGTCCGCCAAATAGCAGATCGTCAGTGTTGAGTATGATCCTGAATTTTCCCTTCACCTGAATGCCGTAATCAGTGAATGATACGGAGGGGTTGAAGTTCATGACTGTGATGAGGTCTCCCCTCCTGAAGGCGATTATCTTATCAGAGTTGTTGACTGCCAGTATCTCCGTAAGCTGCAGATGGGGGAGGCCATGCTTTTTGCCTGTCGCTATCATGGCCCTGTCGAACTCATTCAGGTGACGGTACCTGAGCTGCTCATTGTCTGCCAGGCTCCACTGCCGCCGTGCATACTGGTAGCTCCATCCGTTACCCTCCCGCGGGAAGTCGATCCACTCCGGGTGGCCGAATTCGTTGCCCATGAAGGTGAGATAACCGCCGCCTGCAGCGATGAATGTAAAGAGTCTTATCATCTTGTGCAACGCCACGGCGCGGTCAATGACCAGGCTGGGGGTGTGTATACTCATGGAGAAATACATCTCCTTGTCTGCCAGCCTGAATATCAGTGTCTTGTCGCCTACGAGAGCCTGGTCATGCGACTCGCAGTATGAGATTACCTTCTCCTCGGCCCGGTGTTGTGTCAGCTCGTGGAGGAGGTATCCGAGGTCCCAGTTCTCATCGGGAATCTCCTTCACCATCTTGATCCATATGTCGGGTACACCCATTGCCAGCCGGTAGTCAAACCCAATCCCTCCTGAATCTACGGGGGCTGCCAGGCCGGGCATGCCGCTCATCTCCTCTGCGATTGTAACCGCGCCGGGGTCAAACTCATGTATGAGTTTGTTGGCAAGGGTAAGGTAGACGATGGCGTCGGTATCCTGGTTACCGTCGTAATACTGTCCGTATGAGACGAAGTCGGACCCCAACCCGTGGTCATAATAAAGCATGCTTGTGATGCCGTCGAACCGGAAGCCGTCAAAGCGATACTCTTCAAGCCAGTACTTGCAGTTTGAGAGCAGGAAGTGTGTCACTTTGGGTTTGCCGTAGTCATAGCAGAGCGAATCCCACGCCACGTGCTTCCTGCGCGCTCCACTGTGAAAATAGAGCGCGGGGTCGCCGTCGAGCATGCCCAGTCCTTCCAGCGTATTGGCCACGGCATGGGAATGCACGAGGTCCATGATGACCCTGATGCCCATTCCGTGGGCGGTGTCAATAAGTTCCCTGAGGTCATCGGGGGTGCCGAAGCGTGACGAGGCGGCGAAGAGGCTTGAGACATGGTACCCGAATGATCCGTAGTACGGGTGTTCCTGTACCGCCATCAGCTGGATGGTGTTATAGCCCAGGCGCTTTATGCGGGGAAGCACGTCTTCAGTAAACTCACGGTAAGTACCGGTTTTCGCCTCCTCGGTGGCCATGCCTACGTGCGCCTCGTAGACGAGGAGCGATGGCGGCGGCGGCGGGGACGGGTGCTTCATGACATACCCGGAGGCAGGATGCCACACCTGTGCTGAGAAGATCTTGGTTGCCTCATCCTGCACGGCACGGGTGGCATAGGCTGGTATTCGCTCGCCGCCGCCGCCCTTCCACCGGACATTCATCTTGTACAGGTCGCCGTGCGACAGCAGCCCTTCATCAAACTCGCCTACCCAGTCGCCGTCATCGGTCCGGTGGAGCCTGTAACGGTCGTCGTCCTTCCAGTTGCTGAAGGTGCCGGTGAGGGCGATGGAGGTGGCATTGGGGGCATGCTCCCTGAAGACCCAGCCCCTGTCAGTGTGATGCAACCCGTACCAGTGATGCCCGTTGGCAAAATCCGACAGCCGACTGCCCCCTGTGATGAGCTTTTCACGGTCACTGCAATAGGTGAGACGGGCCTCAATGACACTCCTGAAAGGATCAAGCCACGGATCAATATTGTAGAATCTGTTCTTCAAGTTCTGAATCTTCTTACAAGATACAAAAAGGTGGGGATATTCTCTTTATTGCTGCCAGTGTTTTCTAATTCCCTGTCAGGAGAATCCTTTCCCTTGCAGATTTAATCTTGCCTTCCCTGTCAATAAGGGTTACTGTTATATCACATAGCTGCGAATCGTCCGGGCTAAAGAATACCACTGACAATCCGTGTCCGGCTTCTCTTTCAGGATTGCAGTCCCAGAGGAGAGTGTTCCTGAGGTCCGGTATGCGGCTGTTTTCATTTGTTGAATGGTCTGGGGCGATAAAGGCAGATGGAGGGTCTGCCATGGTGTGCGGTGCTCTGAGGGTTTTGTCAGGCAACCGGCTCTCACTGAAATTGCCGTTACGGGTGATCACATTCACTATCCCGGGGAAGACTTTCTCTCCGAACAGATAGTCGCCCGTAATTATATCAATCTGTTTCACATGCGCCGGCTCCAGGCTAAGGATCGTTTCTGCATCATCAACCGGTACCTGATCAATGAACAGGGCCGGTGATCTCTTTAGCACGGGGTCCCAGATTACAGTACCACCCTCTTTTCTGTCTGATCTGACCGACAGTCTTTTGATCAGCTCAAAGAATATCTCCCTCATTGAAGAGAGGCTTATATACTCATCGAGAGGAACCTCCTGGTCAGGTATTCCGTAGAACCGCCAGCCTTTCACTTCCTGTTTCACAGTTGAGTCACTGATCCCGGAATCGGATATGCCGTAAATTTTTCTTACCTGGTACCTGGCAGCCATCTTATCGAGCTCATGCATAACTGCTGGCATCGGGGTTGTGTCAGGCCTGAAGGAGCTGGTCAGATAACTGTCAGAGAAGCTGTCTTCTATTATAAGAGGACGGTTGCTGCTCCTGTCGTCAGTCCTGATGATTATGGCGTCTGTTTCATGATTCTTTTCCAGGAAGAACCTGAATCTGCCTGTTGTATCGGCGGTTGAATACTGGAATGACTGTCTCTTTCCCCAGCCAGTGAGGAACGCAGTGAGACTCATGTCATCAGCCATGCCATTGGTGCCGGCGAGTGAAACTCCCAGGTATCTGCCGTTAACCTCTTCCAGGAAGAGAGGAGGATCCCACTGACCGGTACTGACCTCTCTCCAGTTCAGCCATACGCTTTCTATTCCCAGCAGGAGGTTGTCTTTGCCTTCAGGGGTGAGCCAGGGGAAGATGCCCGTCAGCAGCGGTGCATCCGAGGAGTGCCTGAATTCAGATCCAAGGAGCAGATAATCCGATGCCGTCACATATCTGTCAGCTATTACTGATGCTGCAACTGAAATACTTCCCTCTGGCTGGTCAGTGATACTGATCCGGTTATCAGGGTCGGCAATCTCCAGGGTAATCTTTGTTCTCCGGCCCGGGTTATCATTGATGCTGAGCGGCAGGCTCTCACTGGTGCCAGGAGTGATGAATACATATCTTTCGGCAAGGAACCGGCCGGATTCATCGAAGACCGCAATATTATTTATTCCCTCTGCCATCCGGGCTGCCGGAACCCGCAACTCATACTCATTGCGCCATAGTGGCAGATCACCGGTGAAGGAGATTTTTCCTCTCGACTGGATCAGGATGAAACCTCCTGCTGTACGGTTCTGGCTCCCGTGGCCCCGCTCCCTCAGGAGGATTCTGAATCCGTCCCTGGCGGTCCCGGACACCCTGAGGCTGACCCCGCTGTCAGATGACGGTGGTATGGGAAATCGTTGCCCCGTACCTGCCGGCGTGAAGAAATAGCTCTCCCCATGTTCCGGAACAAACTCAAATGCTCCGATGCCCGTGCTGTCAACGGTCACTTCCGTCAGGATCTCATCTTTACTGTTCATGACCAGCGCATTGCATCCGGCAGGGTAGCCGTACTGGTTGAGGAGAGTGACTCCCACTTTTGTCATCAGGCCGCTCACCAGTGTGCCTCCTTCAGGGAAGAAATAAACCTTCGAAGGTGGGTCATGACTGAACTTCTGCGAGCTGTAGAGATCAAGGAATTTATCCCTGAAAGGGTTGGCCACGGTGATCTTTTTCATGAAACATCCGTGAGGCAGATAGTTCCTCATGACGTTTGTATAGGCACGGAGCAGATAAGATCCTGTCAACAGGCTGTCAGGCAGCAAAAACTGCGACTCCCCGGTGCCCTGATCCAGCATGACGGTTATCTGTGCAACCTGGTTATTGTAGTAGTCAAGCAATTCAACATAAGCGTAACTCTCTTTCTCTGAGATTATAAGGTCAGGGTAGGAGAGAAGATATGCCTTGACCCTTACAGTCTCTCCTGCAACATAACTTTCCCTGTCGGTATGAAGCCAGAGCTCCTCATAGGGGTTGGTGGCCTGATAACTCTTAACCTTTGATAGAACCGGGGAGATGCCTGTTGACGCATCCTGGCCTGACAGAATAGCCGGCAGACACACTGCAAGCAGAAGGGCCCACTTTGTTCTACCGTTTGTTTTCATCGTAAAGCGAATGATATATTTTCTTAATTACCGGGTCATCCCAGTAGTCAGGCTTAATCGCCGTTCCTGACAATGCACAGTCAATGCATTCCCTGTGTATTGAAAGTATGTAATACACTGGCAATGGCGGCTCATACCACTCACCAAGAATATAGACATTATTCCCGTAGATTTTAGGGTCATAGTCCGACGCTCGAATTGAATCAATCGGACAGTAGGCATAAAAATCAGGGAACTGTGTCTGCACATTCTCAATGAAGAGCCGTTTCTCAGAAACTGCTGAAACACCGAAGAATCCCAGTACTGTGGTTGAAGGGCTGTCAGTGCAATTTATGTTGCCTTTTATGGCTCCGGGGATTGCATCATACAGCCCGCCTGCCTCAAAAACTGTCTTTTGGAGATTATCCCGGTAGGTGAACTCCTCCTCGCTTATTGAGTGCTGTCTGACAAGTATGCTGTACTTCACTGTCAGCCGGTCGGTCTCCGTGGTTATGAAGGTGACCGGATGGTTTACGACGCGATTCTCGGTAAGATCTCCGGTGCTCAGTATGTTGATGTCTGTTGAAGTTGCTGATTTCCAGCAAATCCTGTTGATGATAGTATGGTAATTAAAAGGAGTACGTATCTCCCATGTCTCAGAAAAAGTCCACATGAAATACCTCCATCCGCCAGACGGTTCATGAGAATCGATGTACACCTGGTATCCGTATGTTGACTCTCCGGGCTTGTAGAATTCATTGTACTCCGGACCGGCATACACAGAATCAATTTCCGGCACAGGTTTCATCTCCACAAAGTCAGACTCGTATATATGGTCTGTACCTTCAACATGTAACTTGTACTTTCTTCCTACAATGGCCCTGAATTCTGCCGGATCGGACTTATAGCGACCGTAGCCGGTTTCTCTGAAAAGATACTCGTTGCCGGCATCATCAATTACTGAGACAATGTATCCGTATACAGGTGCCGGATTGTAATCGCCTGAAAAGAGGGGCTGCGACCATGAGATCCTGACCTCGTGGGACTCATCACGGTCAGTTATCCTTGCTTCAATGACGATGGACTGATCTTCCTCACTTATGTCGGGGTAGAATTGAGTAATGCACCCCGTGCCGGCAGTTAAAAGTATCAAGAGTATTTGAGTCAGTCGCTTCATCAATCAGAAATCAAAACTGTAAGTGAGTGTCGGAATTGGCCTTGCGAAGACCGAAAGCCTGTATGCCCTGACGGTTTGCCCGTCCATGACGAAATATTCCGAATAGACATTTGGACGTCCGAGAAGATTATAGCATGAAAAGGTCCAGGAAGGGTTCATCAGTTTTTTTGACTTGAGGTTCCCCTTCAGGCGGGCAGAGAAATCGAGCCTCGAGTAATCAGGTACCCGGTACTTATTTCTGTCAGAATAATGGATGAGCCAGGTCTCGCCACTCTGATAAACACCTACGGGATAAGTTATGGGCCGGCCTGTGTTGTAGACATACCCGAGGGAGAAATTCAGCCTGCGGGTTACAGTGTAGTTAATGCTCATTGATAGATCATGCGGTTTATCATGGGAAGCAGGGAACCAGTTGCCGCCGTTAATACTCTCACTGTCATATTCGCTGGTACCCCTGAGCAGTATCCTTGAGTATGTATAGCTCAGATGCCAGGTTATTTTGCCCACGGACTTCCTGAACATGAATTCGGCCCCGTATGCCTTTCCCTCAACATTGATAATATCCTTTTCAATGGTCTCATTCATTGTCAGTACCGTACCTCCCTTGAATTCTATCATGTTCCGGATTGGTTTATAATAGATCTCTGCAGAGAGCTCAATGTTGTTCCAGGGTATGGTGAGATAATATCCGGCAGAGTACTGATCGGCGATCTGGGGTCTGACGTAGTAGTCAGAGAGCTTCCATATATCGGTAGGGGAGATTGATACACTGTTTGTCAGCAGATGCAGATATTGTCTAGTACGGTTATAGTTCAGCTTCACCGAGCTGGAGTTGGAGATCATATAGTTGAATGATACCCTGTATTCAGGCCCTGAATAATTCTTATAGGCTTTTCCGGAGGCGAAGGAGACAGAATCAATTATTGCAGAGCTGCTTCTGGGGAGGCCCGGTATATACAGCATCACCGTTTTAGGTCCGAAGGCAGAGAACAGAGCATAACTTAGTCCTATGCTGAGCGAAGTCCTCTCTGACAGTTTCATCCGGTCTTCAAGGTATAGTGCGTTCTCCATTGCCCGTTCCCTTTCAATGGTTTCCGGCCTGATAAGTGAGGAGCCGGACGCGGGCTGAAGGTCGCCGGGCAATATTGAATAATGACCGAGTTCGATGCCTGCATTCAGATCATGGATATTGCCGGCCGGCATGCTGAAGTCACCCCTGACACTCGCGTAATTGATTTTGTAGTTCAGATCAAAAGCCTTTTCTACGGTTTCAATGCTGCTTACATCGTATTTATAGTGGCTGTTGGCTGCCATGACTGACAGAGCAGCCTTCCCGTGCAGTGACCGGTTCCATTTAAGGGAGATGATATTGTTGCTGTAACCGTAGGTGGTGTCACTGTTCAGCCTGAAGGCATCATTGCTCAGGTAACCTGAAAGCTCCAGACTGTTCTTTTCATCAGGGGTCCATACAAATCTTGAATTGAAGTCGTAGAATGACGCCTTGCTCTTGTTGAGAAGCGGGTAGTCAACCATAGCCATCACACGGTTCGAATAGGTGGTTCTGGCAGCGATGAGGGCAGAGAGTTTTTCCTTTACTACGGGTATATCGAGGAGGAGGTGGGTTGCCACAGGACTGATGCCCGCGTTACCGCTGAACTCCGTATTGCTGCCGTCGCGGGGTAAGATGTCTATGACGGAGGAGAGCCTTCCTCCGTAGCGGGCAGGTATCCCTCCCTTGTAAAGATGAAGGTCCTTAATGATATCAGAGTTTACTGATGTAAAGAAACCGAAGAAGTGTGACGGGTTGAACAGAGGGACACCGTACAGCAATATCAGGTTCTGATCTGATGCACCGCCTCTTACGTTGAATCCCTGGGAGGCTTCGCCCACTGTTTTTACTCCCGGCAGGAGGAGAATATTCTTCAGTATATCTGTCTCCCCGAGAGAGGAAGGCATCAGACGGAAGGTAGCCATGTTAATCTTCTCGAGACCTGTCTCGAGCCGGCGCAGCGCGTCGCTCTTCCGTGCAGTAACCACCGCGCCCTCAATTGAGATATATTCTTCAGCCATCTCTACGTCAAGGGCTCCGCTGCCATAAACCCGGGTACTTACCCCCGTCTCCTTCATCCCGAGGTAGGAGAACTTCAGGTTGTACGTACCGCGTGGTACATTCACCAGGTAGAAACCGTTGGCATCGGTAGCGGTACCCTTTGCAAGTTCGCTTACAAATACAGTCACTCCGCGCAGCGGTTCCCCGCTGATCTTATCTCTTACGTAACCGGTGATACTTACGTTTCCCTGCCTCCCCTTTTCCGCGGGATTGCCGATATCGAATACAAGGTATTCACTCGCCACTGTCCGTTCCTGCTCATCTGCACTGTCGCGTATCGGAAGCCAGCTGTCAGATGTCCTTGTCTCAGAGGCAAAGGTTTTGACAGTGAAATCCTTTGTCAGGATGATGTTGCCATTTTCATCAATGAAGTAGAATATAGCTTTGCCGGCGAATATCCGGCCGAGGAGGTCATTCAGTAACGGCGCTACACCGAAATCCGGCACCGTGAGCCCGTCTGTCCATTCAACTCTGTAGTAAAATCTTACCTGTAATTGAGATTCAGCCTGTGAAACAAACTCCTCAAAGGAACTACCAGCATAGTCCCATGTGACCCTGGGTTCCTGTGTCTGCCCGACAGCCAGGTATGGCAATGGAAGCAAAAGGATCAGGATGAGGATTCTTTTTATCATTCGCTGTTACAATGACTCGTAAAATTTCAGGACGGGGATGATTGATTCCGGTTTCTTCGGGTTCACCCATATTCCATGTTCGCGTATAAAATGCCGCACCTCCGTCTCCCTGTCGGCCAGAACGTTGAAAAGATCCTTCCTTCTCCTGAGCCTGGTAAAGGTCCCGTCTTTAACCAGATAGTCGGATGACTTCTCCTCAAATGCATCATAACTGCCGTTGACCGCATTCTTTTTTATGATCTTCACATATTTCCTGACAAGCACAACCTGCCCCTCGTGCAGTAGCTGGCAGTACCCCTTCTCACTGAAGAATCTGAAAGGGTAGTCTGCGTTCAGGTACGTGATTGTGAACCGGACTGCATTCTCACCGCTGACCTCAACGAAATAACCCGGGCGGACCATCAGCACAATGCGGTCATTGAAGATGTCATACCAGATCAGCTGATCATTGAAGGTCCTCTCCCCGATTGTAACGGAAGCCTCAGAAAGGGTTTCGGTCAGGAAGAATTCATGGCCTGCTACCTTATCGTACCTCTTCTCCCAGACTCTGCCGTTGTGAAGCTGCTGCCGCAGATAGGCTGTATCCTGCTGATCACTTGAATTATGGGAGGATGAGGAGGCCGGTACAGGCTGAACAATGCCTGTAATAATGGCCAATATGAGGATCAGTTTCTCCCCGACAGATGTAAGCCCTCCCATTTTATCAGATGTAAAAAAATACAATAATAAGAATAAATTTGTAGTCGGTTAACCACGCTATGATAATTCACGAGGGATATTCAGGTCTGCATTTCAAGGATCCAGTCATCACCATGGGTGTCTTCGACGGCGTTCATCTGGGTCACCGAATGCTTCTGAGCCGTGTGGTGGCAGAGGCGGAGAAGAGCGGATCCGATGCCGTGGCTGTTACATTTGACCCGCACCCGCGCATAGTCCTTTCGGGTGATCCCACCCATTTGCGATTCCTTACCGACATTGAGGAAAGGATATTTCTTCTTCACCAGACCGGTATCGGCCACCTGGTCATAATCCCCTTCACCCATGAACTGAGCCGGATGACAGCCAGGGAGTATGTTGAATCCATTTTGTGCCGGCACCTTGGAATCAGCCAACTCGTTACAGGCTTCAACCACCACTTCGGAAGGCGTCATGAGGGAGACAGTAACACTATTACTGAATGTTCCTCGAGAATGGATTTCAGGGTCACCCGCGAAGAGGCTTTCACGGTGGACGGGGAGGTGGTCAGCTCATCTGTCATAAGAAAACTCCTTGAAGGTGGTGAAGCCAGGAAAGCATCGGCCATGCTCGGGTATGATTATTTTTTAAGGGGGAAGGTTGTCTCAGGTAAAAAGATCGGCCGGGGACTTGGGTTTCCGACGGCCAACATTGCCCCCCTCTTTGCCTTTAAGCTTATCCCGCGTTCCGGGGTGTATGCCGTTGAGATATCGATTGAGGGCGATCCGGAGTGGCGCGCTGCCATGCTTAATATAGGGCTCAGGCCAACGATAAAAGAGAGTGACGGCAGCAGGACCATCGAGGCTCATATAATTAACTTTGATTCAGATCTCTACGGAAAGGATGTCACAGTCAGGTTTCGCGAATGGCTGCGTGACGAGATGAAATTTGGCAGTGTTGAGGAGCTGGTGGCGCAGCTGGCCAGTGACAGGGAAAGAACGATAGCCCTGTTGCATCACTGAACAATTGTGCGGCTTTTTAGTTATCTTTGCAGACCTAAAAAAAATAGATACCATGTCATTCATCAACAACGAACTTAAATATAAGGTTAAGGATATTGCTTTGGCTGAGTTTGGCCGTAAGGAGATTGATATTGCCGAGAAGGAGATGCCCGGTCTTCTCTCACTGAGAAACAAATATTCGGCATCGAAGCCGCTCAGCGGAGCCAGGATCACCGGCTCACTGCACATGACCATTCAGACTGCCGTGCTCATTGAGACGCTTCGTGATCTTGGCGCCGATGTCCGCTGGGCAAGCTGTAATATATTTTCCACGCAGGATCATGCTGCCGCTGCCATTGCTGCTGCAGGCATACCGGTCTTTGCATGGAAGGGCGAGTCTCTGGAAGAGTACTGGTGGTGCACCGCACAGGCACTCGCCTTTCCCGGCGGCAAAGGACCCAATCTCATTGTCGACGACGGCGGTGATGCGTCACTTCTGGTTCACATGGGATACAAGGCCGAGAAGGACCAGGCGGTGCTCGAAGTCAAACCGTCAAGCAGGGAAGAGGGAATAATCATTGACACCCTTAAGATAATCCTTTCAGAAGACCCGCAGAGATGGCACAGGACGGTGAAGGAGATGAAGGGCATCTCTGAAGAGACCACTACAGGCGTGCACCGTCTTTACCAGATGATGGAGGCCGGAGAGCTGCTCGTACCGGCCATCAACGTGAATGACTCAGTCACTAAAAGCAAATTCGATAACCTGTACGGCTGCCGCGAGTCGCTGGCAGACGGTATCAAGAGAGCAACCGATGTGATGATTGCCGGCAAGGTGGTTGTGGTATGCGGTTACGGTGATGTGGGCAAGGGCTCGGCACGTTCGATGCGTTCATACGGAGCCAGGGTCATCGTTACCGAGATAGACCCCATCTGTGCGCTGCAGGCTGCCATGGAGGGGTTCGAGGTGAAGACGATAGAGGAGGCTCTTCCGGAAGGCAATATATATGTCACCGCAACCGGCAACCGCGACATCATCACTATTGAACACATGATGAAGATGAAGGATCAGGCCATCGTCTGCAACATAGGTCATTTTGACAATGAGATACAGGTCGACGCCCTCAATGAACACAAGGGCATTCAGAAGATCAATATAAAGCCGCAGGTAGACAAGTATATCTTTCCTGACGGTCATGCCATCTTCCTGCTTGCAGAAGGGCGCCTGGTAAACCTGGGCTGTGCCACAGGCCATCCGTCATTCGTCATGAGCAACTCATTCAGCAATCAGACTCTGGCTCAGCTTGAACTCTGGACCAAAGAATACGAGACGGGGGTATACAGGCTCCCCAAACATCTTGACGAGGAGGTTGCCAGACTGCACCTGGCGCAGCTGGGAGTCAATCTCACCATCCTGACCGGCGAGCAGGCTGACTATATAGGCGTTCCTGCTGAAGGACCCTACAAGCCTGAGCATTACAGGTACTAAAAGGTATTATTTCTTGTTCCAGACCCGCACACTGTACCCGGTGAATGCGGTGCGGTAGTTCTTCAGGTAGTATTGTCCCGGTCCTGACTGGGGCAGGCCTGACGCTCCGAGAGCATAATTGGTGGTGCATCTGGGGCAGACAGCGTAAACACCGTCAATATTCACGGCTATACTGGCACTTTCAGTTACAAAGCAGTGAGGGCAGGTGCGGTCATAGGCTGAGTACTCAAAGTCCTGCAGCCCTGTGTTGTAAATTATGATGCCGTTGCCGTTATAACCGCCAGTGCCCAGGCCGAGATGCCTGTGAGAAGAGGAGAGGAGCGCGCTGGTGCCCGGAGAGTAGTAAAGGTCAAAGAATTCCGGGTCAGAAAAGCTTATTGTAAAATCAATGGTTATGTCAGGGATAACCTCATTTTTCTCCCTGTCACATGACATTGTAAGCAACAGAGCCGCGGCGATGATGAAAAAAATCTTTACATTTGAACCTGACATGTGCATATCTGAGTTTCTGCAAAAGTAACCAATTAAGTTCTAAGGGGAATACCTGTCAAACGAAATGAAGCATAAGTTAGTATTCATAAGGTTCTTTACACTTCTGATCCTGCTACTGTTTGCCGTTCCGCTCAGCGACTGCCAGGCGCAGCGCAACGCAACACGGAGGGTGGAGAAGGAGTTGTTCGGGAAGTCGCGCAAAAGCAAGCCTTTTGAAGAAGGAAAAGCCAGGGGAGCAGCCGCGAAGGCCATGAAGGAGCAGGAGAAGAAGGAGGCAGCACGTGACCGGGAGGATGAGAAGCAGCTTAAGGAGCTGCGTAAGCAGCACTACGAGAAGCAGAGCCCTGAGACCAAAGTGCGAATGGAGAACAACACCAGGAATACTGAGGCCAAATACAAGGTCAAGAGGCAGAAGCAGCGTAAGGAGCAGACCAGGCCTGAGCTGCAGAAGCCTGAACAGCCGAAGCCGGAGAAGGTGAAGGCTAAACCCAAGACCAAGGATCCGAATAAGGTCCCGCAGCTTAAACAGCAGAAGAGCAAGGCGAAGTCGAAGCTGAAGGACCCGAAGAAACAGCCAAGGCTGAAACAGCACAAGATCAAAAAATACTGATACTCATGGAAGACATTGGCAGCCTGATTTTTTACGTAATACTGGGGATCATAGCTCTGGCCGGCTCATTTCAGGGAAAGAACAAGAAGCAGAAAGCGCCCCCGAAGCCTGTACAGCGACAGCCGGACACTGCCTCGGCGCCGCCGCCTCAGCCGGCGCGCACGGCCCGCACAATGCAGCCTCCCCCGCCCCAGCCCCCCCA
>JBGSLG010000058.1:0-12858 GCA_041740815.1 Bacteroidales bacterium
TTCAAAGCTCATGGCTGGCAACGCCGAGCCCTTTGGCGACTCCGTCCACATAACACTCTCCGAAAGCATCACTCCGGCTGAGTTGACGGCAGCGCTGAAGTCGGCAGGCCTCCCCGGCGCTACGGTTACCGAGATCGTCCCGGGCATAGAGGACGTCTTTCTTGAACTTATGAAAAGAGAGGCATGAAAGAGAGAGAGAAGGTCATAGAGGTCAGAGACCTGGTGAAGAGGTTCGGGTCATTCGTGGCAAATGACCACCTCACCTTTGATGTCTACAAGGGAGAGATCTTCGGATTCCTCGGCGCCAACGGTGCGGGGAAGACAACAGCTATCAGGATACTCTGCGGACTGTCGCGTCCCACCTCCGGCAAAGTGACTGTGGCAGGCATCGATGCCAGCCGTCCGGAAGAAATAAAGAAACGGATAGGCTACATGTCGCAGCGCTTCTCCCTATACGAGGATCTCACCGTTGGCGAGAACATTGAACTGTACGGCGGCATCTACGGTCTGACGATGAAAGAAATACGTCCCCGCCGGGAGCAACTGCTCGAAAGACTCAGCTTCAGCCGGCAGGGTGACATGCTGATAAAATCGCTGCCACTTGGATTAAGACAGAAACTGGCTTTTGCCGTGGCAGTCTTCCACGACCCTGAGATTGTTTTCCTCGATGAGCCTACAAGCGGCGTCGACCCCATCACCCGCCGGCAGTTCTGGGAGATGATCTACGAAACGGCCTCGAGGGGCATAACGGTTTTTGTCACCACCCACTACATGGACGAGGCCGAATACTGCGACAGGATCACAATAATGAACGAAGGAAAGATTGTAGCTCTCGACACCCCTACCGCACTGCGTGAGCAATATAGCACAGAGACCATAGAAGAGCTGTTCGTAAAGATTGCCAGACCAAAAACAGTGACAGCATGAAGCGGTTTATGGCATTTGTAAAGAAGGAGTTCCTCCATATCTTCCGCGATTACCGGACACTGATAATCCTGTTCGGTCTGCCGGCAGCGCAGATACTCATCTTCGGGTTCGCAGTGCGTACAGACCTCACCAACGCGGGCATCGCCATCCTCGACAATGCCCGGGACGAGGTCTCCGCTGAGATCACACACAAGCTTGAAGCATCTGAATTCTTCGAAGTAAAATACAACCTGGAGTCATATGACGAGATTGATCCTGCTTTCAAACAGGGAAAGATAAAGGCAGCCATAATATTCCCGGCAGATCTGAGCGCGTCCCTTACCCGTGAAGGCAATGCCACCGTGAGTATCATAGCCGACGGCTCCGAACCAAACACCGCCAGCCTGGTGACGGCATACACCACGGCAATCATCAATGATTATTCCGCACAGCTAACACGACAAATGAGCCAGGGAATGCCTGTAATTAACCCGGAGGTAAGAATGTACTTCAATCCAAACCTTGAAAGCTACTTTATGTTCGTACCGGGTGTCATTACCCTGATACTGATTCTTATAACCGCACTGATGACGTCTGTCACAATCGTCCGCGAGAAGGAGTTCGGCACCATGGAGGTACTGCTGGTGTCGCCCCTGAAGCCGTGGCAGATAATCATCGGCAAGGTGGCGCCCTATTTCTTCCTCTCACTTGTGAATGTAATCGTCATCCTGCTGATGGCCTGGTTCGTCTTCGGTCTCCCTGTAAAGGGAAGTATCGCGTTGCTGATAGCCGAGACAATGCTCTATATTCTGCTTGGACTTTCGATCGGGA
Organism: Bacteroidales bacterium; assembly: GCA_041740815.1. Taxonomy (GTDB): domain Bacteria; phylum Bacteroidota; class Bacteroidia; order Bacteroidales; family VadinHA17; genus SR-FBR-E99. The sequence continues at coordinate 1,738 of JBGSLG010000058.1, forward strand.
TTTTCGTCTCATCCTCCGTGCAGAAGATGGAAAACGCCATCTTCATCTCATTCCTGGCACTCATGCTGCCCAGCCTGCTACTCTCGGGATTCATCTTCCCAATTGAGAACATGCCGAAGATCTATGACTATGTGAGCATGATACTGCCGCCCCGCTGGTTCGTCGAGATCATAAGGTCAATTATGATCAAGGGAGCGGGATTTGGATATATTTGGAAGGAGACGCTCATCCTGATAGTCATGACGGTCTTCTTCATTGTGCTCAGCGCAAGGAAATTCAAAATAAGACTCGGGGAGGGAGAGAAATGAGAAAGCTGCTCTTCCTTCTGAAAAAAGAGTTCCGGCAGATACGCCGCAATCCCTTCATGGCCAGGGCCATTATTGCCGTGCCTCTGTTACAGATGCTGATCCTGGTGCCGGCAATCACCTTTGAGGTCAAGCGCATTGACCTTGCAGTGACCGACTATGACAAGTCGCCTTCATCACGTGAGCTCATCTCCAAACTTAGCGGCTCCTCCTTCTTCCGTATAAGCGGCGCTTCTGCCGGGCAGGCCGGTGCAGATCAGCTGCTGCTATCGGGCGATGCCGATATTGTACTTATCATCCCTGACGATTTCTCAGAGGGTCTCGCAGGCGTTGGTAAACCGACGCTGCAGGTGCTTGCCGACGCTGTCAACGCCACCTCCGCGCAGCTCGGCTGGAATTACCTGGTCTCAGTGGTGCGCGATTACAACCGTGATATTATTATCAGCTCAGGCCTCGCGCCGTCAGCAATCCCAGGCATCAGCGTATCATCCCGCTTCTGGTATAATCCTGATCTCAATTACAAATACTATATGCTTCCGGGCATACTGGTTATCCTCATTACCGCCATAGGACTCCTCATGGCCGGGTTAAACCTGGTGCGCGAGAAGGAGATCGGCACAATTGAGCAGATTAACGTCACGCCCGTGAAGAGATGGGAGCTGATAGCATCGAAGGTCATACCATTCTTTATAATCGGTCTGTTTGATCTGGCGCTGGGACTAACCGTGGGGTGGATTGCCTTTGACATACCCTTCGAGGGCAGTCTCCTCCTGTTCTTTGCCTGCGCGGCGATATTCCTCGTGGCAGTGCTGGGACTGGCGCTCTTCTTTTCAACAATGGCATCAACCCAGCAGCAGTTCCTCTTTATTGCTTTCTTCTTTGTGATGATCTTCATCCTGATGAGCGGCATCTTCACTCCTTCCGAGAGTATGCCTCGCTGGGCTCAACAGTTCAACCTGGTGAACCCGGTGGCTTACCTGATGCGGATAAACCGGATGGTTATGCTGAAAGGATCGGGGTTTCAGGATATCGCGCGGGATATGGGAGCGCTCACAATTCTGGCCCTCACCTTCATAACTCTGGCTATAAGGGCTTACCGCAAGCGTGCCTGATGAATCTGCGGCGGCAGCATTACCGGTTGCAGCAACATCTTTTATAGCCTGGCAACGATCTGTACTGCTGCGGCTGGCCCCTTCACGGGCCCGGCGGAATAGTGCACAAATTGGAGTATAATACCAGGCATGCCTGCTGCCTGTGCAGTGATTTTTCCGGATTAGGTCCGAAATTGCTAAATTAGATGCCAAACTCCGAAAGATGAAGCAAATCCTGCTATTACTTGCCCTCTCACTTGCCGCCGCTGCGACAGATGCTCAGCCCTACCCGTTCCAGGATACCAACCTGGATGATGAGGCCCGTCTTGACAATCTCATCTCGCTGATGACCCTCGATGAGAAGATCAACTGCCTCTCCACAAACCCTTCTGTCAAGCGGCTTGGCATCAAAGGCACCAGGATCGTTGAGGGACTACACGGACTTGCGCTCAGCGGTCCTGCCAACTGGGCGGTCAGAGGCAAAGGGGCCTCGGTTACCACCACCTTTCCGCAGGCAATAGGCCTTGCCCAGATGTGGGACCCGGAGCTGCTCCGGCAGGTGGCTTCACTGGAGGCTGAGGAGACACGATGGCTGACACAGAACCCTGCATATGCAAGCGCAGGTCTTATAGTCCTTGCCCCGAATGCTGACCTGGGTCGCGATGTACGATGGGGGCGTACTGAAGAGTGCTACGGCGAAGATGCATACCTGACATCGCGCCTAACCGTCGCATTTGTAAAAGGACTGCAGGGTGACCACCCGAAATACTGGAAAACTGCTTCCCTCATGAAGCACTTCCTTGCCAACAGCAATGAAAACAACCGGGCACAAAACTCATCCGACTTTGATGAACGCCTCTTCCGCGAGTACTACTCATACCCCTTTTTCAAGGGTGTCACCGAAGGCGGATCAAGGGCATACATGACGGCATACAACAGGTATAACGGCATACCCTGCACAGTCCATCCCGTTCTTAAAGAGGTTACGGTCGACGAATGGGGACAGGACGGGATCATCGCCACCGACGGTGGCGCATACCGGCAGTTGCTGACACACCACAAATATTATCCCGACCTTAAGACCGCCGCAAAAGGATGCCTTGACGCAGGAACCACAATGTTCCTCGATAATTTCAGGGATCCGCTTGCCGAAGCGCTCCGCGACCGGCTCATAAGCGAGGCTGAGATTGACCGTTCCATACGGGGAACCCTGAGAGTATTGCTGAAACTGGGGCTGCTGGATGCTCCTGACAACCCGGAAAATCCGTGGCTGAAAATTGGCATAACAGATACGGTTGCTCCCTGGAAAAAGGATGAAACCATCAAACTGGTCCGGCTGGCCACGTCGAAGTCAGTTGTTCTTCTTAAAAATGACAGCCAGACCCTCCCGTTGCAGAAGGACAAAATTAAAACCATTGCGGTGATCGGTCCTTCAGCCAACCTGGTGGTCTCCGACTGGTATTCAGGTACACCACCGTACCGTATCTCCGCACTGCAGGGCATAAAAAATGCCGTGGGCAGCGACACAAAAATCCTATTTGCTGCCTCAAATAAGGCCGACTCGGCGGTCATAGCAGCCAGCCAGGCTGATGTGGCGATCGTATGCGTGGGAAACCACCCTCTCAGCTATGGGCTGGGATGGGGGCAGAACCAGGTGGCCAGCGACGGCCGCGAGGATATTGACAGACAGGCGCTGTCACTGGAACAGGAGGACCTGGTGAAACTCGTCTATGCTGCCAATCGCAACACTGTACTTGTCGTCGTCTCAAGCTTTCCCTATACCATTAACTGGTCGGTTGAGAACATCCCGGCCATAGTACATATTTCACAGTCGAGCCAGGAGCTTGGCAACGGGCTGGCAGACGTTCTCTTTGGCGAGGTCAGTCCTGCCGGCCGGCTGGTGCAGACATGGCCCTCATCCATCGATCAGTTGCCGCCTATCCTGGAGTACAATATACGTAAAGGACGCACCTATATGTACAGCAAGGCTGAGCCGCTCTTCCCCTTTGGATACGGCCTCACCTATACCACATTTGAATATTCATCGCTGAAGAAAGACAAAAAGGTGATACGCCAGGGCGACACTGTCAATGTCACACTGCAGCTGAAAAACACCGGCAGCTTCAGCAGTGACGAGGTTGTACAGATCTACGTCAGCTTTCCTGAGTCAAAGGTTGAGAGACCGGCTATTGCGCTGAAGGGATTCAGCAGGACGCAAGTCGGAAAAGGTGATAGTAAAACGGTTACCATCCCTCTGAATGCAGATGAGCTGAAATACTGGGATGTCGACAAACATGCCTTTGTTCTTGAGAAAGGAAAGGCTATCATTCATGCTGGCGCATCGTCAGCTGATCTTCGACTAAAAACTGAAGTTATGTTGCGCTAAGCAATAAATTCCTTTATGGACGGCCGGGTACTGAAATGTTCAAGGCTTTTTCGCCGGGGATTCAGAAAGTATCTCATTCATCTTGAAAAGAACCATTTTGCGTATCAGTTCATATGGTACAGGCCTGTCGAAAGGAAACTGAACTGCACCCTTTGACGATTTATATCCTCTCAATTCCTCTCTGAAAGCGATATTTGCTGACGGGGTGGCATAGAAGCCGATGTGATTCTTATTAAGTGCGAAGTAGACCACCGGTTTTCCGTTGAATTTGTAGGAGGGCATGGTGTAGCTGATGCATTCAACTGCATCGGGAGCCGCACTTTTTATTGCTTCCCTCACCTTCTTCAGCAGCTCCTGTTTATCCGGGGGCTGGAAGGAGATGTATTCATCGATGTTTTTTGGAGTCGCCGTTTTCATAAGTTTATGACTAACCTGATTGCGTTAGTACTGAACGTGTCAGGTATGGTACCTTTTTAATAAACAGATAACCACCTGGAAATGTTAAAGCAGATTCCATGTTTTATTCTATACTATTCCGGATGCTCAACGGCCGGCCTGCGTGACGCTGTCATCTGCCTTGCAGTGCTGTACTGACCCTCGCCGTCACCGGCCAGTGATCAGAGATGAAGACACCCTCTTCAATCACGCGGTGCGTCGCGTGTGATGAGACCTTCATGCCGTTCCTGACAAAGATATAATCGATCCGCCCTTCACCCGGCTCATCACTCCATCCGTTGAACGTATAGGTCACACCTTGCGGTGGCGTCTCAGTAATAGTGTATGAATCAACCGCAAACCCTCCCTCAGTCATCCTGGATATAGCGAGGCTTTCAGGCTTCGCATTGAAGTCGCCTGTAACCACAAAATCATTATCACCTGCAAGTTCCCTGATCTTTCCGAGCAGCACTCCCGAGCTCATCACCCGTGCAGAGTCGCTGATATGATCAAAATGAGTATTCATGTATAACAACGTATCATTCAAAGTCTTATCATAGAGCCGTACCCATGTCGCTATGCGTGTCAGCGCTGCACCCCAGCCAACAGAGCCGGGAACATCCGGTGTTGCAGAGAGCCAGAAGGTGCCGCTGGCCAGCGGTTCAAACCTGCCAAGCCGGTAGAACACCGGGCAGGCCTCCCCTCCCCTGACACCGTCATCACGACCCGCAGCCACCGAACCGTATCCTGCCAGGGCAGAGTCGAGGTATTCATACTGGTGCCACAGCACCTCCTGCATACCAAGCAGATCAGGTATCTGATCATTTACAAACCCGGCTGCCATTGCTGCCCGGTGAGGCCATGCGTTGGCACTGTCGCGGGGAGTGTCAAGCCTTATGTTGAAGGTCATGACATCGACGGCAGGATCATCCTGCGGTACACAGGAAGAGAAAAGAATTGTCAGTACAGCGATTGCGATAACGGATCTGCGCATATCTTTGGAGTTTATTTTTTAAAAGGCTAAAGTTACTTTATAATTTCTGTTATGTCGAAGAAAAGAACGATTGAGGAGATCAATGAAAAGATCCGCAGCGGCAGGGCTGTGGTGCTGACCGCCGAACAGGTCTCGGCCATGGGCCGTGAGAGCTCGCCGTCCGAGGTGATGAGCAGAGTGGATGTTGTTACAACTGCCACCTTCGGGCCAATGTGCTCGTCGGGACTGTTCATCAACTTCGGTCATACTTCGCCTGCCATGCGAATGGAGAAGATCACCCTCAATAACGTTCCTGCCTACGGAGGCATCGCTGCCGTTGATGCCTACCTGGGTGCCACCGAGACGGCGCTGCCACATGACCAGTACGGCGGGGCCCATGTCATTGAAGAACTGATTGCAGGAAAGGATGTGCTCCTTCAGGCCACGGGCAAGGGCACCGACTGCTATCCGCGCACCGAGGTAAAGACATACATCAACAAGGAGACAGTCAATGAGATGATCATGTTCAACCCCCGCAATGCATACCAGAACTATAATGTGGCGGTGAACAGCACATCGAAGATGAAATACACATATATGGGGACCCTTCTGCCTGACTTCGGCAATGCCAACTTCTCCACCTCCGGCGAGTTGAGCCCCCTGCTCAACGACCCGGAGATGCGCACCATCGGCGTCGGTACGCGCATCTTCTTCGGCGGTGCCACGGGCTATGTGGCCTGGCACGGGACGCAGTTCAACACGGGCAAACCTGTCAATTCGTATGGCGTTCCTGTCGGTAACTCGGCCACACTCGCCCTGATAGGCGACGCGGCCCGGATGAGCACGCGTTTCATCCGTGCCGCATACTTTGAAAAATACGGCGTATCCATGTTCGTCGGCGTCGGTATACCAATACCGGTGCTGGATGAGGATATGGCCCGCAGGGTCATGGTGCGCAACAGCCAGATAGATACCAATATCATAGATTACGGAGCACCCGAAAACGGTATACTTGGTCGCATAGACTACCAGTCGCTCTTCTCCGGCGAGATAACCCTTAACGGCCGGAAGATACGCACGGCGCCCCTCTCCAGTGTCAGGGTGGCCCGCGAGATAGCGGCGATTCTCAGGGAGGAGATCACCTCAGGACGTTTCCTAATCACGGAGCCGGTAGAACACTTCCGGAAGACCACCGGGCTGAACAGCCTTGATATCAGGATTTAACTTTTAATTAAAAAAGAATGAAAAGCAGGAGATTTGTGCTGACCTTCCCGCCTGATGCTACAGGCGAACCCATAACATATAACCTTATCCGGAAGTTTGACATCATGGTGAACATAGTCAAAGCTGATGTATCGCCCGGCAAGATAGGCCACCTGGTGATGGAGATGACCGCACCGGCAAAGATACTGAAGGAGGGTATGGAATACATGAAGCAGAAGAATGTGGAGTGTGTGCCCATCGACCGGACCATAACCTATCGTAAGGATCTCTGCATCCACTGCGGCGCCTGCACTGCTGTCTGTTTCTCCGGGGCGCTGACGATGACACAGAAGACATCTGAGCTTGACTTCGAACCGGAGAAGTGCGTGGTGTGTGAGCTGTGCCTCACCGCCTGTCCGCTCAAGCTCTTCTCAATAGACCTTGGCTAAGAACCCGTCATACCAGGCCCGCCTCTACCGCGAGGCCATGGGCAACAGCCGCTGGACAAGCTTCAGGTCAGCTTACTTGGAGACTGACCTGTGGGTGGCGATCGACAGGGAACACTACCGGAAGGAAGCCGAACGGTTCACCATGGACCGTATCCTTTGCTACCGCGAAATCCTTGAGAAGCACATTGCGGATCACCCGGAGTTCCGCGACTCCCTGACGCCAGTGGTAGCCCCCGGTGGCACACACCCTCTCATTTCAGCCATGAGCGAGGCAGCACTGAAGGCAGGCACCGGCCCCATGAGCGCCGTGGCCGGGGCCGTGGCCGAAAATGTCTGCCGCGACCTCCTTGCAGAATATGAGGCTGACGAGGTGATAGTTGAGAACGGAGGCGACATATTCATGATGCTGACGGCGCCGGTCTCCGTAGCCATCCATGCCGGCGACTCACCGCTGTCGGAGAAGATCGCACTGCAGATAAAACCGGAGGAGACCCCGCTGTCGCTCTGCTGCTCATCCGGTACAGTGGGGCATTCGCTCAGTTTCGGCATGGCCGACGCCTGCATGATCGGCTGCCGGTCAGGGGCGGAGGCCGACGCCTTCGCCACAGCGTTCTGCAACGAGGTTAAGAATGCAGAAACGGTGCATGAGGTGGCAGAGAAGGCGCTGGAGCAACCTCAGATACTGTCAGTGGTTATCATTGCCGGCGATAAACTTGCGCTCGGCGGAAGTATCGAAATAAAATTAATATGATACCGGGCTTCCCCGGGAAGATTGAAGGCCGGTACTTGCCCCGGGGGAAGAATCGACCGGACTTCTCTGGAAAGATCTAAGTTACATATTACCGCGACCGGACCTCGGTGGAAGGCTCAAAATAGAATAATTTGCATCCCCCTGCCAAATGGAGGCATCAGATCTTTTGAGGATAGCCTGTGATATTCCTTATCTGTTCGTAAAGAGGTTGCAGATGCCTGTACATCTTTGAATATACCTTCTCATACAGCTGTGCATAGATCTCCACATTCCTGCTGTCAGGCTCAAACCTTTCGCCGATTCTTGTCATAGATTTCACTGCCTCAGCATAATCCTTGAAGAACTTCATCCCCACGGCGGCGTTGATGGCGGCACCCAAAGAGGAGGTCTCATATGTATGCGGCCGGCAGCTCTCCATATTGAAGATATCAGCGGTCATCTGCATGGCCTGCCTGCTCTGCGACCCACCACCTGATACAACAACTTTTGTAACCGGCACTCCTGTCCGCTTAACAGTCCTGAGCAGACCATCCTTCAGGGAATATGTCAATCCCTCGAGTATCGCCCGGTACACGTGAGCCCTCGTATGAACGTCGCCGAACCCGATGATTGCGCCCTTGGCCTCGGTCCCGGGTACCTTGACGCCCGGCGACCAGTAGGGCTGGAGCGTGAGACCCATCGATCCTGCGGGCACCTCATCCACCAGGGCGTCAAAGAAGGCCTCAGGATGGCGGCCGGTCTGCTCTGCCATCTGTATCTCCTTCAGCCCGAACTCCTTCTTGAACCAGCTGATCATCCAGTAACCACGGTAGATCTGCACCTCGGTGTTGTAACAGCCGGGGACGGCGCTGGGATACGAAGGAAAGAACGGTATCACCTCATGATACTCAGCATGTGTTGTCTGCACCGTGGCCGTTGTTCCGTAGCTGAGGCATGCGACATCAGGTGTTATGACACCAGAGCCAAGCACCTCGCATGCCTTGTCGGCGGCGGCAGCTATGAAGGGCAGTCCCTCAGGTATACCAGACTTCACCGCTGCCTCCCTGCTGATGTACCCCAGTATCTCCGACGGCCTGACAATCTTCGGGAGCTTCTCCCTGTCAATAGGGAACATCTTGTAATTCATGTGGTTCCTGTCGGTCCACTGCTGCTTCTTATAATCGAATGGCAGATACGCCACCGTGCACCCAACCGAGTCTGTATACTCACCTGTCAGTGCCCATGTGAGGTATCCTGACAGCAGTAGGAACTTATCCGTCTTCTCCCACACATCCGGGGTGTTCTGCATGAGCCAGTTGCATTCGCCCTGCTTCACAGTATGCATCACCGCCTCTCTCATACCCACAACCCTGAGGGCCAGCTGTGTCAGTCTGTCGGGGTATCTCCCTACAGCACACTGCCGCTGATCAAGCCAGGTAATTGCCGGCCTCAGTGACCGTCCTTCGCTGTCGAGGTTGATCAGGGTTGAGCGCTGAGTAGTTATCGTTACGGCTTTTATCTGCTCCTTGCTGAACTCCGTCTCACTGAACAGCTTTTGCAGCGTCTCGAACATCTTGTCCCTGAAGTATTCCGGTTGCTGTTCGGCCCATCCCGGTGCAACGGAAAAGTAGGGTTCGATCTCTATCTTAGAAAGCTGGCGCACGTTGCCGCTGAGGTCGATTAAAACAGCCCTGACCGACTGTGTGCCGAAGTCGATAGCAAGTATAAGTTCGTCGGATGATTTCATAGCCGGTTATAACAGTCCCAGCGTGCCGCCGGGGTTCATGATATTGTTCGGATCAAGATGCTTCTTTACTGCCTGCATGAGGTCCATGGAGTTCTTTCCCAGGTGCCCCTCCATCCACGGGGCAAGCGCCCTTCCCACCCCGTGATGATGCGAGATGGAACCACCGTGCTCAACAATTGTGTTCACCAGCCCTTTGTGAAACTGTGTGAAATCCTCCCGCTCATTCCCTCTCTCCATGGGGCTGAGGAAGGTGAAATAGAGGTTCGCGCCATTCTCATAAACATGCGAGATGTGTATCATCAGGAATGCCTTCGGCCTCCGGTTGACATATTCATGAGCTGCTTTCCAGACCTGCATCAGGTTCTCCCATGTCACCGCCGTCTCGAGGGTGTCGGTCATGATACCCAGGTCCATCAGAGGGTCACGCATGTAGGCGCTCGAATACCTCTGGGCAAGCCACTTTCTGACCGGTCCGCTACCGATAAACATACCATTGCCTGCCCTGGCCGTCTTACTAACTTTATTCAGGACGAACCTGGCATAATCATTCTCTCCCTCCACGGCGACAAACATGAGGCAGCTGCTGCCTCGTCTGAAGCCGAGCATTTGCAGGACTTTATCCGCGAGTGTGCCGTCAAAGCCGCTTGTAGTGAAGGCAACATCTGTCTCGGCCGGATCGGAAATCCTGAAGAGGTGAGGCTTGCCGTATTCGCTCTGCATAACCGTCCGCATTGTCTCCACCGCCTGACCAAACGACCTGAATATAAATGCCGCTGATTTGGTGTTCTGAGGAGAATGATTGAAGAGATGAAGGGTGGCTTCGGTCAGCACCCCGAGTGTCCCTTCTGCACCGGCGAAGAGTCTGAATACATCCCATCCCTGTGCTGTCCGCGGGAAATCCATTGTCTCTATCACCCCGGCCGGAGCGACTGCCTTCAGCGCCACAACCATGTCTTCGATCTTGCCGTACCCCGTTGATGCCTGCCCGGCGCCACGTGCAGAGATCCATCCTCCGACGGTTGAATACTCAAACGACTGCGGGAAATGACCGCAGGTGTAACCATGTCTGTTGAGCTCCTCCTCAAGCGCCGGGCCGAAGATGCCGGCCTCTACGGTCACAGTCTTGTTGACACTGTTAATCTTCAGAACCCTGTTCAGATGCTTCGTCAGGTCAAGGGCGATGCCTCCGTGCGGGGCCCTCAGGGCTCCGGTGACAGACGACTGACCTCCGGCGGGGATGATGGCGATCTTCTCTTCATTGCAGAAGCTGACGATCTTAACCACCTCATCATGACTGCGCGGGGAGACAACGGCATCAGGAGGGTCAGGCACACGGTTCAGCCTCAGATCAAGAAGCTCTCCGTAGAACTTGCCGCAGGAGTAGCGGGCACGCGAGAGATCATCAGTCAGAATATTTTCACTGCCGCAGACCTCCCTAAGGAATTCAAGCTGGTGAGGCTTCAGCAGGGATGGCTTTTCAAGCTTTACGGTCTCCAGCCCGGGGAGGTACTTCTCCCTCAATTCATCATCAGTCAGTCCGAACTTGGCCTTTATAAGGTCTGCCATGTGATGGCCGACCTCCTCTTCCCTCTTGTCGCCCCATTTGAGGATATGACGGTAGGTGTTCTCTCTCTCCATGATATTAAAATAATTCATAAACCCGCATCATCAGGTTGATCTCTTCAGTGCGCCTTTTTTCATCCCAACCGAGCATCTCAGCGGCTACAGCGGCTACTGTGTCAATGATTGCCTTCCCCGGATTACCGAGGGTTCCTGTTCCGGTTCTCCTCAACATGATATCC
>JBGSLG010000059.1:0-9406 GCA_041740815.1 Bacteroidales bacterium
TCCACCCTGATGAGTGCGCTTGTGCCTTTACCCTTTTCACTCTCAATCACAAAGACCCCGTCAACTGACCGCACCCTGGTCTCGATATTCGGGATACCCATTCCCACCGTTTCGTCCAGGGAAAGTTTCTCCATGTCGAAGCCGCGGCCGTTGTCAAGATACTGCAAGGTAATTATTTTTTGGTGTCTCCGGAGGTCCATCTCTATCTTTGAGGCACCGGAGTGTTTCATGCCGTTGTTGATGAGCTCGCAGGCCGCCCGGTAGATCACCACCTCCTTATCGGTATCGAACCTCTCACCCTCCATGTTGGTACGGAACTCGATGCTGACACCACGTGTGGTGTTCACCTTGGCGGCGAATGTGCTGATGGCACTCGCCACGCCCAGGTTGGTCAGGACATGCGGACTCATGTTGTTTGATATCTCTTTTATTGTGTTGAGAGCCTCATTGACAACATGATTGGTGTTACTGAGTATCTCCATTCCCACAGGATCGGTGACCCTGGAGTTGAGGGCAGAGAGAGACATCTTGACCGTCGAGAGCAGGGGCCCCAGTCCGTCATGCAGATCCTTTGCAAACCTCTTTTTCTCCGTCTCCTCAGTATTGATGATGGCATTCAGTAGCCGTCTCTCTGAGCGGGCCCTGTCAGTCTCGGCCCGTTTGAGCGAGTAAAAGAGTTCCCTGATGAGTACCACTCCTGTGATTATCATGACCGAAATCAGCACATTCATCCATTCATCAGCCATCATAAGGACGAACGACGGCTTCCCCTGGAAGTACTCAATAAGCTGTATCAGAGTGCGTACGGCCATCAGCACGAAGGAGGCCGAGAGGAGAATCCATGAGAGCCTGTACCTTGTAATCTTCATGAACCTCAGGGCTATACCGGCTGCAACAATCTGCAGGACAATTGATATGAACAGGGCTATCAGGCGTACCATCGTAACAAAAATTTAATTCATACAAAATTATGAGTTTATTACCTTTGGGGCGCCAAAACCGAGGAATGAAAACCATTTACAATGCGATTATTGTTTTTTACAGCTTTGTGGCTGGCGTTGCAGCGCTGTTCGGCGGTAAGGCGCGAAAGTGGGTCAGGGGCAGGCAGGGATGGCGCAGGAAGCTGAAATCTTTCAGCAAGGACGGGAAGAAAGTTGTCTGGATGCATTGCGCATCACTGGGTGAATTCGAGCAGGGCAGGCCGGTGATAGAGAAGATAAGAAGAGAGCAGCCCGACTGGAAAGTGGTGCTGACCTTCTTCTCCCCCTCAGGGTATGAAGTCAGGAAAGATTATCAGGGTGCAGATATAATAATGTATCTCCCCTCCGACATCCCGGTCAATGTCAGGCATTTCCTTGACATAACGCAACCCGACCTTGTTCTGATTGTGAAATACGAGTTCTGGTATAACTACCTGAGTGAGCTGAAGAGGAGGAATATTCCCACTTACCTGGTATCGGGGATTTTCAGGCCCACGCAGTATTTCTTCAGGTGGTACGGCCTGTTAGCCAGGGAGATGTTCTCTGTCTTTACCCACATCTTTGTCCAGGATGAGCAGTCGGGCCGCCTCCTTAAGGGAATCGGCTTTGACAGATACACTGTCACCGGCGATACCCGGTTTGACAGGGTGAGCCAGATAGCGGCAGCTGCAAAGGATCTTCGGAAAATAGAGGAATTCAGGGGCAGCGAAAGGCTTTTTGTCGCCGGTTCAAGCTGGGAGGCTGATGAGGATATTATTATAAGGTATATTAACGAGCACCCTGACGCAATGCGATGGATCATTGCACCTCACGAGATTGATGAGGCTCATCTCCAGCGCATTGAGAGAAAAATAACTACAGGATCAGTTCGCTATTCTTCCTTTGACGGCAGTGAGACCGGAAGCAGGGTGATGCTGATAGACAACATAGGGATGCTCTCATCTGTCTATCGCTACGCGTCTGTTGCTGCAGTAGGCGGCGGATTCGGCAAAGGGATACATAATATCCTCGAGCCTGCATGCTGGGGTATCCCTGTCCTGTTCGGCCCGAATCACGGTAAGTTCCGTGAGGCAGCCGACCTTACGGAGAGGGGAGGAGCACTCACATTTGACAGTTTTGAGACATTTTCGGCTACTGTTAATAAATATCTTGCTGACAATGCGGCACTTACCGCGGCAGGAACAGCCTGTGCATCGTATATTGCTGAAAATAAGGGAGCTACAGACAGAGTGTATGAAGAAATATTCATGAAACAGCTGATTGATAACTTATTGAAAACGCGTTAAAAAGTTGTTCATAATTACGAATTATCAACTCCAACTATATCTGGCCGTAAATGTAATTTAACCCTCTCCCTCGGAGAAATCGAACCCTGATCATAACCAACTAATATTCAATATTTTAAAAAACAACAACAACCATAAACTTTCTAACTCAACTTAAATTATGCGAAAACTAAAGTTTACTTTCATTCTGTTGTCTCTGTTCATAGGTTCAGCCTCGCTGATGGCACAGATGACAACATCCTCTCTGAGCGGAAATATCACCGACACCAAGGGTGAGGCCCTTGCCGGAGCCACTGTTGTTGCAGTGCATGTTCCGTCGGGAACGCAGTATGCTACCTTATGCGACGCTTCCGGTAACTTCAGGATCCAGAACATGCGTGTCGGCGGTCCCTACAAAGTTGATGTCTCCTTCGTTGGATATTCATCCAGCACCTATACTGACATCAACCTGAAACTGGGCGAGACATATGTTCAGAACGGCCAGCTGACTGAGACAACCACCTCTCTGCAGGAGATTGTTGTGACAGCCGGTCTCAGGAACTCGATACTCAGTTCAGAGCGTTCAGGCACCCAGACCAACGTCAGCGGACGTGACCTGGTGAACATGCCGACGATCAGCAGGAGTATTGCAGACTTCACCAAGTTCACTCCGCAGGCTCAGGGTAACTCCTTCGGCGGTCGTGACTCACGTTTCAACACAATCACAATTGACGGTGCGGCCTTTAACAACAACTTCGGTCTGAGCGGCAACCCGCTGCCCGGCGGCGAGGCCCAGCCAATAGCCCTCGATGCCATTGAGGAGATATCAGTCAGCATGGCACCCTATGATGTACGCCAGTCGCAGTTCACCGGCGCCAGCATCAACGCCATCACCCGCAGCGGTGACAACACCTTTAAGGGCTCGGTATATACATACATCCGTCCTGAGTCATTCACCGGCAACACCGTTGACGGCCGTGAGGTACAGGGAGCAAATTCAAGGAGCTCACAGAATTTCGGAGGACGCATCGGCGGCCCGATCATCAAGAACAAACTCTTCTTCTTCCTCAGCGGCGAATATGGCACCGAATCCATCCCCGGCGTAACGTGGAAGCCCAGCACTGACGGCGTAGCAAACACCGACCTGATGATCTCAAGGACAAGGGAGGCAGACATGATCCGCGTCAGAGACCACCTCATCAGCACTTATAACTATGATCCGGGCAAATACAAGGATTTTGATCCTTTCAAGAACCAGAACACAAAGATTCTTGCCCGTCTCGACTGGAACATTAACAAGGATCACAAGCTGACGCTCAGGTACAATAATGTTGTGGGAACATCAGACCAGACAACAAACGCAAACAGCGGTCCTCCTAACAACCCGAGAAACTCAGGTCGTATCAGCAGCCAGTCAATGGCATTTTCCAATGCTTTCTACGGCTTCAAGAATACCGTACGTTCGATGACCGGTGAACTTAACAGCAGTTTCTCACCGAAGATCTCAAACAAGTTCCTGGCCAGCTACACCTTTATACAGGACACCCGTACCAGTAACTCGGACATCTTCCCGTTTGTTGACATATGGGAAGGCGGCGACCAGTATATGTCGTTCGGTTATGAACTCTTCACTTTCAACAATGATGTGACGAACAAGACGCTGACGATCACAAACAACCTTACCGTCAACCTTAACAGACATACCCTTACAGTGGGTGCATCGTTTGACCGTCTCTTCTTCCGCAACTCATACATCCGCGAGGGTACCTCTTATTACCGTTATGCATCGGTTGATGATTTCATCAACGGAGATGATCCCAGCGGCTTCGGTATCACCTACGGATACAACGGCGTTGATGCCCCGGGTGCTGTCGCAACCTTTGGCTTTGCAGCTTTATATGCCCAGGATGAGTGGCAGGTTGTTCCGAAACTCAAACTGACCTACGGCGTACGCCTCGAGCTCCCGCTGTACCTCGACGATATGCAGGGCAACCAGGCTATCGATACCCTTACTTTTGCCGGCGGCAAAAAGATGGATGTAGGTTCATGGCCCGAGAGCCAGGTGGTGATTTCACCACGTATCGGTTTCAACTGGGATGTCCTTGGCGACCGCTCACTGCAGATTCGCGGTGGTACCGGCCTCTTTACCGGGATGCTTCCCTTCGTATGGTTCACCAACCAGCCTACCAACTCAGGTACCCTCCAGTCGCCAGAGATTGGCTGGGGCTCACAGGGTGGCGGGACCAATCTTGCCGGACTCGAATTCAATCCTGACTATAAGGATTTCCTGGCGAGCAATCCTGTGCAGTTCCCGACAACACCGGGATCACTGCCCAACAACTCAACCCTTACCCAGGTTAGCAAGGATTTCAAATTCCCGCAGATCTGGCGTTCAAACCTGGCGTTTGACGTCGAGCTGCCATGGAACATGGTCTTTACCGGCGAAGCTATCTATTCAAAGGATATCAATGCCGTTCAGCAGATCAACATCAACCTGGCCGAACCGACAGGCGTTCTGGCAGGAGCTGACAACCGCATTTACTGGGCAAGCAGCACGGTAGCAAAGGTTAAAAGCAACGTGAGTGCAGCCACCGAACTGGTGAACAGCAACAAAGGCTATCAGTACTCACTGACCGCAATGCTGACCAAGAACTTCAGCAAGGGGTTATCAGCGATGTTTGCCTATACCTACACCAAGGCCATGGACATCAGCGCCAACCCGGGTTCTTCAGCATACTCAGCCTACTCCTCAAATACCTCATACGGAAGCCTCAACGATCCGGAACTGAGCTATTCAAACTTTGCAACTCCTCACAGACTGATCGGACAAGCTTCTTACAGGGTTGAGTATATCAAGCACCTTGCAACAACCTTCTCTCTTGTTTACCAGGGTTACCAGACCGGCAGATGGAGCTATACCTACTCCAATGACCTTAATGGCGACGGTGTTTCATCAGACATCATGTATGTACCCGCTCAGCCCAACGATCTCAGGTTCGTTGCATCAGGCGCCATGTCAGCCGCAGACCAGGCTGCAATGTTCTGGAACTATGTGAATGAGAATGAATACCTCAAGAGCCGTATGGGCCAGTATGCAGAAAGATACGGCGACTTACAGCCGTGGATGCACAGGTTCGATGCCAAGATACTGCAGGATATTTTTGCCAACTTCGGAACAGACCGCAAATATACCCTTCAGCTCAGCCTTGACCTGCTCAACGTGGGTAATATGATCAACGACAGCTGGGGAACATATACCTACAACGCGCTGGCAAGTTATGAGAATGTTCGCCCGCTGACCGTTGTCTCAAGAGGCAGCGCAACCAGCCAGCCTACGTTCAGGCTCAATGCCACCTCACTGCAGGATTTCAAGACCAAATCAACCCTCAGCAAGAGCCTAAGCACCTCAAGCACATGGGGTTGCCTGCTGGGTGTTCGTCTTATCTTCTAATATGCTAATTATCAGTTAAATACAGAGGCCGGGAAACCGGCCTCTTTTTTTTGACACAGACGGTTTATAAAGTTGATATGTCTGTTGATAAAAGAGAACTTTTATCCTTGTCTCCTCTGACATGCTTGTCTATTTTAGCAAAGCACGATTGTTCTAGCAGAAGGTAGATTAAGTAACTAATTATCAGATTTTAATATTTTTCACGATCCATGGGAGATTCATTTGTCCATACGGTACCCGTCGCCTCTAACGAAAAGGAAATGGGAAAGAAAGAGGAGAAAAAACTCAAAAAAGAAGAGGCGGTGATGGAAAAAAAGTCCAGACCGGCAGGCGAGGGTACAAAAAAGACCTATATGTACGATGAAGCCATAAAGGCCACCCGTGATTATTTCGGCGGTGATGACCTGGCGGCAAAGGTCTGGGCAAGCAAGTATGCTCTCAAGGATTCTTTCGGAAACCTCTATGAGAAGACCCCTGACGACATGCATCGCCGTCTGGCATCGGAGATTTACAGGATAGAGCAGAAGTACCCGAATCCCCTGCCTATAGAGGCAATATACGAGGCGTTCAGGGACTTCAAATACATCATTCCTCAGGGCGGACCGATGACCGGTATCGGCAATGACTACCAGATAGCCTCACTGTCAAACTGTTTCGTTATTGGCAACCAGGGCGACTCTGACTCCTACGGCGGCATAATGAAGATAGATCAGGAGCAGGTCCAGCTCATGAAACGCCGTGGCGGTGTTGGCCATGACCTCTCGCATATCCGTCCCAAAGGCTCGCCTGTTCTCAACAGCGCACTTACCTCCACCGGTGTGGTGCCATTCATGGAGCGCTACTCAAACTCCACACGTGAGGTGGCCCAGGACGGACGCAGGGGCGCACTTATGCTCTCCATATCAATCAAGCATCCTGACGCCGAAAGCTTCATCGATGCCAAGCTTGAGGCCGGAAAGGTTACCGGCGCCAATGTCTCGGTGAAGATCACCAACGAGTTCATGGAGGCAGTGGAAAACGGAACGAACTTCCGGCAGCAGTACCCTATCAATGCGGAGAAGCCGAAATATTCAAAGGAGATTGACGCCCGCAAGCTCTGGAACAAGATAGTACATAACGCATGGAAGTCAGCTGAGCCCGGAATGCTGTTCTGGGACACAATCAAAAGAGAGAGCGTCCCGGACTGTTATGCCGATCTGGGCTACGAGACAGTCTCGACCAATCCATGCGGGGAGATACCCCTCTGTCCGTATGACAGTTGCCGGCTGATTGCAATCAACCTGTTCGCATATGTGAATGACCCGTTTACTCCAAAGGCCTCTTTCGATTTTGACCTTTTCAAGAAGCATGTGCATCTTTCACAGCGCATCATGGATGACATCATCGACCTCGAGCAGGAGAAGATTGATGCCATCGTTGCCAAGATAGACGCCGACCCGGAGGATCCGGAACTGAAGCGTGTTGAGCGCAACATGTGGGCGAACATAAGGCATAAGACCGGTGAAGGAAGACGCACAGGCATAGGCATCACCGCTGAGGGAGATATGCTTGCCGCACTGGGTCTGCGCTATGGCACCGAAGAGGCAACGGACTTTGCGGTGAACGTGCACCGTACCCTTGCCGTTGAGGCATACAGGGCTTCCACGTTGATGGCCACCGAAAGGGGGGCATTCCCGATATACAGCACTGAGAGGGAACGCAACAATCCGTTCATCAGCCGTCTTCGAGAGGCTGATCCGGAGATGTATGCCGAAATGGAGAAGCACGGCAGGCGCAACATCGCCCTGCTGACCATCGCTCCGACAGGCTCCACCAGCCTGATGAGCCAGACCACCTCCGGAATAGAGCCGGTATTCATGCCCTTCTATAAGCGCCGCCGTAAGGTCAATCCAAATGACAAGGACGTAAAGGTCTCATTCATTGATGAAGTGGGAGACCACTGGGAAGAGTTTGTGGTGTTCCATCACAAATTCATCGACTGGATGAGGGTCAACGGTTACAAGTACGAGGAGGTCAGGGAGATGTCCGAAGAGATGATAAGCTCCATCGTGGAGAAATCACCTTACTACAAGGCCACTGCCAATGATGTCGACTGGGTTGCCAAGGTACGGATGCAGGGAGCAATACAGAAGTGGGTTGATCATTCAATCAGCGTGACTATAAACCTGCCTGCGGAAGCCAGGGAGGAACTGGTATCAGAATTGTACCTCACCGCCTGGAAGGAGGGATGCAAGGGTGCAACGGTCTATCGCGACGGATCAAGGGCCGGAGTGCTTGTCTCGAACAGCAAGGAGGAGAAGAAGAACGAATGGTCGCCGTTGCGCCCGAAGGTCCTCGAGGCTGACGTGATACGCTTCCAGAATAACGAGGAGAAATGGATTGCGTTCGTCGGGCTGAAAGACGGTGTACCATACGAGATCTTCACCGGCCTGCAGGATGACGAGATGTTCCCCATCCCCAAGAGCATCGTCAAGGGCAGGATCATCAAAAACAAGGATGATGCAGGGAATACCCGTTACGACTTCCAGTACACTGACAAGTACGGGTACAAGAACACCCTCGGCGGGTTGTCTCATATGTTCAAGCCCGAGTTCTGGAACTATGCCCGTCTCATCTCCGGCGTACTCCGTTATGGCATGCCGTCAAAGGATGTGGTTGAGCTGGTCTCATCAATGAAGCTTGACAACGAGACGATCAACACCTGGAAGAACGGCGTTGAGCGCTCCCTGAAGCGCTATATCCCCAATGGTACCAAGGCTAAGGGTAAGTGCGAGAGCTGTGGCTCTACCTCCGTGGTCTACCAGGAGGGATGTCTGCGCTGCACCGACTGCGGGGCATCAAAATGCAGCTGATAATTCAGTCGGCAGTCAGCAGTCGGCAGTCCACAGTCAGGACTGAAGACTGTGGACTGAAGACTGAGAACTGCTGACTGATTAGAATGTGGGGATGGCTGAGTTTGCAAGTGAGATTTCAATCTCCCCGGCTGTGGCTTCATGATCAGGCAGATTACCTTCGAAATACTTCTCGTAAGCGGTAATATCAAAATGACCGTGTCCGCTCAGGTTGAAGAGGATTGTCTTCGAAACACCCTCTATATCAGCCCTTCGTGCCTCATCCAGGGCGCCTGCGATGGCGTATGACGACTCCGGTGCCGGCAGTATGCCTTCCGTTCTGGCAAAGAGGATGGCTCCTTCAAAGCATTCTCTCTGGAATTTGGATTTTGCCTCCACGAAACCGTCTTTGCGCAGCTGGCTTACAAGCACACCAGCTCCGTGATAACGCAGTCCTCCCGCATGTATCTTGTCTGGAATGAAATTGTGCCCCAGCGTGTACATTGGAAGAAGAGGGGTCAGGCCAGACTGATCACCAAAGTCATATGTGAATTTGCCTTTTGTCAGCTTGGGGCAGGAGGCGGGCTCAACGGCGACGAACCTTGTCTTTTTGCCGTTGACAATGTTTTCGCGGAGGAAGGGGAACGAGATGCCGGAGAAATTTGATCCTCCTCCAAAACATCCAATGACTACATCGGGATAAGCGTCGGCCTTTTCCATCTGTATCAACGCTTCCTGACCTATAATGGTCTGGTGGAGAGACACATGGTTCAGCACGCTTCCCAGTGAATATTTTGTGTACGGATCCTGCACTGCTATTTCTATAGCTTCCGAGATGGCGATGCCGAGGCTGCCGGGAGAATCGGGATCTGTCTCAAG
>JBGSLG010000060.1:0-4393 GCA_041740815.1 Bacteroidales bacterium
GTCACCGGCAACGAAGCCGCCGATACCTGCAAAGCTCTTTGCAAACGTGGCGAAATAAACATCAATCTGATCCTGCACCCCGAAGTGTTCACCGGTGCCGGCGCCTGTTTTACCCATGGTGCCGATTCCGTGTGCATCATCCACCAGCAGGCGGAAGTTGTATTTCTTCTTATAAGTGACGATCTTATCGAGAGCGCCCAGGTCTCCTGCCATGCCGAAGACACCCTCAGTGATGACCAGGATGCCTCCGCCGGTTGTTGCTACGATCTTCTGCGCATGGTCAAGCTG
Source organism: Bacteroidales bacterium (assembly GCA_041740815.1). Lineage (GTDB taxonomy): Bacteria > Bacteroidota > Bacteroidia > Bacteroidales > VadinHA17 > SR-FBR-E99. Next base: position 289 of record JBGSLG010000060.1, read on the forward strand.
CTTCTCGAATCCGACCATATCGTTATGCGGGAAAACAAACCTCTTGGACAGAACCATCCTGAGGCCGTCCATGATGCATGCATGGGATTCGGAGTCATAGACAATAACGTCGTGCCTTCCGGCCAGGCTGTCGATTATAGAGACCATTCCCTGGTACCCGAAGTTAAGAAGGTATGAAGATTCCTTACCTACAAATTCAGCAGCCATCTTCTCAAATTTCTCGTGCATGGTGGTCTGCCCTGACATCATCCTGGCACCCATCGGCGATGCAAGGCCGTACTGCGCAGTTGCCTCTGCATCAACCTTGCGTATCTCAGGATGGTTAGCGAGTCCCAGGTAGTTGTTGAGGCTCCAGTTTAGCACCTCTTTGCCCATGAATTTCATCCTGGGACCTATCTCACCTTCAAGTTTCGGAAACATGAAGTATCCGTCCGCCTGTTCCTGGTACTGTCCTAACGCACCACGGTTTTTTCTGAATTTGTCGAAAATATCCACGTCTGTCTAAGTTTTGATTAATGCCCGCAAATTTATTAAAAACATATCTGTGCGAAAGTACCTATTTATACCTATTTGTCTCCATAAATTAACACTCCTTTAACTACATTAATGACTAAAAGCGAACACTTTTGCATTTGATTGAACCAATGAATCAAAAAAAATAGTAATTTTGCGCAACATTTCCGGGTATGAGAATCAGGCCGATAACATTCATTCTACTTGCACTTGCCGTTACATCATGCGGTGAGTATGAAAAGCTTCTCAAGAGCAGCGACTATGAGCTTAAGAAGCAAAAGGTCTTTGACTATTACGATGACGGCAAGTATATGAGGTCAATCGAACTGCTCTCACAGATCCTCCCTCGGTACAGGGCCACGGATGATGCCGAGCAGCTGAACTGGATCAATGCGCAGGCTCACTATAAGATACGTGACTACATGATGGCCGGCACCTATTACCAGAACTTTGCCGATACATATCCAGGCAGCAACAATGCTGAGGAGGCTTCTTATCTGTCAGCACTGTGCGACTATTATCTCAGTCCCAGGGCTGAGCTTGACCAGGCAAACACCAGGAAGGCTATAGAGAGCTTCACTATTTTCATACAGAAGTATCCCACCAGTACCAGGGTTGATGACTCCAAGGCCAGGATACTGGTGCTCGAAGAGAAGCTGGTAGAGAAGTCCTATCTCAGTGCAAGGCTCTACTATGACCTCAAACAGTACCGTGCGGCAACCGTATCGCTTGCCAACAGTTTGAAAGAGTATCCTGATACAAAATACCGCGAGGAGCTTATGTTCCTGAAGCTGGATGCCCTGTTCCTCTACGCTGAGATGAGTGTCCCGGCGAGGAAGGTGGAGCGGTTCCAGACAACATTGGACGAATATTATTCGTTTATAGAGGAATTCCCCCAGAGCAAGTATGCGAAGGATGTAAAAAGAATTTTCGAGACAACAGCAAAATTCCTGAAGGTGGACACAACCGTACAACAGGCAGTAACTAACTGAATTATAAGTAACGACATGGATTATAAAAAGACATCGGCATCTTACACAACTATTACCAGGGACCTGGATAAGTTTGACGTTGAAACGGGTAACATCTATGAAAGCGTCCTCATCTGCACAAGAAGGGCGAACCAGATCAGCGTGGAGATGAAACAGGAGCTTAACTCCAAGCTTGAGGAGTTTGCCTCTTTCAATGACAATCTCGAGGAGGTTTTTGAGAACAGGGAGCAGATAGAGATCTCGAAGTTCTATGAGAGGCTTCCGAAGCCGACACTCATATCCCTCGCTGAATTCGAGGAAGACAAGATCTATTACCGCAATCCCGAGAAGGAGCAGAAGCAGAAGAAATAACTCATAATATGCTTAAAGGCAGGAAAATACTGCTTGGAGTCACCGGGGGTATTGCAGCTTACAAGGCTGCAACTATCATCCGGTTGCTTGTTAAGGAGGGGGCCGAAGTAAAGGTGGTCATGACGCACCTGGCAAAGGAGTTCATCACCCCGCTCACCATGGCTACACTCTCCAAAAACCCCATACTGGTTGAATTTTTTGATCCGGAGGACGGTCGCTGGAACAGCCACATTGATCTCGGCATGTGGGCTGATCTCTATCTGATTGCGCCTGTCACCGCCAACACCATGGGCAAGATGGCTGCGGGCATCGCCGACAACCTTCTGCTGACAACATATCTCTCAGCTCGTTGCCCGGTATTCCTGGCTCCTGCCATGGATCTTGACATGCTTGCCCATCCAGCTACGGTCCGGAACATTGAGACACTGAAATCATTCGGCAATCATATAATCGACCCTGACACCGGTGAGCTTGCCAGCGGCCTGGATGGCAAGGGGCGGATGGCTGAGCCTGAAGCAATCGTTGCGGAGCTGAAGCAGTTTCTCTCAAAAAAAAAAATAGCTGAACTGCCCCTCACGGGCAAGCGGGTCTTTATCAATGCAGGCCCCACAGTGGAACCTATCGATCCTGTACGTTTTATCAGCAACCACTCATCAGGGCGCATGGGTATAGCCCTTGCCGATGAGGCTGCCAGGCTAGGTGCTGCGGTAACACTGGTTCTGGGCCCTGTTGCCGTCAGGCCTTCCGGCCCGAACATTATAACTGTAAACGTCAAAACTGCCGCGGAGATGAAGGAGGCTTCCGTAAAGGCTTTCCGGAAGTGCGATATCGGGATTCTTGCTGCTGCCGTTGCGGACTTCACTCCCGAAAAAACCTCAGAGACAAAGATAAAAAGGGGTAAAGGGGATACCGTAATTAAACTCAGGCCCACCGAAGACATTGCTGCATATCTTGGATCAGTTAAGAAGAAGGGTCAGCTGCTTGCAGGATTTGCCCTCGAAACGGATAATGAAATAGCCAACGCCCGCGGTAAGCTTCAGAAGAAGAACCTCGACCTGATCATACTCAATTCACTCAGGGATGAAGGCGCCGGTTTCGGCCTTGAAACCAACAGGATTACAATCATTGACAGTAACAATAATATTGATAAATTTGAGTTGAAAACTAAAGGCGAGGTTGCCTCAGATATTTTGAAGAAGATCATCTCACTTACACGCTGAACCTGCATGAGTCAATCAAACAAAAGCAGACTGATTCTTACTGCCGCATTGCTGCTCTTCAGCTCAGGCGTGGCCATGCCGCAGGAACTGTACTGCAACGTGCAGGTCTCGGCACAGAAGATCCAGGGATCGAACCGGGAGATCTTTCAGAACATGCAGCGCGATATCTACGAGTTCATGAACAGTATGGTCTGGACCGACAACCTCCTGAGCTTCCAGGAGAGGATTGAGTGCAACCTGCTAATCAACCTTGATGAGCAGCTCTCGGCTGATGAGTTCCGCGGCACCATACAGGCCCAGCTCAGCCGGCCTGTATATAACACCACCTATGAGTCAACGGTTCTGAACTTTGTTGACAATAACTTCCAGTTCCGGTATGTTGAGTTCCAGCCTCTTGAGTTCAATCCCAACAGCCATACCAGCAACCTCGTTTCGGTGCTGGCCTATTATGCATACCTGTTTATAGGAATTGATTTTGATACCTATTCACAGGCCGGGGGCACACCCTATTTCCAGGTAGCCGAAAAGATTGTCACCAACGCCCAGAACGCACCTGAGTCCGGATGGAAGCCCTATGACGGCTCGAGGAACAGGAACCGGTACTGGCTCGTGAAAAATATACTAGACAATGAGTATTCAGGCGTCAGGCAGTTTATCTACCTGTATCACCTTAAGGGACTCGACCGGATGGAATCTGACATGACCCAGGCAAGAACAGAGATCTATGAGAGCCTTCGCAGGCTGCAGGAGGTCTACCGCCGCCGTCCTGACCCGTTCATGTATTATATGACGGTCATAATCGATGCAAAGGCAGATGAGATGGTCAATATCTTTTCACAGGGTTTCCCTGAGGAAAAGAACAGGGTGGTACAGATTCTCACAGAGATAGACCCTGCCAACGAAACAAAGTACCAGAAGATTCTTACTCCTTCCGGATAATAAAAGTCCATGTTACGAAGACTGACAGTTAAGAACTATGCCATCATCAAAGAGCTTGACATGGGCTTCAGTGAGGGTTTTACCATTATC
>JBGSLG010000061.1:0-18842 GCA_041740815.1 Bacteroidales bacterium
GGTGATAGCAATTCCGGTTGCACTGGTCGGAGCATTCTTCGTAATGTACATTGCCGGATTCACAATAAATATTCTTACGCTGTTCGCCATTGTGCTTTCAATCGGTCTTGTTGTTGACGATGCAATCGTGGTGGTTGAAAATATTTATACCAAGGTCGAGCATGGCATGTCACCTATGGAGGCGGCAAAGAAAGGCTCCACTGAGATTTATTTTGCCATTATTGCCACAACAATTTCGCTTGTTGCGGTCTTCTTCCCGATAGTGTTCCTGCAGGGTGTCACGGGCAGGCTCTTCAGGGAGTTTAGCCTGGTCATTGTCGGAGCCGTCACTATATCTGCCTTCCTGGCTCTCTCGCTGACGCCAATGATTTCATCGAGGATTCTGAAGCATAACGCTATGGAAGGCCGTTTTTACAAGTCAACGGAACCTTTCTTCTCCGGTATGCAAAATGTTTACAGGAGGGCTATCTCAGGATTCCTCAAAAAAAGATACCTGGCGCTTGTAATCATTGTCGTTGTTGCAGGTCTGATAGGCTTGTTCTGGTCTATGCTCAAGTCTGAGATGGCGCCACTTGAAGACAGGGGCTACTTCAGCATCAATGCCACAGCCACCGAGGGAACCACATTCGACTATATGCTTAACTACGCCGAAACCGTCGTTCCTGTTGTCCGGAAAAATATCCCCGAGAATGAAAACTTAATGATGATGGTCAACGGAAACTCAGCGAATATAAGGGTGAGACTTGTTGACATTGATAAGCGCAAAAGGACTCAGCAGGAGATAGCAACATCCATAGCGCCTTATGTGAGACAGCTTACCGGAGCCCGGACTATCGTTTCGCAGCAGCAGACCTTTGGCTCGCGGCGAGGTGGTCTGCCCGTTCAGTATGTGATACAGGCCAAGAACCTTGATGACCTTAAGCGGGTCATACCGGATTTCATGGCCGAAGTATCAGGCAGTCAGTACTTCTCAGCCAGTGATGTGAACCTCAAGTTCACCAAACCGGAGCTGACCGTGATCATCAACCGTGAGAAGGCATCCATGATGGGCGTGAACGTCCAGAGTATTGCGCAGACGCTGCAGCTGACCATGAGCGAACAACGCATCGGTTATTATATCCTTGACGGGAAACAGTACCAGATCATGAGCCAGTTTGACCGCTCAAAACGTAATGATCCGTCAGACCTCACAAACGTATATGTACGTAACGACAAGGGCGAGCTCATACAGCTTGACAATATTGTCTCGGTCAGGGAAAACAGCCTGCCTCCGCAGCTTTACAGGTATAACAGGTTCAATTCTGCCACCATATCAGCAGGACTCGCCGGTAAGTATACTCTTGGCGAAGGCATTGAGGAGATGGACAGGATTGCTGACCGGGTTCTCAATGAGGATTTCAGCACAACGCTCTCAGGTGACTCAAAAGATTTTGTTGAGAGTACTTCAAGCCTGCTCTTTGCTTTTGTGCTTGCACTGGTACTGATCTATCTCGTTCTCGCCGCCCAGTTTGAAAGCTTCCGTGACCCGGTAATAATTCTTGTTACAGTGCCACTTGCCCTGATAGGGGCTCTGTTTATCATGGTCATCACCGGCCAGACCCTGAATATCTTCAGCCAGATCGGTCTGATTATGCTTATCGGGATGGTTGCCAAGAACGGTATTCTCATTGTTGAATTTGCCAACCAGCGGCAGAAAGCCGGGCTGAACGTAATGGATGCCGTCAGGGAGGCCTCAGTATCACGCTTCAGGCCAATTCTGATGACAAGTCTGACTACGATTCTAGGCATCATGCCTCTTGCCCTTGCCTCCGGCGCCGGCGCTGAGAGCCGTGTCTCAATGGGCGTCACGGTCGTTGGCGGTCTCTTCTTTGCCACATTCCTTACCCTCTTCGTCGTTCCGGCAGTGTACAGCTACCTGGCGGCCAGAAAAACCGTTGAAATAATTACCGATGAGAAACCTGAGGTTTAGCTCCCTGATATTATTGCTACTCTCCCCGCTCTTCGTCCAGGCCCAGAAAACAATGAGCCTTGACGAAGCCATCATGCAAGCCCTGGAGAATAACTATTCACTCAAGATCACCCGGAATGATCAGACAATAGCCGGTAACAATGTCTCACTCACACCCTTCCTGCCCACTGTTACCGGTACAGGCAGGCAGTCGCAGACAAATAATACTACCAGATCCTCATCATCGCCCGGGGAAGAGAATATAACCAACTTCTATACCGCCGGCCTCGCCCTGAACTGGAGACTTTTTGACGGCCTCGGGATGTTTAACACCTATAGCCGCCAGCAGGAGCTGCTCTATATGAGCAGCCAGAGAGTGAAGATCAATGTGGAGAATCTCGTCATGAGGGTATGCTCTGAGTATTACAACATCATCGTGCAACAGAACAGGATGGAATCGACCCTTACCTCACTGGCCCTGTCAAAATCAAGATATGAGAACGCTGAAGAAAAATACCTGTTGGGGGTCATATCAGGACTTGACCTGCAGCAGGCGAAGATTGACCTGAATGCTGACAGCTCGGCAGTGCTGTTACAGCAGGAGTCCGTAAAAAGTGCTTATATCCGCATGACGAACCTGCTCAATGCCGGCCACGAGATAAACTTCAACATAAATGATTCCATCACTCTCGCCCCTACGATAGATGTTGATTCACTGCGTGAACAGACTCTCAGCTCCAACAACCAGCTAATCCTTGCGCGCCAGGGAGAGCAGCTGTCGGAGTATGACCTCGAAGCGGTGAGAGCCCTGCGCTATCCTACCCTCAACTTCAGTACAGGCTACAACTTCAGCCGTAACCAATTTCCACCTGTCGCCAGCTCATACAGCCAGACAAATGGCCTCAACTGGGGATTCAACATGTCATGGAATATCTTTACAGGACTTGAGACCAACAGGAGAATTGCAAATGCGAAGATTGAAGCGGAGAGCAGCAGGCTGGCCTATCTCGATATAGAGAATGAGATTCTCGGGGAACTTGACCTGCTGTATAATACCTACCAGAACAATATCATCCTCACCGACTTCGAGGCACAGAGTGCGGAGGTTGCACGTGCATCACTGGAGATAGCCATGGAACGGTATCGCCTCGGTTCACTGTCAGGACTTGAGTTCAGGGAATATCAGAACAACTATCTGAACGCCATCAACAGACGGCTCACAGCATTATACATGGCAAAGATTTCCGAGATCGGACTGAGACTTCTGGCCGGGGAACTTACTGAGTGACTCTGCTCCTGCTTTTCTTCCATACCTTTATCCCTTTCCATACTAACCATATGACGAACAGTGCGCCCACGGCGTACATGATCCAGTCAAGGTAAGGCAGGATATGCTCGCGCTTGTCATAGGCGAAATAGCCTATCAGGGCAAGGATGACATTCCATAACCCGGCGCCTAAAAAGGTATACAACAGGAACGGCCCGATCTTCATCCTCGAAAGGCCTGCAGGAATGGAAATAAGCTGTCTGACAGCCGGAACCAGTCGGCCAATAAAGGTGGAAGCCTTCCCATGTTTTACAAAATAGGCTTCGGCCTTTTCCACCCCCTCGCGGTTTATAAGAAGAGCATGAGCCCATTTGGTGTCGGCAATACGGTAGAGCAGCGGCCTTCCAAGCCACACCGACAGATAATAATTCAATATGGCGCCAGTCATGGCTCCTGCTGTTGAGGAGAGAAGCACACCGGCCATCGACAGTCCTCCCTCTCCTGCTTTCCAGGCCGCAAAGGGGACAACTATCTCTGACGGAAACGGGATAAACGAACTTTCAATAGCCATCAGAAGGAAGATCGTAAAATAGTTGAGGTTGGCCATGTACCAGTCAAAAACAGTCTGAAATATTTCCATGTCATTTAGTCTTGTTAAGGCGGCTCCAGATAAAGTAAACAGGTATCCCGAGGAGAACGATTACCAGTCCGGGCCACGTAAATGTAGGTTTGTAAATAAGCAGAATGATCATAATGGTTACGGCCATAATGATATACAATGCAGGGATGAAGGGATACCCGAAGGCTTTGTAAGGTCTTTCGGCATCAGGCCGTTTATGTCGAAGGACAAAGATTGACAGGATCGTGAGTACATAGAATATCAGTACAGCAAATACCACGTAGTCAAGTAACTGTGAATATGATCCTGACAGGCACAGCACTGAAGACCAGATGAACTGAATCCACAGACCGTTGCCAGGCACAGCCCTGCTGTTGAGTCTGCCAGCAGATTTAAAAAAGAGCCGGTCGGCCGCCATGGCATAGTAAACCCGTGCCCCTGAGAGAATGAGTCCGTTGTTGCATCCGAAAGTGGAGATGACAATGAGTACTGCCATAATCAGGGCGGCATAATCACCGAAAATGGATGATATGGCCGCCGTGCCAATCCGGTCGTTAGTTGCGAAGGCCATACCTCTTTCAATGACCCCGGCACCGTCGGGCATACCTCGCAATGGCAGCACCTTGATATATACTATGTTCGACAGAAAGAACAGTGTAAAGGCGATGAGCGTTCCCCAGAAGAGGCTAAGGGGTAATGTGCGCCTGGGATTGACCACTTCTGCCGAGGCAAAGGTGATATTGGTCCATGCGTCGCAGGTGAAGAGCGATCCTACCATTGCCATTGCAAGGGCAACCACTATCATGATACCGGTGATGGGTGTGACAAGCCCAGTGGCCTTGTCTATTGTAGCGGCCTCCCAGAAATATGCCGAGTTGGCTCTGAATCCATCCGACCCGGCAAAAATAAATCCTGCCATGAGCAGGAGTAAAAGTATTATTACTTTGGTAAAGGTGAAGGTGTTCTGCACGTTCTTGCCGGTTCGTATGCCACGCGAATTGATCCAGGTGATCAGGGCAAGTGACCCTATGGCAACAGCATGGACCGATGAAAACTTAACCGGCCCCAGGTTCAGCAGGATATTTCCTTCGCTTATCCACGGCACTATGACGCCGGAGAATTTCCCGAAGGCCATTGCCACTGCGGCAATTGTTCCAGTCTGAATCACCAGGAAAAGGGTCCATCCATAGAGGAACCCTGTAAGAGGATTGTAAGCCTCGCGCAGGTATACATATGTGCCGCCTGCCTTGGGCATCATTGCTGCGAGTTCACCGAAGTTCAGTGCACCCATTACTGTCATGAAGCCGGTGATGAGCCAGGCAACAAGCAGCCATCCGGGTGACCCGAGTGTGCGCGCCATGTCAGCGCTGACGATAAAGATGCCCGAACCGATCATCGAGCCGATGATGATGGCCGAAGAGTCAACCAGGTTCAGGCTTTTTCTGAAGGCAGGCTGGCTGTCACTTGGCATAACTGAGTCGGTTAGCGGTTAAAGTCTTCTTTCAGTCTTCAGTCCTCAGTCTTCAGTCTTCAGTCCTATGATAACCTACCACGACTGCTGACTGCCGACTGCCGACTGCCGACTTGTCCTTACGCATCAATATTAGCATACTTCGCATGCTTCTCAATGAACTCCCTCCTTGGTGGCACCTCGTCACCCATTAGCATTGAAAATATATGATCAGCCTCGGCGGCGCTGTCTATTGTGACCTGCCGGAGAGTACGCGTCTCGGGATTCATTGTGGTAGACCATAGCTGCTCGGCATTCATCTCACCGAGACCCTTATACCTCTGGATTGTCACTGACGACTCCTTGCCCTGCCCCATCTCCTTCACTGCAGCGTCACGCTCCTCTTCATTCCAGCAGTATTTCTCGTTCTTACCTTTGTGGACCAGATAAAGCGGCGGCGTAGCTATATAGATGTTTCCATTCTGAATAAGCTCGTACATGTACCGGAAGAAGAAGGTCATAATCAGTGTTGTGATGTGTGATCCGTCCACGTCCGCATCAGTCATGATGATGACCTTGGCATACCTCAGTCCTGTGATGTTGAGTGCCTTACTGTCATCGGTTGTACCTATGGTGACACCGAGTGCAGTAAAGATGTTCTTTATCTCCTCATTGTCGAAAATCCTGTGCTGCATGGCTTTCTCGACATTAAGGATCTTGCCCCTCAGCGGAAGGATGGCCTGGAAGCGGCGGTCACGTCCCTGCTTGGCTGTACCGCCTGCAGAGTCTCCCTCAACAATGAAAATCTCTGATACTGCAGGATCCCTGTCTGCACAGTCAGCCAGCTTGCCCGGCAGTCCTGACCCCGAGAGAACATTCTTCCTCTGTACCAGCTCACGTGCTTTGCGGGCCGCGTGCCGTGCCGTGGCTGCAAGTATGACCTTCTGCACTATGACCCTTGCGTCTTTCGGGTTCTCCTCAAGATAGTGTGTAAGAGCAGTGCTTACTGCCACATCAACCGCACCCATGACCTCAGAGTTTCCAAGCTTGGTCTTGGTCTGTCCTTCAAACTGCGGTTCGGCCACCTTGACCGACATGACCGAAGTCAGCCCCTCGCGGAAGTCATCACCGTTAATGTCAAACTTGAGCTTGGTCGTCATGCCTGAATCTTCGGCATACTTCTTAAGGGTACGTGTCAGACCTCTCCGGAAACCTGCAAGATGGGTTCCTCCCTCAATCGTATTTATATTGTTCACATAAGAGTGCACATTCTCCGAGAAGGAGGTGTTGTACTGCAAAGCCAGTTCTACCGGAATATCGCCCTTGTCATAATCGATGTATATGACCTTGTCAATAAGCCTCTCACGGTTCGCATCCAGGTACTCGACGAACTCAATCAGACCGCGCTCAGAGAGGAACCGCTCCGTAACAGGATGAGACTCGTTGCCGTTCTCAGCCATCTCACGCTTGTCTGTCAGAGTCAGAAGAATATTTTTATTCAGGAAAGCCAGCTCCCTGAGCCGGACAGCCAGAATATCGAACTTGAACTCTACAGTCTGAAATATTGTATTGTCAGGCATGAAGGTGGTGATGGTCCCGGTACCGTCTGAATCACCCACCTGGGCGACGGGGGCAAGAGGCTTGCCCCTCTCATAAGTCTGGGTCCACCGTTTACCCTGCCTCATCACATCAACAGTCAGTCGTGACGACAGTGCGTTGACACATGATACCCCCACACCGTGAAGGCCGCCGGATACCTTGTAGGAATCCTTGTCAAATTTCCCCCCGGCATGCAGCACGGTCATTACAACCTCGAGCGCTGAACGCTTCTCCTTTTCATGCAACTCCACCGGTATACCGCGACCGTTATCAATAACGGTTATGGAGTTATCTTCATTTATAGTAACATCAATCTGCGTGCAGTATCCTGCCAGTGCTTCATCAATGGAATTATCAACAACCTCATAAACAAGATGATGCAAGCCTCTGACGCCAACATCACCAATATACATTGCAGGACGTTTTCTCACTGCCTCCAGCCCTTCAAGCACCTGGATGCTGTCAGCCGAATAATCATCCTGTTCCTTACTCCTCTTCCTCTGTTCCTCAGTAGTCATTATACGTAGTTTATTTTTGTGATATTATGCTTTTAACAATTTGATATTATGTAATTTATAAAATCACACAAAGGTAGTAAAATCCGGGGATTTCGCCCTTAGAAAAGCTATTTTTCCGATAAATAAATATGAACAATCCATATCAATTTTCAAGCAGTCTACAGACTGTATGAGAATCCTCCCAAAAGCATAAAGCTGCGTGCCGGATAATAGTTCCATTCGAAATAGCGATTATACGAAATGTTGTTGCATTTAAACCACAGTGAGAGCTCCGGAGTGTACCTGTACTCTATGCCAAGGTTAAGGTTCGGATGGAATGGCAGTTTTACAATTTCTTCAGGGGCCCTGACCCTGGCATACCGGTCCCCGGTGAGTGACAGGGCTGCCGATGCAACGATCTTGTTCCTGAGGTTGTAATCTACCTTAACGGCCCCATCCCATCCGGGCTTATGCCATGCGTGCTCATGTCCGGAAATATCATATCCGTAATAGTTACCCTGCACTGATAGGTTCATCTGCCGGTTCAGGGGGTGATTGATCTCACCGTGAACCTTCAGAAGATTGCCGTCTGCATAGACCGGAACGAAATAGTTGCCTACCCCCAGGGTGTCATTCATGAAGAGCAGCATGTCCTTGAACATTGTGAAGCTCAGATCGAGGGCATATGTAGCCGAGACGTTCATGCTTCCGGAGAGGCCTGCACTCAGCCTGAGCTGGTTATCCGTATTGCGAAGGGTGAACAGAGTGTCGCCGGGCATCATCCAGGGGTTGACATAGGCCGTGTTGCGTGCCTGGTTATTCTCCAGTGAACCATCAATGGCTGCAGTGAACCTGAGAAATTTTGGGATAACGCTGAAGGTGAAGGAGATGTCAGGATAGAAGTACATGTAGAGTTTGGTGTTGCCTCCTACCAGCGGATCATGGTTTTCCTTTATATCAGAAGCTATCTTCAGGCCGAAGCGGAACCTCCAGTCCTCGTTTCCCCTGGTGATATATGGGGCCAGTGTGAGGAGATTCCTCGCCTTGCTGTCGATGCCCTTTGCAAAGAGGTAGAGATCATACTCGGCATTTATTCCGGCGTAAAGGCCGAACATCTCCGTGCCTCCGCTGGCAGTAATTCCCGGGTTGTGCTGCATGCCGCTACCCTGTAGGGTAAAGAGGTTATACCTCAGGGTTGCATCGAAGTTGAGGTCACTGGAGTCAGGTTCCATGGTGAAATACCGCGCCTTGCCGGAAACATCATAGTAGAGTGACCGGATATCCTTTTTATCAGGATCCCAGCCGATGACATCAGGATCATACCCGTAGGCATGCCTCGTCATCTGCCGGAAGTCAATATCAGCATCCAGACGGCTGCGACGGAAGTATTTTTTACCGTACAGAATCGCCTGGTTATCGAGAAATCCGCCATAGACCCTGGTGTCATTCTCCAGCTCAATCTTTCCGGCTGATCCGTAAGTACGTGTAAAAAGACCTATTGTCCCTTTCCTTGACCTCCCGTTGGAAACGCTTATCTCAAGGAAGGGCGACAGATATGACCCGACACCAAGACTGACATATCCCTTCTTCAGTTCCGGGAGGGGATCTGGCGACAGTACGGCTGACTTGATAGGACTCACCTCGTACTCCGGAACAAATGATCCCGGGGTGAAGTCATAGTCGAAAGTCATGCTTACCGTGGTAGTGTCATCGGCAGAGGGCAACAGTGCTCTTTTAGTCGCCTCCTGAAGCGTAGGCTTATAAGGATTGTAGAGTGTTACGGACCTTTTTATGTTATCCTCCTGTGTCTGACCGGTGGTGAGCACTGAGATCAGAAGAGCCGTTGCTGTGATATATATTTTTCCTTTCATCGCTTTCTCCTTGTTTTTGATCAGTTCCGTGATGTTTCTCCTGTTGCCGGCGTATCTCCGGATGCCCCGGCAGCCGTGAGGGCTGCAAGCTTAGCACGGGCTTCATCAATGATACCGTCATTTTTCACCGTATAGTAGTCAATGAGACTCTGCAGCGTTGCCCTGGCCTGGAAGGTGTCTCCCTTTTTAACGGCAATATCTGACAACAGCAGGAATGTCTTACCCGTCCAGTAGGCATGTGGGGAACTCATATCAACGAACTCGTTTGCCTCTTTCTCAGCCCCTTCAACGTCACCTGCAATCCATAGCAATTCAGCAACGTGATACTTGGATTCGGCGCCGTAGGCGGTTGATACTTCAGTGCCAACCCTTTGGTAGTCGTCAAGGGCATCTTCATTATTGCCCAGCCTCTGGTTGGCCCTTGCCATCATGAAAGTTGCCTCCCGGGCCAGTTCTTCCGTTAGTTTCTCGGAAGCAAGGACCATCTCTCCCGCCCCGAGTATCTTTTCATCATCCTCAAGCGCGGAGGCGGCACGCATCATGCCCAGCCAGGCATACATACGGTTCTCGGGATTGGAAGCCTCAAGGCTGAGTTGCTGATACAGACCGTAGGAGCGCCGGTAATCTTCCTTGCCGAATGTTATGGAAGCGGCACCCAGGAGCGACTGTTCCATGAACTGGTTATTTCCGACGCCGACAATCTTCAGATAGAGGTCGAGGGCTTCATCTGTCTTGCCGGCCCTGTTCAGGCAATCGGCCAGATAAAACCTCGCGTTCGTGGCAAAACTGCCCGAGGGGAACTCACTGAGATAGTTCCTGAATATCTCTGAAGACCGCTCGCAGTTGCCCTTTATGTACTGGTTCTCACCTGATACGTAAGTCATTGAATCACGGGTTGTTGCTTCTATATCTCCCAATCCTTCAACATTTTTCATGTAAGAGAAGTAGGTTTCAACATCATCCATGTCAGTATAGGCATTTCTCAGTCCGTTGACGGCATTACGCGCTTCAGGCGTGTTTCTGTAGTTCTCAATCACCTTCTTGAACTGCGCCACAGCCTTTTCATTCTCACCCGCGTTGTAGTAGATCAGGCCAAGCTGTACCATTGCCGGTGGCACAAACTGACTGCTGGTGTACCATGCAATAATATTTGTGAAGTCAGCTTCTCCCCTCCCAGGCTGTTCCAGTGCCACATAGGCCCTTCCGCGTTCAAAAAGAGCGTTCGGCACATAAGCCGACTTCGCGTACTTGGTTATGAGCGAGGTCAGAGTGGTAATCTTTGCCTCATTGTTGTTGCTCAGGCCCTGCGCAAATCCCTTCTGGAACATGGCATAGTCCGCATCAAGCTTTGCATAGTCAATGACCTTGTCATAATAGGTTACTGCCGAAGGGTAGTCTGCACGGATATAATAACAGTCGGCTATCCGGTTACGTGCATCGGCTGCAATATCAGGCCTGGTCTGCTGGTCAGCAGTGTTTTCGAAAGCCTTGAAATAAGGCAGGGCCTTTGCATAATCACCCTCATTGAACCATACATATCCAAGATTGTAATCTATCAGCTCATATTCCGGCAGGGCACGGGCCTGGGGCAGCTGCCTGAACCTCTCCCAGTCGCTTCCGGCTGCATCAGCATTGCCAAGGCGGTAATTGGATTCGCCCTTCCAGTAGAGTGCCTGCGCCCCCAGTACCGGATTCATCTCCTTATACATGAGCGACTTGTCAAACGTTGTTACTGCCTCAGAATACCTGTTGTTCCGGAAAAGTTCAATACCTCTGAAATAAGCCACCTTCTGGTAAGCCTCCTTGAGCCTGTCATCTCTTGTAGTGATGGTCTCAAGGGAGTTCAGGGCAGCCTGGTAGTTTTTCAGCCTCATATAGGCCGATATCAGGTAGTCATAAGCCTCGGATATATTCTCCGAGTTGGGGTAGGTCTGGATATATGTATGTAACGCTTCAATACCCTCACCGAATGGTGCATAGGAATTTTCATATGCCAGCTTGGCGAAGTTGAAGAGCGCCTCCTCCTGTACCTCCTTGTCATAGTTCATCCCCGAGGCAGCAGAGAAAGCCATCTGGGCTCTCTTCTTGTCGTTGCTCCTGAGATAGCATGAACCGAGCATATAGTAGGCATTCTGTGTCAGCATGTCACTCTTGCCCACCACCTGGTTGAAGAGCTTCGTGGCATTGTCAATGTCTCCGGTCTGGTAATAGCTGAATGCCAGCTCATACTTATCATTCCTGTCGCTGAGTTTCGTGTTCTGGATGAACTTCTCAAGATAAGGTATCGCTTCGGTGTAGTTGCCCTTCTGGAAATGGGCATCGCCGATGAACCTGTAAAGCTCAGTCTCACGTGTCTTCCCTGCCTGGTCTATGAGTGAGGGGCCTGTCTCCAGGATACCGTCGTAATTTTTGTCGAGGTAGTAGATCTGGACGATATAAAACGGGACTACGCTCCCGAAGCTCTCATCGTCTTTCAGCTTCTCGAAGCCCTCCAGGGCAGTGCGGTAGAAGCCATTCTCGTAGGCAATGGCCGAAAAATAATAGAGCGCCGGAGACGTATAATCCGTATCAACATCTATCAGCTCCGCAAAAAGCATCTGGGCTCTCTTCTTATCTCCCCTGACGTAGTGCGAGTAGCCCAGCTTGAAGAGATATTCAGGTAGTTGCTTTTCTGAAAGCATCATGCGGTCTGTCTGTTCAAACCAGGTGATGGCACAATTGTAATTCCGCTGCTGGTAGCAGTAGAGTCCTGACTCGTACCTTGCCTCGTTAAGCTTCGGGCTCTCGCTGTTGGTTGCTATGAACCTCTCCATTCTGTACTCGGCATCAGGGCTCATCAGCCTCATGGCGGAGAGGGCAGCGAGGTACTCGGCATCAGCCCGCTGGAGCTTGTTACCTGTTTTCTCAGTAGCCAGCCACTTGTCAAACAGTTCAATAGCTGTGGCATATTTAGCTTTGCTGTACATCTCGTACCCGTTGTTCAGCAGTGAGTTAAGCTCCGCTCCGGAAAAAGACGACTGTCCCTTCACGACAGTCCCGGCAGCAAAGGCTGCAACAACAATGATCATCAAAATCTTCCTGTTCATAACTTTATCCTTTCATGAGCCTCCGTCAACAGAAATACACCAACAGGCATACCTGTCGGTATTTAGCTTATTTACAGTATTTTGCGCAGGATTTCCGGCGCTGTTTCTTCAGCGGTAAAAATACAATTATAAAATAGGCCCTAAGTCTCTTTATTGCTCATTTTATCAACATCCATGCCACTGATTGTTAATTCTTTTTTAATTTGCGCCAAAAGAACCGGTGATGGAAGAAATCTCTCCGCTTGACACAATCATTGAACTGAAGAGCTGTACGATCATGCAGCAGGACCATCTTGTCCTCTCCGATGTGAATCTGAAGGCAGACAAGGGTGAGTTCATCTACCTGGTCGGAAAGGTCGGGAGCGGCAAGACATCGCTGATACGTACGCTGAATGCACAGCTGCCCCTTACCGACGGTGAGGGATGGGTGGCAGGATTTAACCTTCGCACCCTTAAGAAGAGAGAGATCCCTTTGCTGAGGAGGAAACTGGGCATCGTCTTCCAGGATTTCCAACTGCTTAATGACCGGTCTGTTCATGACAATCTTGAATTTGCCCTCAGGGCAACCGGGTGGGCAAATAAGATAGCCGTTGAGGACCGGATCAGGGAGGTACTTGAAAAGGTAAACCTGCAGAACAAGGGATTCAAGATGCCTCACCAGCTCTCGGGCGGAGAACAGCAGAGAGTGGTTATTGCCAGGGCCCTGCTCAATGATCCGGAGATTATCCTGGCTGACGAGCCGACAGGTAACCTCGACCCGGAAACTTCTGAGGAGATACACATCTTACTGCGAAGCATAAGTGATAACGGAAGGGCAGTCATCATGTCAACCCATAAGCTTGCGCTGGTGAAGAAATTCCCGGCACGGACACTCCGATGTGAAAATGGAATGCTCACTGAGTCAGGCATGAATGACCAGGTGATCGAGCTTCTCTTCTGATCACCTGAAGAGTCGTGCAGGCCATGGAAGGCTGTTGCGGTAGAGACGCCAGTAGGTGGTCTGCTCTCCCCCGAATGACTTCATGAAGATCGCAATCGAGGGTACCGATGACCCCGCAAAATCGATGACGGTACCTGTAGCTGCATTGGCTTTGATGATATGATCTATTACCAGGTAAGCTGTACGCAACTCCCGGCTTTTTCTGCTTCCGGCAGTAAAGAGAAGAGTTTTCCGGCCGGGAGTGTCTATGACAAACATACCCCAAAGCAGCTTGCCTTTCGGTGACCTGACACCCATGATCCTCCCCGTGCCTGTCTGCCTGCAGTGATCCATAAGGCTGTGAAGCCGGCGGTAACTGGCATCGCGAATCACTCCGGCCTTCTTCCCGATGTTGTTCCTGAAGAGCGAGATAACCTCATGAGGTCTGACATCATCGACGATATCCTGGGGATAGCGGCGGGCTATGTTTATGTTCCTGCGGCAATCGGACATATAATTGAACCATATGGTCTCATATGGGTCATCGAGACGCAGCTCGAAGTTATAGCGAGGTGTGACGGTGTATCCCGGAGGCTTAACCTCCTGTGCAATATTCAGGTCTATGAGCCTGTAGACCTCAGGCATGAAGAAGATAAACTCCGATGCTATCTTCTGCCTGTCACCGTCAGGTGTAAAGAGACCCAGCTGCTGGAGGAACACGGGAGTGGCCAGGTAGTTGAACCCGAATTTTTTTGATCGCGGCAGCGGAAAGAGTGAGCAGTAATCGTCATCCACAAGCGCATCCCAGCCCGGGGCCATTATATCGAGATACCATGACCATGCATAGGGTTTGATTCCGGGCACCTCTGCCAGGCATGCATCCCACCGGCTGCGGTCTATCTCCCCGTTTGTCAGGTAGGCAATCATGCCTTCTGGATTGATAGTGTTTCCTCGAATACCTTTCTCCAACCCTCCCAGCCATTGACCTCGGTCAGGGATGTGTTGTGCCAGACGGAGACAAATAGTCCTCCGACCTTTCGGGTAGTGTCAACGAGTGAACGGATTACATCCAGAGCTTTCTCAGGCGGAAGATGAAGGTACTGTCTCAGGGTGCCATCCATGACCTGGAATGGCACGATGGTCAGACCCGTGTTCATCTCCCTTGAGAGATCGTAGAACGGAAACGGCCGGGCTATTCCGGCCCGGAACCCCGGTTCGTCGGCATACCCCATGGTGTAGTCAAACCGGATTCCGGCGTCAGTGTAAGACTGATATGTTTCGGGCATATTGAGAAGCAACCAGTGCTGCCTTGCCTTTTCGGGACTGTGTCCTGCAATATGCCGGAACCGCTCCGTCTCCATCCGGAGGGTCTTCGGCCGGCCGGCAGAGCGATATGAAGGATGCAGCCCGCTGCCGAACATCCTGTCGTATCTGCGTATGATCTCACCGTAATCGTGATCCCGGTATGGGGGATTATGATCATATTCGCCCTGATCACCCATGGGGAAGAAGAAGAGGGCCTCACTGCCGTGCAGTCTGATATTCTGTTCGATGTACTCAAAACTGTCATACGGATCAGCCTTGCTTCCGGTCATGGTTCTGATGCGGTCAGCCGGCCTGGCTCCGGTACCTGTAAGTCCTTTTACCAGCCCGCCCATGCTCCTCAACAAACCCCGGCTCCTGTAGGCAAAAGGCTGATCTACATCAACAGTCAGAAGCGACCTGTATTGATTGTGCCTGATTGTGATGGCTGGATAATATTTAACCAGGGCATCGGCAAGGACCCTTGACCACAGCTCCACCACCGGCATCCGGAGGAAACCGTTACGGGAGGCCAGGGACATTATCCCCTGAAACCTTCCGTGGGCGTCGGGTGCAAAGGGCAGATACTCCTCGTACCGTGAGAGCATAAAGAAGGCTGCCGAGAAGGGATCAAAAGGGATACTGCCACCGTCAGCCGGAAAGAGCACAGGCAGGTCGCCGGCAAACGAGACAGAAGGCTCCTGGGGTGTTACCCCGGTGGCAGAGAGCAGGCCCGACGGCCTGATCACAAACTGATCCTTAACCTTTTCGTCCGAATAGATGATGGCCGGATTGGTGCCGATCTTCCTCCTGTCAGTTGTGATCTCATAGTCTATACCAAGCACGGAGGAGAAAATTACACCTGCCACATACTCGAGCCGCGGAGTGATCTCCTGTGTAAAAATCCTGAGCTTCCTGGTTGCCATATTCACAAATTTACGAAAAAGGGCGGGTTGGTAGCTCTGCCTGAACCTCCTTATTTATTAACAGAAAATCATAACCGAGAGCCAAATTTTACTACTTTTGTCGTCTGTGCTCTTAAAATATTCACAATTTAAATTATAACAGATTATGGGTAAAGGTGATCAGAAATCAAAGAGAGGTAAGATAATCAGAGGTACCTTTGGCGTTCGCCGGCAGAAAAAGGCCAGAAAGAATGCTGCTGAGACAGCGGCAAAAACAGCTCTTACGACTGCTGAGGCAAAATCTGCTGCATCACCTGAAGTAAAGGAAAAGCCTGTAAAGGCAGCTGTGAAGACAGCAAAACCCAAGATTGCCGTGAAAAGCGCAGCCAAACCTGCAGTCAAAAAAGTGGAGAAAGAGATAAAGACTGTCGTTGAGAAGACAGAGAAACCGGCTGCCAAGGCAAAGAAACCGGCCGCAAAGAAAGAAGAGTAGAACTCTTCAGCTCCTCACCACCAGTTCACTGTAAACTGACGGATCAACGAATGCTTCGATGATTACGCTGTTGTCGGAATGAAGTGCTTTTCCGACAGCTTTCTGCATTTGTTGTGCATCCCTGGCAGGTATTACCTCAATACCCAGGAAGCTCTCAGAACAGAACAGGGGGCCCTGGCAGAGACTGGTTCCCGATGGACTTGCATTCTTCCATGACTGTTTGAGTCTGATCAGGTTAAGCTCCCCGTCGGAGAACACAACAACTATAATTTTCAGGCCGTACCTGCGTGCGGTAATGATCTCGCCTGCATGCATCAGGAAGCCGCCGTCGCCGGTGATGCATACCACCTGGTTTTCACGGCTGACCATGGCAGCAGCCAGTGCAGCAGGCACACCGAATCCCATCGAGGACCAACCGTTTGTCATGATCAGCTTCCCGGCCGGAGGCACATCCCACATCTGTCCCAGAAGGTGGAGGTGCGAGCCCACATCTGCCGTGACAACAGTGCTGGACGGGAGGCTCTCTTTGAGGATAGTAAGGGCGGTGACAGGAGTAAACCCCTTCGCGGCAGCATCAAGAGCATCGGTAATCTCAGTCCTGACCTCAGCAGCAAGGGCTGTCATCGCGGGTGCTCCCCTGAGAACAGCGAGTGCTTCAAACCACTTTTCAGGGGATGATACCGATTGTATGGAACCTCCGATATGAAGATCAGTGACGCGGGTGTCAAAATGAACCAGCGGCACTGCCGGCATCCATGATTCATAGTTGTATTCCACAGGGTCATAACCCAGTCCGATGACAAGGTCAGCCTCATCAGTGAGCCGCTTAAGCCTGTCACTCAGGGCATGGAACAGCACCCCGGCATAACATGGGTGCGATGAGGGCAGAAGCCCCCTTGCCATTGGGGTCAGCACTACAGGCACAGGGTGTTGCTCAAGGAATCTCAGCAGTCCCTCCCCGGCGCCCCGGCGCATTGCAGTAAGGCCTGCCGCTATTATCGGCTTCCGTGATGATGCCAGCAGCACCTTTACCCTCTCTTCCGTCCGGAGCGCCTCCTCAGCAACCGGTTTACGGCCGGCGACTGCCGGCTCCTTAATGCTTGTGCCAGCCAGCCCGGCAGGCAGCCCCAGATGGACAGGGCCGGGATATTCCTCGTTGGCGGTGATCAGGCTTTCGCTTATGATCTCCGCGGCATCTGCGGCATTCAATCTGTATGTGGCTTTTGTCAGTGGCCTGAAGAGAGACTGGTGGTCGATATTCATCTGTGTGGTACGATCGAGCCAATCATCAGGCATCTCTGATGTAAGAGCCAGCATCGGTGACCGGTCGAGGAGCGCCCCTCCCACCCCGGTGGAGAGATTGGTTGCACCGGGCCCAAAAGTGGCATGACAGACACCGGTCACACCGGTAAGACGTGCCGTCACATCAGCCATTACAGCCGCAGATGCTTCATGAGAGGTGAGGATGAACTCTATCCCGGCCCTCCTGAATGCTTCCATGTAGGGTATCGATGGCCCCCCGGGGATGCCGAAAAACCGTCCTACCCCGTGATCCCGGAGTCTGCGTGCGAGGAGTTCATCTACTGTCATAATTTTTTTGTGCTTGCACAAATGTAAACATTCAGCGAAACAAAAAAACCACGATATTTGCTCACTTTTGTGCACCAAATGAGAGATCAGCACCGTGACACCATCTTCTGGGCAATAATAACATGCCTGATGTGGTCAACCGCCTACCCATTCATTAAAGTGGGACTGCAGTATTCAACGCCGATACATTTCGCGGGGACTCGCTTCATTCTTTCGGGACTGATGATACTGCCTTTCACGGTGAGGCCCCGGGAATACATAAGAATGATCATTGAGAACAGGAGCCTGGCAATATGGGTAACCATTCTCCAGACACTTATCAATTATATTCTCTTTTATATCGGCATGGACCGTGTTCCGGGAGCTCTGGGAGCAGTGATTGTGGGGGCGCAGCCATTTGTCACAGCCATTGTCTCGCGGATAATGATCAAGGAGGAACGATTCACCAGGGCCAAGGTGATCACAATCTTCTTCGGCCTCGCAGGAATTGTGCTTGTGAGTCTGGGAAGGCAGGGATTTCACTTCGGTCTGCCCGGTGAGGTGGCCGGGATAATCATGATATTCCTTGCCAATATTTCAACGGCAACAAGCAATGTTCTCGTGTCCAAAAAAGGCAAGAACATGAATCCGCTGGTGCTGAGCTCTTTCTCGCTCCTTGTCGGGGGACTTATAATGTTCCTCATCTCATTTGTCTTCGAGGATGTCCCTGCAAAACCCAATTTCCCGCTTAACTACTGGCTTGTTCTTTTATGGCTGGCATTCATGTCTGCCTTCACCTTCTCGAAATGGTACGTATTGCTGAGGAGACCTGAGGTGAAGGTTTCCGAACTTAACCTCTGGAAATTTATCATCCCGGTTTTCGGTGCCATCCTCAGCTGGATGATCGTACCGGGCGAGAATGCCGACTGGGTGACGATTACAGGGATGATAATCATATCCCTGTCGCTGATATGGTTCTTTGGTGTAACCGGCAGGCGCGGACGCCGGATTGAGCGCATCCCAGCCGGGCCGATTGCAAAATAGTCTTCAGTCCTCAGTCCTCAGTCTTCAGTCGTTAATCAACAGTAAACCTGTAATTTATAATGACTGCCTATTGCCGACTGTGGACTGCCGACTGATTTTGACTGCCTATTGCCTACTGCCTGCTGCCTAAACCTACCACTCCGGTGGCCACTCCGACAGGTTCTTGAAGAAAAGCAGATCCTTATAGTGAGGTTTTGTCTTAGTCTCAATGGCAAGCATCTCATCCGCTGACAGAGGCTTGAATTCCTGTGCTATTTTGAAATTTTCCTCCAG
>JBGSLG010000062.1:0-11983 GCA_041740815.1 Bacteroidales bacterium
TTAAGTGTCATGGTTTTTCTGTCTGATTTGCATGAATAAGGAGAAACCTGTCAGCAAGCCCGCAATACCAGTCAAAATCATTGCTATTCTGCTGTAGGGGCCGGTAGGTGGTTGTGTGAGAAGCAGAATTGAACCCAACAAACATATCACACTGAGGACGAATCCTGTTTTCAGTATCTTTTTTCTTATTCCTGAACTCATGTCATGAACATTTAGTTTTCTCCTGGCCGTCTCCTTGTGGCGAATGCATCCTTGTTATTTCTGAAATAGATGTAAGACAGAACCAGGTTAGCAATTGCTACTATCAGCAGGGCTTCTTCCCAAATATTTTTGAATACCGGTTTATTAAAGAAGATCACAATAGTAAGGCAGATGATGAAAAAAAATACTGAAGCGACGGTGTAATTAATCCAGGCTTTTTTCATGGCAGCGGATTTTAATCGATATCACCAATTGAATCATTAGACATATTTCAATTTTCTTTTTGCTCCTTTTTCCTGTTCCTTACTACGACGGAAGAGTTAATTATGCCTCCCACCAGCAAAATAATCAGCAGGATTCTTTCTCTATTGCCCCAGGATTCCTTTAAGAGTGTATAAAGAAGATAGACTGCAACCGGTGACAGAAGGACCATGACTATCACATTTATTCTCCTCATGGCTCAAAGTTTTTCGAAAATATTCCCGGGAATGATCAGAAATATCGAAGCGATGATAATAAAGATCACGCATCTCAGGATTATGTTCCTGTAGAATTGATTCTTATCCCGGGCGTTTCTGATCAGCGCCAGTATGATCATTATTGCAGCCAGGACCATTCCGAAAGTGAGTAAGGTTTCGGCCATCGGATATCTGAGGATAGAGAACATAAACCCCATAGTGAGGTTTGAGAGGGCTATACCTGTTCCAATGGCAATTGCAATTCTCCACGGTCCAACTCCTGTGTAGGATTCGGCTTTCAAGATGTTCCGGAACCTGATACCGTTTAACAACGCAAATCCCAGGTAGAAATAGATCGATCCCAGTGCGATAAAAAACACTGAGACAATCAGTGAAATTAGCGGGACATTAAAGAGTGACAGCAGGAGCCCGACTACGGCTCCGATAATCAGGATAATTTCAAGCTTTTTCATCGGTGCAGATTTAAATGTATTGAACTTTCCTTAACAGTAGCGATAGCTTTTGCCTTATTAAAGTTCGGATATTATAGTCAATAAAACAAGTTGCTGGCATCAATTAATTGTTGTTATGGACCAATGTCAGAACAACTAATAATAGGACGCAGTGCGTCACGTTTTTGATACCTAACGTAAAACATTCTCTTTCAATACGATTTTCGAAACAATAAGACAATACCCCTAAGTGGTTCGTTAGCTAATACTTAAATAAACAAATTGTAAAGTGAACTTGATAAATTATACATGGCGTGAATTAAAAATACTAAAACAACTGCGCTTTCCTTTCTGTATCTTCCCAGGTAATATGCTACTGCCAAAATAATTCCTACCCCAAACGTAAAGATAAAATAACTGACACTATAGGTGTGATTCAATGCAAACGCCAGAGAAGAGGCAAAAACTGCAATACAAATGTTCCTTCTTGGCCTCATAATAATCTTACAAATAACTTCTATTATTAAAGATTGAAATAGAAGTGTTTCTATGATCGGAACCACAATAACGGCAATTAGCAAATCAAGGACGATACTATCGGTTGTAAAGGAACCTGTCATATCAGGTTCAGGCAGGAATGTGGTTATGGCTCCTAAAACCACTGAAGGGAAAAAGAATACTAATATGAATATATATACCGGGGCTTTGATTAAATAATTGACAGATGGAATTAGCTTAAACCGTTTATACACCTTTTATAGGTTAGATTTGAAATAATTATATTAATCCCTCCTCAATCCCAAATGGCATTCCAGGCAATCTTCACATTATTTTCTTTCCCTTACCGAGATTACCAACCAACCATGTTGGAATTATTTTAATGTTAGGTTTTGTGATATGTCCCCATTTATGATTCACGAAAGGATTATTTTATAAGCTGTTTTAATATCGTGGCAACTATACAGGCGTTTCACAGATCTATATAAAGATTATTGCCCTTATTATTCATAAAGAATATAAAGGCAATAGTCTTAAAGGTATTCATTACGCTGTCTGCAATGTTAGTCTTCGAATAAATTGCTGCCTGACCCGATATGTTTGTAATATTCCAACTCCGTTAAGCCCTTGACCTAAACGGCAATCTCACACATATGCCCCCCGGAGATCTAATTATGCCGCTTGATTATAAAATCCCTGATTATGTAAAAAACAATCACAAATACAAGTGATACCCCAAATATCACCCTAGTGATTGGTTTATTAAAATAGAGATCCGCCAATAAAGCTAAGACTGGAGATAAACCGAATAACCAATCATACCACCTAAATTTCTTCATATTTGGATGCTATTAATCAATCAGTGCCTCTGCTGCAGCTTCTATTCCGACTATAATGCATGTTATGTCGACTGCCTTTCCAAGGGCTGCTGTTGCAGGAGTTAAATATGTAATTAGTTTAAAATAACTAAGGCCTGCCCAAGCCGCACAAGCTGACCTCCAAAAAGTGTTAAACCCACCTTTAACTCCTTCCATTTGAATAAATGTTAACTCTTTCATAGTAGTTGATTTTACCTTAACTCACCTACTCTCTTCAGGCTTTTCGGTATCTGCCTGCAGCCGAAAGTTATTAAATCCCGACTGCAATATCAAATTAAATCCCTGGCAGTCCGAAAATATCGGATTCTCTGATTTTTTTTCCACCTTTGTCACTTTAGTTCACTTAATAATTCTAATTAAAATCATCCCAGAACCTTCGGTATAGATTGTCTCCGGCAACAAGTTCATTGTGGGAGCCTGTGGCAGTGACGGTTCTTCCTTCAAGAAGATAAATCCTGTCACATAGCTTCTTAACCAAGTTAATCCGATGGGTGACCAGCAGTACGCCAACAGTGTCTTTTATCCGCTTAAGGATATTGAGAATGATGGTTTCCGTATCCCTGTCCATCCCGGAAGTTCCTTCATCAATCAGAAGTATATCAGGTTCATTAACCAGTACCCTCATAAAGGCAATGAGCTGCTTCTGCCCGCCTGAAAGTTTCACGCCATCCTCCCCTGTCAGGGTGGCAAAACCGAGCGGAAGACCTTGCACAAACGGTTCTAACCCATTATCTGTCGTTAGACGAACAAGTTTCTGGATTTTGTTTTCATCACCGTCAGGTATAATATTTTCCAGAACAGTACCATTGAAAATGTGAATCTCTTGAGGAATAAGACCTACAGATCTGCGCCACCCCTCAAGAGACACCTCGTGGCAATTGCAGGAACCGTTAAAAACTATACTGCCTGATTCGGGTTGATAAAAGCGCATAAGAATATTTACCAGAGTACTCTTGCCAGAACCCGACTCACCCACCAAGGCGGTTACGCTGCCCTTCACAATGTCAAGGCTTACATCAGAAAGTAACAGCCTCTGGCCGGGAAATCGAAATGCAATCCTCTTCAGTGAAATCCCGGAGATCTGCGTCTTGCCTTCCTCTTCACTGGCTCCCAGATCTTCCGGGCGCAACTGTGTGAATTCAAACATCCTCTCGAGGGCCACCTTTGCTTCGCTTAGAGGAATGGAGACGAGGGCCAGGTTCATTACTGACGGTAGCAGGGTTGAACTAAGCGAAAGGATAGCCATCAGTTCGCCCTGGGTCATCCTCGTCCCCATTACCTCAAGCGAGGCGTATAACAATAATCCGATCAGGTATATGATCCCAGCCAGGTTTGTAAGCATCCCCAGCTTGATCTTTATTTTGCCAAGAGCAAAGGCCCTCTCCTGAAACAGGCTGAATATCGATTTATTCCTGGTTATATAAAGACTCTGCCAGTTCATGCTCTTTATCTCCGTAATACCCCTCAGAGTATTTATGAAATTACTCTCGTTAAGGGCATAACCTGCCATAAGCTCCTGCTGTGACTTGATGATCGGCTTGTTCCACTTGTAAACAAGCAGGTAAAACAATGGAATAGATACAGCAGATATTATCCCGGCAATTGTTGAATAAATGAAGATCATGACCATTGTTACCAATAATATCAGAATATCGATAACATAAGTGCTGACAACATCTGAAATGACACGCTGGATTCTCATCGTGTCATTGAGCCTCGCAACCATGTCACCTGTTTTCCTTGTATCGAAAAAAGGCTTGGGTAATCCAAGTAATGAGCTATAAAAGCCGTCGACTACCCGGATATTGTAAGTCTTGCCCTGGAACAAGAGCATTGATTGTCTGACTACAATAAGCAGCACTCTCACTGACAAAAGAAGAAACACAAGGATTATTGAAATAACCAGCATTGCGGTATCTCCTGATGGTAGGATTCGGTCAAGCAATTTCTGCGTGTAGACAGCCATCACAACGCCAAGCAGTGCAATGACAACTCCGATAAAGACACTGGTAAGGAGCAACTCATACTCTGGCTTAACAGAATCTATCACCCACCTGCGCTTCCTGCTTTTGATCGACTCCTCAAAAACAAAATCCTTGCCCGGACTGACCGCGAGACATTTATGACTCAACCAGATCTTTTCAACCTCTGCAGCAGTATTCTCAGAAAAGCCTTTTGCGGGATCCCATATGGTGAATTTCTCGTTTGAAATGCCATACGAAACGACATAATGTTCATAACCCTTTTGTGGAGTAACATGCAGAATTAAAATTCCTGTGAAGGTATTTATATCGCTCACAGAAGCCTCATAACCTGTGGCCTCCATACCGCACTTCTGTGCCGCCTGATACAAACCCAGCATCGTCGTCCCTTCTTGAGTAGTACCGCTGAGACTGCGTATTGTATCAATTCCGCAGTTTCCTCCGAAGTATCTGATTACAGATGCCAGGCAAGCGGCACCGCAGTCAGTGGAATCCTGTTGAAGCAACGATACCTGTTTAATTCTTTTAATGTTAATCATCGCTGAATAAATATCGCATAAATGCTTCAGGTCTGGTCGAACCTTTAAAAATCTTTACAAGCTGTAAACTGTCATTATAAATGAAGTTCGACGGCAGAATAGCAACCCCGAATAAATCATTCATCCTGAATTCCGGGTCTTGCACAATATGCAGGGTGGAGGTGTCATCAATATCAAATTGTTGCATAAAAGAAAATATCTCGGACTTGTCAGCATAACTTACAAGCAGTATGGTTAACAGGCTGTCGCGCAGACCACTGTTAAGCAGTGACGAAATTTCATACTTACAATGATCACATTCAGGATGGAAAAATGTGATTAACACAGGACCGTTGTGAATCAGGCTGGTCTTAATTGTATCTCCCCTTATATCCGTTAAAACCAGATCAGGAAGCGTTTTGATTCTGTCGGCAGCCTTTTCCGCTCTTGCCTTTCTGATTAAAATACCGCTAATCAGAAAAACCATAAGTCCGGATAAAAATGCAATTACTATTTTGCGTATCAGAGTCTTCATACCTGTGCATCAATTGAAAGAAACATTATCAGGGCAATCCAAATCGCAATGGCAGGGACATATGTGCCTAGAACAACTCGGTCTGCAACCTCTTTTTTAAGTGAACTAACCCTTGAGAGACCCATCGCCAGGATTAGAACATAAATAAGCTGGAAGATGTTAACTGTCTGCAACGGGTATATCCAGTAGGTGGCTACTTCCGCAGGATTAAACAGATTAATCAGTGACAGCGGATAAAAAAAGCTCATATCATCAAGCGTATAGTTGCCTGCAAAAAATATGAACCATATAAGTTTAGTTATTGAGGCTGCAAGAAATACAAGTTCGCTTATTATCACGACCTTGAATATTTTCCCGAGAGTAATCTCCTTATGAAGATCACCGAAGAACACCCCAATATAAAGAAGCACACTGATCGCTGAGAATTTTAGAAGCATAAGAACAGGGGTAATAATGTAGCCCACCCAGGCAAAAGACTTCATTTTGCTGAAAACCTCCATGGCCCTGTCATATGTAAGCTGCTCACTGTATGTGTTGAAGAAAACAATCTCGTTAATCAGGGCAGTCTGGGATAAAAAGAGAATGAGAAGATTAAGCATGACTACTCCTGAAAATAGCTTCCACCATTTGACTGCCAGATAACTTTCCAACATACCTCAGTTTTTAATTGTTATGATTACACACTTCTGTCCTGTTACTGCTGGCTTATGTGTCAGTGAGCTATGTTTAATAATGATCGTCATTGGTTTTCAGCGGCTTTTCCCACTTTAATCATAATCCTCCTGGCATCACCATAGTAATAAGTCTCCCTGATGTTGGAATACCTTATATCAACACCCATACCTTTCATCTCCTGAAGTGTTTCAAAGAGAGTACTTCGACTGAGATTCATTTTGTATGCGAATTCTTCAGGAGGACCGGTTGCCTTCATGGCAATGAGTAGATCCATCCGTTGCAAACGTGCAATGTACTTGGACAACGACATGTTAATAAATTTAGAAATGCAGCATCTCAAATTTATGAAGGTTTTTTAATAATGTCAAGTGTTTTTAAGAAAATTTTTAATGGCTTCTTTAAGAATGTGCATCTCATGAGCACTATTAGGGACAATGGAATAATCTTCGAAACGCTATTAATCTGACATAATGCCGGCATCCGGGCTAATTAAGTTGACCTGGGCAGTCGCAAGCACGAATCAGGTACTTTATGGATTTGCACTGACTGGATCAATTTGGCAAAAATCATCTGCCAAATCACAAAGAGAACTTAAAAATGTGGTTTACTGATCGGTTATAGCAAGAGCTATCTGCCAAGCTATCGATCTCTCATATAATTAAATAAATAGGGAACGATATTAGCCGAAGTAGAATTTCAGCAATTCTAATGCCTACAGAATCCTTTGTCACTGAAACCTAACGATCTTAGCCCTTTAAAGTCAGATTCAATAGAAGATATTTGAGGTTAACAATACTCTCGGAGGCAGTTTTCCAAACAATATCAAGATCCACATCAATATAATCATGAATGAGAATATCTCTCATCCCTGCCATATCAGACCATGGAACTTGAGGATTAAGGTTTCGTAAATCTTTTGATATACGTTTGGTTGCCTCTCCAATAATCTCCAACTGCCTTACAACGGCATCCTGGGTCATAAAGTCATCGGAGAAGGATCGATGATCTTTTCCGCTTAAGTAGTGTTCAATTCTATCAATGCTCTGAAGAATATGCTCAATATAGATTATATCATCTTTCACTCAAAGATGATTTTAAGATCATTATAGATGTATTTCTTTAATCTTTCATTCTTAACAGAGGCCTCAGTTACCAGGTCAACATCCTTCCCTAATATTTGAGAAAGTTCCCGATGAATTTTTGCCATATCCAGTAGGGATAAGGTCTCTTTAAATTTCACAAGTATATCAATATCACTTTCGGGCGTCTCCTCATTTCTGGCAAATGACCCAAAAATTCCAATCCTCTCAGGATTATATGGCCTTAGGTAATTGATAATATTGATATTTATTTCACTGCGTTGCATGATAATACAAATATAAGGTTTTTTAGAGCATCCTGCCCTCCTGGTCCCTGATGTGAGTTTTACAGCCCGTGCACCGGGCCCTTAGCCCCGTGCCTAGTCATCTGCACCAGCTTCTCATGAAGCTTGGCTGTCCACGTCTCTATCTCCCCGTGGTTTCTGTCACCCTCCCTCAGCAACCCCAGCAGCACCCTGAGCTTGAACTTCGACCTCTCGCCCGGATGAGGCTCTTTGCCCTGCTTATTCTCGCCACTGAAAAACCCCTCACTGACGGGGTGAACCATGCCACGTACATGCGCAGTATATTGCATAATGACCATGCGCGACTCCGCACCCTTCTCCGAGGCCAGCGAAGGTATTATGGTGAAGAGGGCAAAAGGCTTCTTATTAAGTGGTCCCTGATGCCGGCGGACAAACTCCATCGCCTCAGGCACCCAACCGCCACCCTTCTCCATGCTGCCGGCTATAACCGCAGTGAAACCCTTCACAGAATCAACTCCGGTCATCGGCAGAAGAGTCACATCAACACCCAGTCCGGTCATCACCCTGCCAATGCGGTCAGCCACACCGGCTAAAGGCCCGGCACTCCCGGCAAAGGTGATGAGAAGCTTCATTTTCAGGTCCCTGGTTTAAGATCACCAAAGGTAAGAAAAAGTGTTACACCTTATAACCGGGATAAACCACCCGAAATTCAGAATTCAGCCTTTTCTTACTATTTTTGTAAAAATTGCATCATGGCGATCCCCAGTTTCTTCAAACAGACCAAACCGCGCGGCTTTAACTACGTACCGCGTTATTACGACCCGGCAAAGGAGGAGATGGAACAGAAACGGAGAGCCTGGAACGCACAGAAGAACTCAGGAAACACTGAAGATGACCAGCAGGGATCCGGACAGCAGACAAAACAATCACAACAGCAACCGCATGCCGCAACCGGACAGCCCTACCGCTCAAGGATCATGCGCGGAGATATGACCAACTACTTTCACAGACGCAAGGAACGGGTAGAGAGACATACCCTGATAAGGATCCTCGTCATCATAATTGTAATGGTCCTGGCTATATACCTTTACCTACGCTTCTAACCCGCACCGATGAGTGACATCATTAAGCTCCTCCCCGACTCTGTAGCCAACCAGATAGCTGCCGGCGAAGTCATTCAACGTCCCGCCTCTGTCGTTAAGGAGCTCACCGAGAACGCCGTCGACTCCGGCGCCACGGAGATAAGCGTGGTGATACGCGACTCCGGCCGGACACTGGTGCAGGTGATAGACAACGGCAGCGGCATGAGCGAGACCGATGCCCGCCTGGCCTTCGAACGTCACGCCACCTCGAAGATTTCATCAGCCGACGATCTCTTCTCCATCACCACCAAGGGGTTTAGGGGCGAGGCCCTCGCCTCCGTGGCAGCCGTCTCTATGACTGAGCTGCGCACCCGTCGTGAGGAGGATGAGGCCGGCACACTGGTGGAGATAAACAACTCGCGGGTGATAAGACAGGAGCCCTGCTCCTGCGCCACCGGCTCGGTCTTCAGCGTCAAGAACCTCTTCTATAACGTCCCTGCCCGTCGTAAGTTCCTTAAGTCGGACAACACCGAATTCCGTCATATCATCACCGAGTTCCAGCGGGTGGCACTGGCACACCCTGAGATAAGATTCACCCTCATCCATAACGACCAGGAGATATACCGCCTCCCGGCAGGGAACAACCGGCAGCGCATCGTGGCTCTCTTCGGCAAGCACTACAGCCAGAACCTTGTCACCGTGGAGACGAACACCACGATAGTCTCCATCAGCGGGTTCGCCGGAAAGCCGGAGAACGCACGCCGCTCAGCCGGGGAGCAGTTCTTCTTCATCAACAACAGGTTCATAAGACACCCCTACCTGCACCGGGCAGTGATGGAGGCCTACCAGGGCATCCTCCCCCCCGACACCGTGCCGGCATACTTCCTCTTCATGACCGCCGACCCGGCCTCGATAGACGTCAACATACACCCTACCAAGACCGAGATCAAGTTCGAGGATGAGCGGTCGGTGTGGCAGATTATGCTGGCCTCGGTACGCGAGGCACTGGGGCGATTTAACGTTGTGCCCTCGCTCGACTTCGGGCCTGAGGGGGCTGTGGAGATACCAGTCTTCCCGGGCAACGCACCGGCACCCCCACAGCCGCAGATTGAAGTAGACCATACCTTCAACCCCTTCGACGGAAACGAATACCAGCGACCAGGTACCACCTGGAAGGGCGACCCGGAACACGCAACACCCCGCGGATGGGAGTCGTTGTTCACTATCACCGCCCGCAGTGAACAGGAGCCGGACAACGCGGGTGCTACAGCACAGCGGCGCTTCTTCCAGGTAAAGAACAGGTATATAATGTGCCCGGTCATCTCGGGCATCATGATGATAGACCAGCGCAGAGCCCATGAGAGGGTACTCTATGAGAGGTACCTCGCCTCCCTGGGCGATGGTCCCCGCCCGGCACAGGTCTCCCTCTTCCCCGTGGAGACAGAGCTCAACCCTGGCGAGATAGTCATACTGCGCGAGATAGGTGACCAGCTGAAGACACTGGGGTTTGAGGTGAAGTGCGGGAAAGACAACATGGTTACGATTACCGGCCACCCTGCTGACAGTCGCAATGCCAGCCCACTGGCGATGCTCGAGACAGTGATTGCCGAATACAAACATACAATGAGCGACCCCTCGATAGGAGCACGTGAGCGCGTGGCACTCTCCATGGCCAGGGCATCGGCAATACCCTACGGCATGCCTCTCACACAGACGGAGATGGAGGAGCTGTTCGATATGCTCTTCGCCTGCGCCATGCCAAACTACTCTCCCACAGGCAAAACGGTAATGAATATTATCACTCTTGAGGAGCTTGATAGGAGATTCAGCTGAAGTTCGGTCAGAATGTCTAAATTTGCCGACTGAAAACAGAGATGATATAATATGAACAGATTATTTGAGGGCATGCCCCCGGTGGTGAGGAGCCTCATCATCGTCAACGTGATTTTATTACTCCTGACAGAACTGCTGAGAGCCATGTCAGGGGTCAACCTGAACGGAATTCTTGGTCTCTACTTCCCGAAATCGGAATTCTTCCAGACATGGCAGGTAGCGACACACATGTTCATGCACGGAGGCTTCATACACCTCCTCTTCAATATGTTCGCCCTCTGGATGTTCGGACGGGTGCTGGAACAGGTATGGGGATCGAAGCGGTTCCTTATATACTACCTCGCCACCGGCCTCGGCGCAGCCTTCTTCTTTGAACTGGTCCAGTATATACAGTATAACAAGGTCATGGGCATACTCTCCCCGGAGCAGATCCAGATGGTCTATGACAGCGGCGCCGAGGCTATCAGCCAGGGCAGGAACTTCGCAGATGCGGAGATGGGGAAACTAAACTCTATTCTCAACGTGCCTGTCGTGGGCGCTTCGGGAGCCGTCTATGGCGTACTGCTGGCCTTCGGGATGCTCTTCCCCAACACCCAGCTGATGTTCATCTTCCCGCCAATCCCCGTAAAAGCGAAGTACGTGGTAATCGGATATGCCGCAATCGAACTTTACCTCGCCATTACAAGCCCGGGCAGCAACGTAGCACACGCAGCGCACCTCGGCGGCATGATCTTTGGGTATATTCTCATACGCTACTGGCGTAAAACCACAAAAACACTCTACTGATGAGTATCTGGGATGAGATAAAGGGATCATTCAGAAACGGCACGTCCCTCACGAGGCTGATGTACATCAATGCAGCCGTCTTTATCCTTATCAAGATCATCGAGGTAATAGGAGTCATCGCCGCCCGCCCGGAGCTGGCGCCAACGGTCTTATCATTCATCTCAGTGCCTGCATCCATTGATGCTCTCCTGACGAAGCCATGGACCCCGCTGACATACATGTTCACCCACCAGGGATTCATCCACCTGCTATTTAACCTGCTGTGGCTCTGGTGGTTCGGTAAGATATTCCTGGCCTATCTGAGCCAACGCAAGCTGGTCTCGCTCTATATCATGGGCGGACTGGCAGGAGCGCTGCTATACGTTGCAGTATTTAACATCTTTCCCGCTTTTGCCGATACAGTACATGTCTCCATCGCGCTCGGAGCATCCGCCTCGGTGATGGCACTCGTCATTGCCACCGCAGTCTACCTCCCCGAGATGGAGCTCCATCTCCTCTTCTTCGGGAGGGTCAAACTGAAGTATCTGGCGCTCATCACCTTCCTCATCACTTCGATCTTCGACTTTTCAGTCAATACAGGAGGCAAGATAGCACATATAGGAGGGGCGATGATGGGTCTGACATACGGGTACGGGCTGAAAAACGGGAAAGATATCGGTGCCTGGATAAACAGTATACTCGACTTCTTTGTTAATCTCTTCAAGCCGGGGAAGAAGATGAAGGTTACCTACAAAAAGGTA
>JBGSLG010000063.1:0-5933 GCA_041740815.1 Bacteroidales bacterium
AAAGGCAGCCTCTTCGGCTGCCTTGTGATCCAGCTGGGGCTCGAACCCAGGACCCCATCCTTAAAAGGGATGTGCTCTACCAGCTGAGCTACTGAATCAGACCCTTTTTTTGCGAGTGCAAATGTATGGCAAAAAAAGTTCGGATCAAAAAAAATAACCCTCTTTTGCTGAAAATAGTAAAAAAATATCTCCTCCGCCTGATCACCCTTAATTGTGATTATATTTATTGCCCATCTGATAGAAAATGCAACACAACATATTCAATGATAAAATAGTCATCGTCACAGGCGCATCATCCGGAATTGGAAGAGCAACAGCCCTTGAGTTTGCACGAAACGGCAGCAAGCTGGTCATCGCAGCCCGCTCAGCCGACCGGCTCGCAGAACTGGAGACGGAGATCAGGAAGCTGGGAGCAGAGGCGCTGTCATGTGTAACAGATGTATCCAGTGAGGACGAATGCCGGAAAATGGTAGAGGCAGCCGTCGCCAGATTCGGTACAGTGGATATCCTTATCAACAACGCCGGGATCTCAATGAGGGCTTTATTTGACGAAGTTGATATCGCTGTCCTTAAAAGACTTATGGATGTCAACTTCTGGGGAACAGTTCATTGCACAAAATATGCACTTCCATACATAGTCCGTAACAGGGGATCAATCGTGGGAGTCTCTTCCACGGCAGGGTTCCACGGACTCCCCGGACGTACGGGATACTCCGCCTCCAAGTTCGCTATGCACGGATTCCTCGAGACAGTGAGGATAGAGAACCTGAAGGAGAAGCTGCACGTAATGATCATCGCTCCGGGCTTCACGGCATCGGAGATACGCAGGAACGCACTCCTGGCCGATGGCAGCACACAGGGTAATTCGCCGCGGGAGGAGAAGAACCTTAGATCTCCTGAACATGTGGCACGATGGGTGCTGAAGGGAATCAGGAAAAAGAAAAGAAACAAGATCATGACATGGGCCGGCAGGTTTACCGCTCTGCTGCAGAGAATAATACCTGCAGTGGTCGATTATGCCTACTATCTCGAGATGAAACGGGAGCCCAACTCACCTCTCAAATAATAGTCATGTCCGACCTGGCAGTAAAAATCCGCAGCAGGCAGAGCCTGGTGCTCAAAGCCCTTCCCGGTCCCGTCACCGAGGCCGAAAAGAAGTCGCTTATCCTTGCTACCGACATTGCCTGTGAATCCTATCCGGCCGACCAGAAATACCTTGGCGAACCACTGGCACTCTATTATATGGAGCTTGCAAGGGTTACCGCCGGAGAGATAGGACTGGCCATGCCTGCCGTGATAAGCGCACTTCTCTCCGGCATAATGGAGGAGAGCCCCGGTTGGCAGCGGATAGATGACCTGCATGACCCTTCAATAAAAGAGGTTATCAAAGGATTGTCACGGGTGACAGCCCTCAAGGGGCGCGATTTCACGGGACAGGCAGAGAACTTCCGCAAGCTCCTGCTGTCACTGGCTGACGACGGCAGGGTAATTCTCATAGCACTGGCCGAGAGGCTCCTGATGATCCGTCGCCTCGACCGTCTTCCTGACAAAGAGCGGCTTCCGGTGGCGTCGGAGACATACTTCCTTTTTGCCCCGCTGGCCCACAGGCTCGGATACTACAACATTAAGTCGGAAATGGAAGACCTCTCCATGAAGCTGATGGAGCCGGCGGAGTATGACGAGATCGAAGCCCGGCTGAAGCAGACCACAACATCAAGGAACAGGCTCATAAAGGAATTCTCACAACCGGTCATCGAGAAGCTTGATGCGCTGGGCCTTAAGTACGATCTTAAAAGCCGTACCAAATCAATTCACTCCATATGGCAGAAGATGAAGAAGCAGGGCGTCGCCTTCGAGGAGGTTTTCGACATCTTCGCCATACGAATCATAATCGAGTCTGAACCCGCGCAGGAGAAATCCTCATGCTGGCAGGTCTATTCAGTGGTGACTGACCTTTACCAGCCGGATCCCAGCCGTATGCGCGACTGGATTTCTGTTCCAAAAACCAACGGCTATGAGTCGTTGCACACCACGGTGGTGACACCGGCAGGAAAGTGGGTGGAGGTGCAGATACGCACCATACGGATGGATGATATTGCTGAGAAGGGCCTCGCGGCCCACTTCCGGTACAAGGGACTAAAGGGCGAAGGCGGCCTCGACGCATGGATGGCACAGATGCGCGAGGTGATGGGCACCGTGGAGAAGGAGGGAACCGACTTCCTCGGGGAGATAAGACCAGGCCTCTACTCTGACGAGGTCTTCGTCTTCACACCCAAAGGTGAGGTCAGACAGCTGCCTGCCGGGGCAACACTGCTCGACTTCGCATTCGACATACATACACAGGTGGGATCAAAATGCGTCGGCGGCAAGGTCAACGGTCGCAATGTACAGCTGAAACAAAAGCTCCAGAACGGTGATCATGTCTCAGTAATTACCTCTGTTAAACAATCGCCTAAACGCGACTGGCTGTCGTTTGTCATCACAAACAAGGCCCGCGCAAAGATAAAGCAGGCCCTTAACGAGGAGAAGTTCAAACTCGCCGCTGAAGGCAAGGAGATACTTACCCGGAGACTCAAGAACTGGAAGATCCCCTATGGTGATGCCACCGTCGTCAAGCTGCTTGAGGAGTACGGTCTCAAGACCTCGCAGGATCTCTACTTCAGTATAGCAATCGGTGAGATAGAACTGCTGCAGTTAAAGAAAGTACTGCTTCGTCCGGAGGAGACCCGGGAGGAGACAGCCACCAGAATCCCTGAGATACAGCATCATGAGGATACTGCAACGGTAGGCTCTGATTATCTTGTTATAGATGAGAGTGTTGAAGGACTGGATTACAAGATGTCAAAATGCTGCAACCCGGTCTTCGGCGACAGGATCTTCGGATTTGTGACAGTACTTGAGGGAATAAAGATCCACAGGACTTCCTGCCCAAACGCCGATTTCATGCTGTCAAGCTTCCCCTACAGGGTCTTGCGGGCACGGTGGACCAGACTGGATGCCACAAGGGGCTTCCTGACCTCTGTCAGGCTGACGGGGATGGAGAACCTCGGAATAGTGGCCCGGATTTCAGAGATACTCTCCGAATACAGGGTGTCGGTAAAGAATTTTGCCTATAAAATGGATAACGGCATGTTTGAAGGCCGCATAGAGCTGTTGGTGCCCAACGTCAACATCCTCTACGGCATCATTAAGAAGATACAGTCTGTCAAGGGCATCACCCGGGTCACAAGGGTGGATAGTTAGTAGGCAGTCCACAGTCCAAAGTCCACAGTCGGCAATTATCTGATTTACTGGAGACTGGAGACTGAAGACTGAAGACTGGTGACTGACCTCAGTACCTCGGATCGGGCTGCACCGGCAGTCGGGCCAGTTTCTCAACCTCGAGGCTGGTGCTGCCAAACTCATCAACAACCTTTCCCTGAATGAGATAGGTTCCGCTGCCGCGAAAGGGCCAGCTCTTCAGCGACTGCGGGAAGTGGGTGGTGTCAAAGAACTCGCCGCTGTTGTCGATGAAGCATCCGAAGTTCATCCACTCACGCTTCACAGTCTTTATGACCTTCACAGTCACCAGGTGTCCCACCATCCTTACCTTTCTTCCTATAATCCCCTTCATATCCGCAGCCATGACCTCGCCCCTGAAGCTTGTCTGCAGCATGTCGAACCAGCTGATTGTCACGGGAAAGCCCAGCAGTTCGATCTCATCGTAGGCATCCTCGAGCCGCGACTGCTCAAAGGGTGGCATCACGAACTTCTTCGGCTCGGGATTGAAGAGCGTCCGTGCCGTCTCGCTCTTGCCCTTGTTGATGAGCATATGCGCCTCCCAGAGAAGCAGCGCCTTGCTCTTGCCGGTGAACCGGAAGGCGCCGGTGCGGATCAGGGTGACCGTCTGCTCCAGTCCCGGCCCGATGCGTGAGATAAAATCCTCAATACCAGTGAATTCACCGTTGGTGGTGCGCTCGTTGATTATCCCTCTGGCCAGATTGCCCTCAAGTCCGAGGATATGTATCAGTCCCAGGAAAATGCTTCTGTCATATATGGTGGTCTTGTATGTGCTTCTGTTTATGCACGGTGCCTCTATGGTGGCGCCCTCGCGTTTCGCCTCCTGCACATAGACCCATGTACGGTAGAAGCCGCCGAAGTTGTTGATGACCGCCACCATGAACTCGAGGGGGTAGTGTGCCTTCAGCCAGAGGCTCTGAAAGCTCTCGACGGCGTAGGAGGCCGAGTGTGCCTTGGAGAAGGAGTAGCCGGCGAACGACTCAATCTGGCGCCACACCTCTTTTGTGATAGCTTCGGGATAGCCTTTGGCCTGGCAGTTGGCAAAGAAGCGTTCGGTGATCTTCTGCATCTCCTTGTATGACCGGTACTTGCCGCTCATGGCACGACGCAGCGTGTCGGCGTCGGAGAGGTCGAGCCCGGCGAAGTGATGGCATACCTTCAGCACATCTTCCTGGTAGACCATCACCCCGAAGGTCTCGCTTAGGAGGTCCTTCATCACCGGGTGTATATACTCGAACTTATCAGGGTTATGGAACCGATATATGAACTGGCGCATCATGCCTGAGCGCGCCACGCCGGGCCTGATGACCGAGCTGGCGGCCACCAGCGTCAGGTAATCATCGCACCTCAGCTTCTGCAGCAGTCCGCGCATCGAGGGACTCTCTATGTAAAAGCACCCCTTGGCGTCGCC
Source organism: Bacteroidales bacterium (assembly GCA_041740815.1). Classification (GTDB taxonomy): domain Bacteria; phylum Bacteroidota; class Bacteroidia; order Bacteroidales; family VadinHA17; genus SR-FBR-E99. The sequence goes on from JBGSLG010000063.1 coordinate 4,691, forward strand.
GCGCCGCAGACGGTCCTTCACCAGCGGGTCCTTCTTGAACTGCTGCACGGCATGCACATCGACATCCACGCCACGGTTGGCGCGTATAACCTCGGCGCTCTCCCTGATGTGCCCTATGCCTCTCTGACTCAGTATGTCAAGCTTCTCGTAACCCAGCTCCTCGGCGGTGTACATGTCCCACTGGGTGGTGGGAAACCCCTTTGGCGGCATGTCGAGGGCGGTGTAGCAGCAGACGGGATCTTCAGATATCAGCACCCCGCCGGAATGTATGCTGCGCAGGTTCGGGAAGTCGGCAATCTTGTTCCCGGTCTCGAAGATAAGATCCTGTATCTCACCGCGGTTACTCTCTGCAGAAGGACTGCTGATAAGAGCATCGATCTCCTCGACGGGAAGCCCGTGCGCCTTGCCCAGCTCGCGTACGATAGACTTGCCGCGAAAGGTGTTGACGGTGCCCAGGAGGGCGGTGTGGCGGTGGCCATAACGGCGGAAGATATACTCGGTGACGGTGTCGCGCTCCTTCCATGAATAGTCTATGTCGAAGTCGGGCGGAGAGGTGCGTTTGGGGTTTATGAAGCGCTCAAAGTAAAGGTTCAGGTCAATGGGGTCAACATTGGTGATCTTCAGGCAGTAAGCAACTACGGAGTTGGCTCCGCTGCCGCGTCCGACGTGGTAGAATCCGCAGGACATTGAGTACCGGATTATGTCCCATGTTATGAGGAAGTATGCGGAGAACCCGAGGCGGTCGATTATCTCCAGCTCGTGCCTCACACGCTGCTCTGCCACCTTGTTGTTTGCTCCGTAGCGGTACTTCATGCCATCCCATGCCAGCTTCTCCAGCAGCAGCTTGTCGTCGTACCTGCTGGCCGAATATATCTTCTTGTTCTTGTGGGTAGTGAAGTCTATCTCCAGCGAGCAGTCGTTCAGCAGCCTGCGCGTGTTCTCAACCACCTGCGGCCACATGCTGAACGGACGGATTAGTTCGCTCTCAGGTATTATTATCTCATCGGGCGAGGCGCTCATATGGGGTTCCAGGCGGCTGAGCAGCAGGTTGTTGTCCACGGCGCGAAGGCTGCGGTGAACGGGGTAGTCGGCCGGCGACTCCATCGTGACAGGTTGCAGGATAACGTATTTTGAGAGCTCGTTTTTTGCCGTGGAGAGCAGGCGGCCGGCGGCGGAGGGACGAATACCGAGGTACTCGTTGTCGTGCAGCATGGCGGGGGTGATGCCGACGCGGGCAACACCC
>JBGSLG010000064.1:0-4619 GCA_041740815.1 Bacteroidales bacterium
CCTGAGTTTAAGCTTTACCTGATCAGAGAATTTCAGAGGCTAAAGGAAGATGAAAATAGTCGGTTGAAACTTGAATGGAATCTGCAAAGGACTCTTGCTAAAATTAATTACCGTATCCATACGGATGCCATTAAGGAAAACCTTATTCCTCAGGAAGTCTCTAGGAAACAGATGAGCCTGACATATGCCAGTGAGGCTGATATTTTGAATGTTGCACTGTTTGGCCTCACTGCTGCAGAATGGAGATCAGCCAATCCCGGGGAAGCAGGCAATGTCCGTGATCATGCCTCTCTTGAGCAGCTGGTTGTATTATCAAATCTTGAGAGTATTAACGCGGTAATGATTCATCAGGGACTATCTCAGGGTGATAGATTGAAGCAGCTAAACCAGATTGCCATCATGCAGATGAAATCACTCCTTGGCCATAAAGCTATCAGGAAACTGGATTAGCCGTTTGGCTGGTCAGAAACTTCATAGTACTCCATTAGAAATCCAATTATTTTTGAAGATTGTTGGAAAAAGTTGTTCAGGGACTGAGTTTCCTGGCTCATGAGTCTCCTTCAATGAGGCTCTATGTTGAATAGCATGTCAAATGATTCTCCAGCGCGAGATGGATGCAGAACATGTTATTATTAAATTCATACCACGAAAAAACCGGCAGGAGGGAGGACTCATTCCGGCCGCCGGGCAAAGGGGGACTAACATGAAACGTAAATCTATGTTTTTGATTATCATTTTTGTTATAATGTCAGTATTACTGGCAATCGTACTTCCAAAGTACAGCAGGGATCGCTCTGCGGCGAAGGCGGCGGTGGACCGGATTGGTTCGCAGACCTTTAGCTCCTCGTTTGGCGACATGGAGTATCTTCTCGAGGGCGAGGGGCCTGTGGTGCTTGTCTCGCATGGTATCACCGGCGGCATCGACCAGGGTAAGTGGATCACCGCCACGCTGGGAGGAGGCTGCAGGTACCTCTATGTATCGCGATTCGGATATCTGCGCAGTGCGATACCGGATGATCCATCACCCGCGAAGCAGGCAGCGGCATATATTGAGCTGCTTGATCACCTCGGGATAGACAGCGTTTTTGTCATCGGTAACTCGGCGGGAGGCCCCTCGCTCTATCACTTCGCGCACGACTACCCCGGCCGGTGCAGGGGTATGATCCTGCAGTCGTCTGTGGTGCCGGGCGACACAAAGCCGCTGCCCCCGCGATTCCTGATGAAGGCCGTTTTCGGCTCCGACTTCATCTACTGGAGCAGTGTCAGGCTCTTTGGCAAGTCGATGTCCGCCATGTTCATTCCGAAGGAGGTCTTCGACTCCCTGTCAGAAGAGGAGAGGAAGACGATGATATCAAGCATTTATCTCTCTTCGCTGCCGATCTCTGCAAGGACGAAAGGCATCCTGTTTGACATGTATGTCTCGAACCTCTCTATTGATGAGACCTTTCCCTTTGAGGAGATCACTGTCCCGGTGCTGGTTATACATGCGAAGGACGATCCCGCGCCGCCCTATTCCGGTGCGGTGATGGTCTCCGAGCGTATCCCAGGCAGCAGGCTGGTCTCATTTGAAACAGGCGGCCATCTCCTGATAGGGCACGACGAGGAGATCAGGGATGCCATCAGGGAGTTCATTGGGCAATAGGGTTTGCATATTAAGACTTTACATATTTTGATTTGGCTTTTTACGTTTGTCGGATTTATTGTTTAACTTTTCTCAATAAATCATTAAAAAAAATTCCTACCAGATGAAAACATCAATAAAAATCCTGACAGGCCTGTTAGGTCTGATTTTCCTTCTTTCAACTGCATCTTTTGGACAATCCGATAAAAAAATGCCGGATGATGTGGTCAATAGTATTAATAAAAGAATTGAGTTTGGATTGAATCCCAGCATCGTTGTAGGCATCATCGATAAAGATGGACCTTACTTTTTCAATTTTGGCAGGAAATCAGAGAATGGCGCGGAAGCCAATGAACACACAATTTATGAAATTGGTTCTATTACAAAAGTCTTTACAGCAATCCTCCTTGCTCAGCAGGTCATAGATGGAAAACTTAAACTGGACGATCCGATCAAAAACTATCTTCCACCACAGGTAAAGATCCCTCAACGTGGAGCAAATGAAATCACCTTAGGGAATCTGTCAGATCATACTTCAGCACTACCTCGCATGCCTGCGAATTTTGCGCCCTCTGACCCCGGAAACCCATTTGCAGACTATACGATTGATCAGATGTATTCGTTCCTTTCAGGCTATGAGCTCACACGCGATGTTGGTTCTGCTTATGAGTACTCTAACCTTGCCCAGGGACTCCTGGGACACATCCTTGCGCTTAATGCCGGCCTTCCATATGAATCGTTAATGATTGAAACGATAGCCAAACCTCTTCGGATGAATGAGACAAAAATCACATTTGATGATATAATGAAACAGAACCTGGCCACAGGCTATAACAGAGGTGTTGAAGCAGAAAACTGGGATCTTCCCACTCTGGCAGGTGCTGGTGCAATCCGTAGTTCAACTTACGACATGCTGAAGTTTCTGTCAGCAAATCTTGGATACTTAAAAACTCCGCTACAGAATGCAATGAATAAGACGCATGAAATTCGTCACGACAAAGCAGGTGGCATGAGTGTTGGCCTCGGCTGGCACGTAATGAAGGGGAAAAATGGGGATGTGATCTGGCATAACGGAGGAACTGGAGGATACAGGGCCTTTGCCGGATTTGTCAAAGAAACAGGGGAAGGTGTAGTCCTCCTGACAAATTCAACAACGAGTGTTGATGATATTGGATTTCATTTACTTAATCCGGAATCGGCTTTGGTCGATGTTAAACCCGGTATTGCTGCAGAGATTCGAAAAACAATTGATACCAAAGGAGTTGAGGCAGCGAAGACACTTTTCTACGATCTCAAAGAGAATAAGCCGGACGAATATGATTTTAGCGAAGAGGAAATAAACACCCTGGGCTATTCTTATATTGAGAAGAATCTGGAGGCAGCCCTTGCCATTTTCAGAATGAACGTAGATATGTTTCCAGCTTCATCAAATGTTTACGACAGCTATGGCGAAGCGCTCCTGAAAAATGGCGATAAGGATATGGCAATCGAAAACTATAAGAAATCGGTAGAACTCAATCCAGCCAATTCAAGTGGTATTCAGGCATTGGAGAAAATGGGAGTGAAATTTCAGATCGAAGATGTGGAAGTGCCGGAAGCAATATTGGACACCTATGTTGGTACTTACGAGTTGGCTCCTAATTTCAATATAGTGATTACACGTGAGGGAAAGCAGCTTTTCGGTCAGGCGACAGGACAGGGAAGACTCGAGCTCTTTGCAAAAAGTAATGTGGAATTCTACCTTAAAGTTGTCAACGCGCAGATCATCTTTAACATAAACGAGCTGGCAGCAGTCGAAAGTCTGACCTTAATCCAGAATGGCCAAAGGACAAAAGGGAAGAAAATCAATCGGTAGATTCTCGCGGCCCGGTCTTATCGTCCCAGCTCCATGGCCAGGTTATGCACGTCGGTTCCGGGAGGAGCAGGAATGAAAAGCTCTTCCGTATTTTTAAAGGTACGGTCGACATAATAGTATTGTATGTACAATCCGTAAAAGGGCTTGTCTATCGGTTTTACCTTTTGGATGCCCGAGAGAGGGAAGTCCCAGTTGTGAAAGAATCCGTTAACATAGGCGAATTTCCTGCCAATGAGGATGATTCCGTCACTGTGAAGGTTTTTTTGCCGGTAGAATATTGGCATGCCCAGGGCAAACAGTGAGAGGATGACGATGAGACCAAGCATGACCACCAGCATGGCCCCTTTACCTTCATCGATTAAGAGAATGAACAGGCCGAAGATCACCACTATCAGGAAGGTGGTAATCCCCAGGATGAGCAGGTTTTTGCTCCTTTCGTGGGCGAAGAGGTAATGAGAGTAGATGGCTTTCTCCTCCTGGCTGAGCTGCCATGCAGCAACCACGTTCTCGCCGCTGATCAGGGTGGACAGTTTTTTTGCTCTCGCCCTGAAGATAAGGGCAACTACCAGGCTACCCAGGGCAATGAAACCTCCCAGAAAGGTAAAGGGGTGCATCCCGTACAACGGAGATTCCTCCAGGGTGGTGAGAATTACTAGCAGGACAGCAGCAAGGGTTACCCACCAGGCGCCTCTCACAACAACGGACTGGCTGTTTTTTATCTTCAGGTTCCGGTTGATACTCTGATAATCAAACTCCTGCATACCTGTTCCGGCCGAAACCCCTTCAGATTGCTGGCTGGCTCCGCAGGAGCCGCAGATCTTTTCATTTCCGGCGAGTTGTTTGCCGCAGTTGTAACAAAATTTTGCCATTTTTCTCTATTGTAACTTGTTCAGTAATATATTCAATTTTAGACTGAATGGCCCCATTCCGGCCGGCCAACTATTTATTTCCGCTGAAACTTCCATGAATTTACATACACAAACAAGGAAGTATAACAATTGACTGCATGGAGGTTCCATCATACCATTTGTGGCCCCTGGAAGTGCACCCCTATTTCAACAGCGGACAGCCGCAATTCTGGCAAACATCCTCTCCAATATCATGTAAAAAGGCGCAGGCATTACAGAAAATAATGTCGTCGCC
>JBGSLG010000065.1:0-7758 GCA_041740815.1 Bacteroidales bacterium
GAAAACTATTGAAAAGACAATAACAGCAAGACTTATAAACCCGATGCCCGTGCCTGTTTGTTTCCGGACCAGATAAAATATACCAGCAAGAAACATGAGTGAAAAACTCACCAGGAGAGTGTTCCTGAACATCAGAGAGACGGTGACTATGACTAGTGCCAGTGCTCCATATACAATATATTTAAGGGTGTTCCTGCTGTCGGCTAATTTCAGTAGCACCAGTAGCAGTAGCAGTACAAAAAGGTTTTCATACACCTGGTTATAAAATACTGAACTAAGAAGGAGAAACTCGGTATAGATGGTCGTTAGTATCAGAGCCACCAATCCCGACTTCTTAGACCCCGAAATTCTCATAACCACAAGATACAGTGCCAGTGATGTGGCTGTCGCCACCAGGCACTGAAAAACGAAATAGAAATCAATACTTCCGAAAACACGGATAATGAATGAGGCTATGTATGCCGGTGTAAAATACCAGTAAAATCCGAACATAGGCTTCGGCCTCGCGCCCTCCAGTATTGCGTCAAGCTTCCCCAGCAAAACCCCGGACTCCGAAATACCTGCAAACACTTCCGTATTGAAGTAGAGCAACAGGTGCAGGCCAAGCTGTATAGCCAGCAATAACGGTACGGTGAGCCTGCTGTTAAGTAATTTCTCCGAAGTCATTCTCCGCATAATACTACGCTTGTGCCGCGACCCGTTCAAAGCTGCCGGTTTTCCTGCGGGTCCGGCCGTACAGGTACCAGCAATAACTGACGAACAATCCGATTATGATCATATCTGCCGGATACCTGAACCGGTTGGCATCGCCAAGCACATTGGCATACCAGTTTACAACCGGGAAGTACCAAATCAGCCCGTATACAATTATCCATTGCAAACCCTGCCGCAGCCTCTCCTGCCTGACAACCAGATGGATCATATGTACCACAGATCCCGCAAAGGTCAGCACCATAATCATGATAAACAGCACCTTGTAGGCCTTGAGAACCGGCGATGGCAGCCTGTTGAGATTAAAGCGGTCGCCACCGGGCAGGGTCGGTGAAATATGCTTAAAGGAATATAGGAATGAGTATGTACGGAACCTCCTGATCTCATCTTTGTGCTGAAGAGCGATCTCCTCATAGAAGGGCACCAGTCTCGCACTGAGCTGGCGGATGCCGTCAGGACTTCTTTCAAGCTTGTAGTACCGGAGTAGCTCGTCCTCCGAGTCGCGGTACAGAAGGTATCCACTGACAGGTGGTCTGAACCTGTCGTTTATCTTCCTGATGAGGTCATATTCAAGAAGGGAGCTTTTCCTGTAAACACGGTTTCTCTCCTTCTCAAGCAATTCTTCGCGGGTTCTCAGAAAAATTTCATGCACGGCGAAAAACTCTTCGCTCACCCGGTCCGATGGATTTATTGTTGCCGGCACTGCCCACCGCTGGCCCATATGATGCTTCGGAATCAGCTCATACCGGCCGGTCGTGAGATAATTACGAAAGGCCCATATATTTAGTACCAACGTAATGGCCACGGAGAAAAGCGCAATGTCAGCCAGCATCCGGGCCCGTTTCAGCTTTTTGCCACTCAGGAGATATGTAAATATCAGCAGGGCCAGTATCACAAAAGGAAGCCCCAGAATGTTGTACCGCGTCAGTATCAGCAGGCCCATGACCAATCCGGCTACCGCTATCCGGCCCCGGCCGGTGCGCGGTTCTTTTAAATATTTCAATAACAGCCAGACCGTCAGGGTAAACAGGAACATCGCAAGCGTCTCCGACAAAATCATGAAACCGAAGAAAATTGTTGTAAGGTTGGCGATTCCGGCAATTCCGGCAATAAATGCCGGAGCGGTAGAGCCCGTTAACTGTTGTATTATCTTATATACAAGCAGCGAGGAGGCAAAGATCAGCGCGTACTGAAAGACCATCAATGCCTCAAGGTAATGCGGCTCACCGAAAACCATCAGGAAAAGCCCCAGGATGATTGAATAAAGCGGTGATCTGTGACCCAGGTCTGTGTCAGTGGCACCTGGCAGGTGAAAGATCTGCCTGGCAAGGTCAAGATACGCCGGAAAGTCGCCCTGTGCCTCATATGTTACGGGCCGGAACACCAATGCATAGAACATGCATAAGGCCCCTGCCATAAATAAAAAGATCCTGAAATTATTCCTGTGTCCTGTTTCTGTCATCCCCCCTGGTGCTGCCTCCTATGTCTTCCATAGTATTGCTTCCGCCATCCATCATCCTCATGTTGGCGCCATCCTGCATCATCCTGTCTACACCGTCATTCATCCTCCTGTTTCCACCATCATTCATCGCCCGTTGTCCATATCCCTCTTCTGCCTGATGATATACCCCGGCCTCCCCTTGACCTCCTCGTAGATCCTCCAGATATACTCGGCAATGATGCCCAGTGAGAAGAGTATTATACCAGAGAAAAATGCAATTATGACAACCGTTGATGTCCACCCCGGAAGCTTCTCGCCCCAGAAATCCGGGTTGCCGAACAGGCCTATGTACCCGTAAAATATGATTATACAGAATGCAGCGAATGCAAAAAATATTCCAAGCCATGTGATTATCCTGATAGGCCACGTTGACCCGGAGAAAAATATGTCCTTGAAGAAGCGAATCTTTTTCTTGAGTGTCCACCTCGACTTCTCGTTATTACCCTTGACCCTTTCATAGGGGATGAAATGGGGACTGAATCCAAGCCTCAGCACCTCCGGCACAATTGCTGTGTTGATCGGATGAATCCGCTCATTCAAAAGGTCTATCAGTTCGCGGTCGATGAGAAAGGCGTCGGCGCCTCCGCTCGGGAACCTGACCTCTGACATCAGGTTGATGATATGGTAGAACATCCTCGCTGCCAGGTTGTTGAAAATCCCGTCATCCCGCTTTGTACGGTAGGGAATGACAACCTTCTCGCCAGCCTCCCACATCCTGTACATCTCAACCAGCTTAGCATATGGAAGCTGCTCGTCGTCAGGGATAAAAGTTGCGCATTTTCCTGTACAGAGACTCAGACCTGCAAAGACGGCATAGTTCGATGTATAGTTTCGGCTCAGCTGGTATGCCCTGACATTCGGATGGCCCTTTTCAAGTTCCAGGGCCATGGCATAGGAGTCATCCTCTGACCCGTCATCAACCACTATGAACTCAAACGGAATTCCCTCACTGACCAATACAGCGCTGACCTTCCTGTAAGCCTCGGCTATCCGGCCTTTGCTGTAGTACGATAATAAGATGATGCTTAGCATTCTATATGAAGCTGTTGATTAACTCTGTGACCCTGACATACTCATCTTCCTCCATCACCTGGCTTATGGGAAGACTCAACACCTCACGATGTATCTTTTCGGTAAGCGGGAAACTCATACCGTTCCACTGCCGGAACGCCTGCTGCTTATGAGGTGGTAACGGGTAGTGTATCAGCGTCTGCACGCCGTTGTCGGTCAGGTACCGCTGAAGCCTGTCGCGCTCCGGATGCCGGATGACAAACAGATGCCATACATGGGAAAGACAGAAGTTGAAAGTCGAAAGTGAGAAGTCGAAAGTCGGGCTGATATTCCCGGTTGCTGCTTGCCGGTGAAATGGCAGGATAATATCAGGATTTGTAATGTTATTGATGTAGTAACGGGCTATCTCGCATCGGCGGGTGTTGTCAGCGTCGAGCCGCAGCAGCTTAACTCGAAGGACAGCAGCCTGGATCTCATCGAGCCGTGAATTAAGTCCCTGGTAATCGTTTACATATTTCTTGTTCGATCCGTAGTTGGCCAGCGCCCTGACCACTGCAGCAAGTTCACCATCGTTTGTGGTAACCGCTCCCCCGTCGCCCAGTGCTCCCAGGTTCTTACCCGGGTAAAAACTGTTACCTGCTGCATCTCCCAGCGACCCGGTCCGTTTCGGTGTGTCTGACTTTAGGTCTTTATGACTTTCAGACTTTATACTTAAACCAGCCCCTGACGCCTGGGCATTGTCCTCAATGATCTTCAGGTTATGCCTGCGTGCAATCTGTTCCAGCTCCTCTGACCAGCACGCTCTGCCATAGAGATGCACCACCATTATCGCTCTCGTGCGCGGGGTGATATGCTTCTCTATGAGCATGAGATCAAGATTGTATGTGTTGAGGTCCGGCTCAACCAGAACGGGCTTTAGCCGGTTATCTGTTATTGCCAGGATGGAGGCGATGTAGGTGTTTGCCGGGACTATTACCTCATCGCCCTCCTTCATGACTCCCATCTCAATCCATGCCTTCATGATCAACCTGAGGGCGTCAAGCCCGTTGGCAACGCCTATGCAATGCCCTGCCCCGGTATATTCAGCATACTCCTTCTCAAACGCCGACACCTCCTCTCCCAGGAGATACCATCCACTGTGCACGGCCCGCTGAACAGCCTCTGAGAGCTTCGGCTCAAAGCTCTCACTTATCTTTTTAATGTCAAGAAATCTGATCATCACTTTGTGTACGAGTAAACATGTGTCACAAATCCCAGTCTGAACCCCGCCTTCTCCCACGTCCTGATAGCCGGTCTGTTCGATGCCTGGGTTATTGTAGTGAGAATATCCGTCTCCTGCTTCCGGAGCTCATCAATAACCCCTGAGAGAAGATGAACAAGCCACCCTTTGTGATCACGGCCGTCTACAGCTGCCAGCACCAGCTTCGCAACGTTGTAACCGAGAACCTTTTCGGGATTATTGGCTGCAAGGAACCCAAAAGGCTCCCTGCCGGGCAGGTCCGGTACAATGACCATATCTGCAAATCCTTTAACCGACTCTTCAATGAAAGTACCGAGGTAGGCATCAGCTTCTGCGGAGTCAAAGGCCGGGTCAGCATGAACCCTGTCATACCTGTTTCTCATTCGCATAGCGATATCTCTTAACACCGGGATGTCATTCATCACTGCCCTTCTCACCGGCACCGGAGGAGGAACAGCCGTATCAAAAGCGGTGAAGAAATAGTTCAGACGGGTCTCCACAAGCCTGAAGCCTGTCCGCGAAAGCCCCTGTATCAGAAGCATATCCTCACATGGGATGCTGATAAGAATGTAATCAGCGTCACCGGCGACCTCCGCGGTAAAACGCCTGACGGCCCTGCCAACAATATCAATGCTTTCATGTTCGGGCAGGATAAGATCAATCCTGATGAACCTCCTCTTGAAATATGCTGAATCCCAGGGCAGGTTCCTCCAGACGAAAAAAGTCCGCCGTCCCTCGATCTCTGTGACAGATACTTCAGCCTTCTCCCCTTCAATATCCCTTATGAGCGGGTCAGTGAATGTCTCGCGACACAGCTCGGTGCTATCGGCTTTTTGGAGGAAGCTGAAAGGGGAGTAGCACAGTAACCCCGGGGCCTTCAGATCCAGCAGGTCAGTAAACTCAGCCCTGGTTCTCTCCCGCGCGGATAAATCTCCGGTACTCCTCATAATCCTTTATATAATCATTATCATCAAACAGCTGTGAAGTAAGCACCAGGCATATCGCTCCTGCGGAAAAGTTAAGCTCATGTGCCCATATACCGGGGGGGATGTGCAATCCGTAAAACGGCCTGTTCAGGTAGAAGGTTTTGTTCTCTGTGCCGTCATCAACCTCCACCTCGAAGCTTCCGCTGGCGGCGATTATGAACTGATGGCATTCATGATGAGCATGCGCCCCTCTTGCTTCACCTGCAGGAATGTCATAGATCCAGAATACTCTCTCCACCTTGAAGGGCACCTCCCTGACACCGTCGGCAATCGACATGTTGCCTGCCTTGAATTGCACCTTGGGCAACTCCGTTATGCTGCAGTCATTTATGGTTATTCTCTTCATTGCGACACCTCCCTGATGAATTGATCAAAGTTCCTGATGTAATCATCCTCGTCAAAATTGGTTGATGAGAGTACCAGCGCCAGTGAGTTAGTAGAGAAGTTCTCCATCCTCCGCCATACCATCTTTGGCACATATACCCCGTCATACGACCTGTTGAGCGAGAAGCGGTATTCCCTTCTGCCGTCGTGCAGCACCACATCAAAACTTCCGGAGAGCGCTGCAATAAGCTCTTCATTCCGGCGGAAGGCATGACTGCCCCGGAACTCGCCTCCGGGTACATCATAGATCCAGTATACCCTGTTAATGACGAAGGGGAAATGCTTCTTCTCCTCAACGAAGGTCAGATTACCCCTGTCATCAAGGATCTTCGGGAGATAAATAAGTTTGGGTTCAGCCATACAGATACAATTAACATCCTCCTGCCCTGACGGGCAAAAGTGATTATTTACTAATCCTCCGGTTCGTCAGTCACACGGCAATCGTGTCTAACGTGCTCTATATCTGATTGATCGGCGATTAAACGCCGTGCGATTCAGGACAATAAGCACAAAGATAAAAAAGAACCCTTCACTTGTTCAGATAAGTGACTTAGAGGTTATCAACATACCATTCAACGGCACGCCTCAGTCCCTCCGGAAAGAGCACCTGCGGATTATACCCGAGCAGCCCGATGGCCTTGCCAACACTGGCCATACTGTGCGGTATATCTCCTGCCCTGGTCGGCCCGTGCACCGGCTCCACTGTGGCTATCCTGGGATCATACTCTGCCAGGTATCCCCTGAGCATCGCGGTCATCTCATTAAGGTTGAAAACATCACCGCAGGCAACATTGTATGCCTGGTTCAGGGCAGCAGGATTATTTACCGTGGCGGCCAGATTGTTAGCCAGCAACACGTTGTCTATATAGGTGAAGTCGCGCGAGTTGCTGCCGTCGCCGTTGATGACAGGCGACTCATATTTCATGAAGAGCTGGGTGAATTTCGGGATTACGGCAGCATATGGGCCCTTCGGATCCTGTCGTCTTCCGAAGACGTTGAAGTAGCGCAGCCCGACAGTCTCCATGCCGTAAAGCGAGCCGAAGATGCGTGCGTACTCCTCGTTGACCATCTTTGTGATTGCATATGGCGACAGCACCTTACCGGTACGTTCCTCAACCTTGGGCAGCTCGGCAGAGTCGCCGTAGACCGAGGAACTCGACGCATATACAAACCGCTTAATGCCTGCGTCACGGGTTGCGATGATCATGTTAAGAAAGCCGTTGATATTAACCGCATTGGTGGTGGCCGGATCAGCTATACTGCGCGGCACGCTGCCCAGGGCTGCCTGGTGCAGGACAACATCCACACCCTTCACTGCCTTTGCGCAGGTCTCCGGCTCCCGGATGTCGCCGTCGATGAGTTTGAACCGGTGATTGCCTTTAAGGTCGCTGATATTATCTTTTTTACCCGTTGCGAAGTTATCAAGGCACACAACCTCATTATCGCGCTCCAGCAGGTCGTGACACAGCGATGATCCGATGAACCCCGCTCCGCCCGTCACCAGCACACGCTTTCCAGTAATTAAATTCATTCTGCTAAATTTCAACAAAGGTATCAAAAAGTCTAAGGTCTTAAAGTCAGAAGTCTTAAAGTCTTTAGCCAATTATCACTCCTGACCTTTGGACTTTTGACTTTCGGACTTTCTACTTAAAAACGACAGTCACCCTGACAGTCTCCTCTATAGCCTGTCCGTTACGCATGGCCGGAACCCACTTGGGTCCCTCGCGTATCAGCCTGAAGGCCTCGCGGGTGAAGAGGTCACCTGCAGTTCTCTCAGCTTTCAGATCGTAGATGGTACTGTCCGCGCTAACCCTGAAGGTAACAACTACAACTTGCCGGACCTTTGGGTCAACCTCAATCGGATATTTGGCATTCTCCTGAAGCCATTTGTTGAATTCATCATAACCGTCTGCCGGAGTTGCCGG
>JBGSLG010000066.1:0-32450 GCA_041740815.1 Bacteroidales bacterium
CAGTGAAGGTATCCCGCAAGTGGCAGCCGGTGGTTTACAGCCATCATCACCAGTCAGTGAAGGATGTAGGCGCCGGATTTGAAGTGACGGCACTCTCTCATGACGGCAAGATTGTGGAGGGGATCGCACACAGCAAATTTCCGAATGTATTTTCCGTCCAGTTCCATCCGGAAGTTTCAGCTCTGTATGAAGACCGTGCACTGATCAAATTCGCACCCGAGGACACCCCTTCCACACTGCACTCAATGCTCGACAAAAAGAGCCTGAAGTTCCATAAGAAATATTGGGGGCACATTTCTTCAGTAATTGCGGAACAGACAAGGTAAAGAAGTCTGCAGTAGGCAGCCTACAGTCTGCAGTCATTAACTAACTGATTGACTGAAGACTGAAGACTGAAAACTGAAGACTGAAAACTGAAGACTGTGGACTTCCCTACAGGGATTTCACCTCCGTTACGAGTGCCTGCAGAGTTGACTTGGCATCACCGAACAGCATGCGGGTCTTGTCATTGAAGAAGAGCATGTTTTCTATTGCTGCATATCCTTTGCCCATACCGCGTTTCATGACGATAACATTCCGTGCATCACGGGCTTTGACGATAGGCATCCCGTATATCGGGCTTGAGGGATCATCCTCTGCGGCGGGGTTGACAACGTCATTTGCCCCGATGACAACCAGTACATCTGTGTTAGGCAGGTCTGGATTTATCTCATCACTCTCGATAAGCTGTTCATATGGCACGTCCGCCTCGGCAAGAAGCACATTCATATGCCCGGGCATACGACCCGCCACAGGGTGAATGGCGTACTTAACCTCTACCCCTTTCTCCTCAAGAAGTTTGTCGAGCTCATGGCATATATGCTGTGCCTGTGCCACTGCAAGGCCGTAACCGGGAACAATGACCACCTTCTTTGAATAGCTCAGCAGTACTGCTGCATCCGGCACCGTTATCTCCCTGATGGTACCGGCAGCATTTGTAACAGCCTGCCCGCCACCGCCGAACACCCCTACAATTACGTTGAGCAGCGAGCGGTTCATGGCCCTGCACATCAGCACCGTCAGTATCGTTCCGGCAGATCCCACGAGGATCCCCCCGGTGAGCATAGCCTGGTTGCTGTAGAGAAACCCGCCCATCGCCGCCGCAACACCAGTGAATGAGTTGAGCAGCGAAATCACCACCGGCATGTCGGCGCCGCCGATGGGCATGACGAACAGCACACCGTAAGCAACCGAGATCACAAACAGAATTATTATCAGAGGCATCAGCTCGGCTGAAGTCTGAACATCGCGCGTCATGATGTACGCCACAAACCCAACGATTACAGCAAGTATGGTCAGGTTGACATATTTCATTGCCTTGACCCGCAGGTCGCCTATGCGTCCATCGAGCTTGCCGAAAGCAATCATACTACCAGCCCATGAAACTGACCCTATGACCAGTCCCAGCAGAATGGCCAGTACATGACCGTTGGCCATGCCGGTTCTGGCAATCAATTCACTGCTGACATGAGGAAATTCCATCATGGATATGAGTGCGGCCGCTGCTCCTCCCATCCCGTTGAAGAATGAGACCAGCTGAGGCATGGCCGTCATCTTTACCCTTTTGGCGATGACCCACCCTATGGCGGTCCCTATCGCGATTGCAATTAATATCCATCCTATATTGCCTATCTTCTCCCCATCCTTGCTGTGAAAAAGAATAGTTGCAATAATGGCCATTATCATGCCGGCTGCCGCCAGTGTATTTCCCCTCCTCGCGGTGAGAGGGTGGCTTAACATCTTTAATCCAAGTATGAAAAGTACAGAGGCAAGAATATAGGTTATCTCAAGTATCGAGATTCCTGCTGAAAACTGAGAGACATCATTCATGGTGCTGCTTTTTATATCAAAAGGGGTTCCTTACTTTTTCTTTTTGAACATTTCCAGCATCCTGTCTGTGACAACGAATCCTCCTACAACATTGAGGGTACCCAGGATGACTGCGAGAAAACCCAGTATCATTGCTCCGGTTGTTTCGGCATGTCCCATGACTATAATCGCTCCGATTATTACCACCCCGTGTATTGCATTTGCGCCTGACATCAGCGGTGTGTGAAGTATTGCCGGCACGTGGCTTATCACCTCAATGCCCAGGAATACCGAGAGAATCACCATGTAGATGATGCCTCTGTTGACCATAAAATATTCGAGAATTCCTTCCATTATGCAGTCTGTTTTATTTCAAGCATTTGTATTACTCTCGGGCTTACATATTCCATTCCATGAACGGCGGTTGTTCCCTTAATTATTTCATCGGCCATATCGGGTACTATCCTGCCCTCCTTATCGACCATGATCTTCAGGAGATTGATTATATTGCTCCCGAACATCTTGCTGGCATCGGACGGCATGTCGGCGGGATAATCTGATTTGCCAATTATTTTTACACCGTGAACGACCACGGTGGTGCCGTTTACAGTCGCTTCGCAGTTGCCTCCCGAGGAGGCGGCCAGATCAATTATCACCGATCCCGGTTTCATCTTCGCCACAGTCTCTTTCACGATCAGCACCGGGGCTTTTCTTCCGGGAATCTGGGCTGTGGCTATGACCACATCAGCTGCCACCGCTCGTTGCTGTATGAGTTCCTGCTGTCTCTTCTTGAAATCAGCGGTCTGTTCTACGGCATATCCGCCTGCAGCGGCATCTTCCACAGCTCCTTCAACCTCTATGAATTTGCCGCCGAGGCTTTTGACCTCCTCCTTCACAGCAGACCTGACGTCAAAAACCTCCACAATCGCACCCAGCTTCCTTGCAACGGCTATTGCCTGCAGTCCCGCAACACCTGCACCGAGGATAAGGACCCTGGCAGGCTTTATGGTGCCGGCAGCCGACATGAACATCGGGAAGAACCTTGGCAGCAATGACGCGGCTTCGAGCACTGCCTTATAACCTGATACAGTAGCCATTGAAGAGAGGATATCCATAGACTGCGCCCTGGTGATCCTCGGCACAAGGTCAAGCGCCAGAACCGTGACTCCCCTGAGACGAATTCTCTCAAGCCACTCTCTGTTCTCAACCGGATCGAGAACGGTGCAGATCATCTGTCCCTCCCTGAAGGAACCCGGATCATCATTCAGCGGCGGGTTGACTGTAAGGAGCAGGTCGGCCCGGGCAATAACCTCCTTTCTTCCGGCTATGGAAGCGCCTGCAGACCGGTAATCGTCGTCTGAAGCAAAGGCTTTTTCTCCGGCGCCTTCTTCGACAAGCACATCAAGCCCTAGTTTTTTAAGGGTGGTTGTTTCGCCGGGAAGAATGGCTACCCTGTTTTCATTTCCTGTCTCTCTGAGAATTCCTGTGATCATACCTGGAGTTTTTTTTATGATTTTATATCTTCAGTAACGCTGCGGCTTCCTTGTCGAGCATCCATACTTCATGTCCTGAGGCCGGTTTGACAAGTGAGGCCGGATACTGATCCGAACCGCTCTTACCTTCTATGATCTTTGATACCATGGATGCCTTACCCTTTCCTGTGACAATAAAGTATACCTTGGAGGCATTGTTGATAAGCCTTCCTGTTACAGTGATCCTTTTCTGACCGGAACCAGGCTTGACAGCCACCTCATAAAGCTTTGATGAAGTGAAAAGGTCAGGCCTATCTGGAAATATGGAAGCGGTGTGTCCGTCATCACCCAGTCCGAGAAGCATAAGGTCAAACTGCGGGAGACCATTAAAGAAGGGCACCACACCTGTTACAAGCTCAGCATACTGCTTTGCTTCCGCTGCAGGGTCATCCTCGCCCCGGATCCTGAAGACGTTAGCATCAGGGATGGGGACATTCTGGAGCAGGCTCTCATAAGCCATCCTGTAATTGCTCTCCCGGTCTTCGGGAGGCACACACCTCTCGTCGCCCCAGAAGACAAACAATTTCTCCCAGCTTATCCTTCCGGCATAATTATCAGACAGGTAGCTGAATATATACTCCGGTGTTGAGCCGCCGGAGAGGGCGATAGTGTAGTAATGATCAGGCTCAATTCGGTCAAGGTCCTTGATCAGTATTGCCGCAAAGCTTTGAGCGAGGGCTTCGCGGGTAGGGAATACTCTGACAGAAGGTGGCATAACCGATAGTAATCTGAATATAAAACTAATTATAATTCGCAATAAACACCATCATCTGCAAGATTTTTACACGGATACCTCCAGGTAAGTTCCGGCTCCACAATCAGGTCATCGGCGTGCTCCGGACCCCATGTCCCGGCCGGATAGCCATAAACCGGGATGGTATGATCGTTCTTCCAGGCCTCTATAACAGGATCAAGGAATTTCCAGGCAGCCAGCACGGCATCTGATCTGGTGTAGAGGGTGGAGTCTCCATTCATGCAGTCATACAGCAGTCTCTCGTATGCGTCGGGGATTCTCCCGGCAGCAAGGTCAGAGTAGTGGAAGTCCATGTTGACATTCTTTACATTGAATCCGGCGCCCGGTATCTTCATTCCGAACTTAAGCAGCATCCCCTCGTCGGGCTGAATTCTGATTATCAGCTGGTTGCACCCATCGCATGAATCCTTGGCTGAGAAGAGGGAGTGTGGCGTAGGCTTGAAGTGTATCACCGCCTCCGTGACTCTGGTGGGAAGCCGCTTGCCAGTACGTATATAGAAAGGTACTCCTCCCCACCGCCAGTTATCAATATAGAACCGGAGCGCTGCGAAGGTTTCGGTCTTTGAGCCCGGGTCAACATTCTCCTCCTCACGGTATCCCTTGAAGCATTCTCCCCGGACATGCGAACCGGTATACTGTCCTCGGATGGCCATACTGCCTGCCTCTTCAATCTTTATGGGTCTCAGCGATTCAAATACCTTTACAAGTTCATTTCTGATGGATGTAGAATCAATAGATGAAGGCGGTTCCATGGCTATGAAACCGACTAGATGCAACAGGTGGTTCTGGACCATATCACGGAGAGCCCCGGCACGCTCGTAATAAGCCCCCCGCATCTCAACACCCAGGCTCTCTGATGAGGTGATTTCAACGTGGTGAACAAAGTTTCTGTTCCAGAGTGGCTCAAAAATTCCGTTTGAGAAACGCGTGACGAGAATATTCTGCACAGTCTCTTTACCCAGGTAATGGTCAATGCGGTAAATCTGACTTTCAGTCCAGTTCTCCAATACGGCCCTGTTGAGCTTTGTGGCGCTGGCATAATCATATCCGAAGGGTTTTTCAATGATCATTCTTTTCCAGCCGTCACCCTCATTGTTCAGACCCTGAAGGGCAAGGTTGCGGGGAATCTGATCATATAGCTCAGGCGGAACTGAGAGATAGAAAAGTGTGTTTGCTCCTCCTCCGGTTCTCTGTCTCATTATCTCAAGCTTATCAGGCAGGCGGTTGTAGTGTTCCCTGACCGAAGGATCGAGGTCAATATAGTAAAACGACATGACAAAATCATTCGCAGCCTTCTCATCCTTTGCGGTAATCAGCTCCTTGAGTGCCTCGCGCACCTCCTCACGATAGGCTTCGTCCGTGACTTTGCTTCTGCCCGTGGCCAGAACTGCAAACTTCGCAGGCATGATTCCCTGGGTATAGAGGGCAAAGAGAGCCGGCACAATCTTCCGCATGGCAAGGTCGCCTCTGCCGCCAAAGATCACTATTATCTGATTATCAGGCTTATTCATTATTTGGTTGTATATCTGGCTTAAGGAGTACCTCCTGGCCTTATAATTTTTAATTAAAGAGAGTCTGGTTTTGAAAGGCTTCTCCTCAGTTATTGGCAGTCATCTCTAACAAATATAATTAAAGCAGCGATCACGACAAAATGATAAAGCAAAATTGACTTATGCTGATTAATCCTGTTCGCCTATAATCGTTTACATACTGATTTACTGAAATATACATATTTAATATTTTGAAAGTGTTGATTTTTTCAATAGGTGTATATATTTTAAACATTGCCATATCTATCTCATTTTATGCTCATTATCAATACCAACTAGATTTTATGTATATTTTCTCAACAGTAATGATTGGAATTAAATAACCATGCACTTTTTATATACCTCATTATGTGTTTATTACAACGATTGGCATACTAATTGGATAGCGACTCACAGTTAACGGAACAGAAATCAACAATCACAGATATGAAAAGAGTAATATTATTAATGTTCTGCCTGGCCCTGCTGAATACATGCCTCGTATCAGGTCAGACAGATGGCAGGGAGACTGCCGGAAGAGACTTAAACAGGGTCTCAGTAACAACTGTTCCAGAGACAGAATCCCTGACAGCCATGTGGATAGATGGATTCCGGAGTGGCAATCCCGGAACAGAGGTGAAAATTCTGCCTTCGGAACAGAATGCAGATGCTGATATCAGGTTTCTTACAGACCTTTCATCAGGTCTGGCAGGGGAAGAAGCTGCCTGGCATATCGTTGTCGGCCGCGAAGTAATCATCCCGGTAACCGGCACTGCCAGCCGCCATCTTGCAGATATTCAAATTGCAGGTATCTCTCCTCAAAAATTCCTTCAGATAATAACATCTGAGGTGAATCTGAGCTGGGGCCAGATCCTGGGGAATGATAACAACGCACCGGTCTCAGCCTGGATCCTTGATGATGAATCGGTCTTGCTTGCTCTTTCCCGTTTTACAGGTGCAGAGCCTGCCCTCATTAAAGCATCGGCGGTAAAATCACCGGATGAGCTGATTGCTCAGCTGAATACAAACCCTGATGCCATGGCCTTCTGCAGGCTGTCTGATATCACTGACGCTTCCGGAATGGCGATCTTGCCGGGCATAGCCATTATCCCTGTTGATGTCAACAATAATGGCCAGTCTGAATATTTCGAACAGTTCTATGCCGACTGCAACAGCTTCAGCAGGGGCGTTTACATTGGCAAATACCCGAAAACACTCTGCAACAACATTTATGCTGTTGCAACAACGGTTCCGGCAACGGGAGCTCAGTCGGACCTTGTCCGGTATATCCTTAACGACGGCCAGCGTTATATGGCTGGCGCCGGCTTCAGCCCCCTCGCCCGCGGAGAAGGCATTGCCAGGAGTGAAACGCTGGTGACTGATCAGACCATCGTAACTGCCGGCAGCGAAGGAACTTCGTCACTCAGGGGATGGCTATGGGTCATCGCGGCGGTGTCACTTGTTGCGTTTGCTCTGTACCGCATCACCCGTGCCGGTACTGAACTACCTGTTGTTTCGGCCAGGCCGCGCATGGCCGCCTTCAGCCTGAAATCGCTTGTTACCCCGGCCGGAATCCTTTTTGATAAAGGCCATACGTGGGCTTTCATGGAGAAAAACGGAATCGTAAAGGTGGGAATTGATGATTTCCTGCAGCACATCACGGGCCCCATAACAAGAGTTAAAATGAAGTCGCCCGGTGAGAAAGTGCGCAAGGGAGACCATGTCCTCTCCCTGATCCAGAACGGGAAGCAGCTCAATATCAAATCACCTGTCAGCGGAACGATAGTTACGAGGAATGAACTGATTCTTGGCGACAGTGAAATCGTCAACAGCTCTCCGTATGATGAGGGATGGATATATGCCATTGAACCAGAGAACTGGGAGAAGGATTCGCGCCTCCTGAACCTGGCCGGGAAATACGCGGACTATCTGAAGGAGGAATTTGCCCGAATCAGGGACTTCCTTTCAGTGATGCCCGGGACCAATGATGTCAGATATGCCCATGTGGTTCTCCAGGACGGCGGTGAATTCAAGGAAGGGCTGCTGGAGGAGTTCGGACCTGAAATATGGGAGGAGTTCCAGGTGAGGTTCCTTGAGATGCCGCGCTGAACGTCCAACGGGTACACAGTCTGCTTCTTTCTCTGAATACGAGTTTTTTTTGTACATTGTAGAAAATTTACACACTCTTTGCGTTTGTCATCTCCTTAACGAGGCGGTAAATGCAAAGAGTTGTTTTACAGCTAAAAGCACCTGTTATGGCAAGATCCGGTGACAACAAGGCTCCCGGCCGACCGTGGTTGACACGCTTTCCCGGTTTCCTCAGGCTCAGATCAACTATCTATGGGAGAGTTGTGGGCATAATCACGGTATCTGCCGTAGTCCTGTTCATCTCCTTCAGCCTGATCTTCAGAACCGTTTATGTAAACTATTTCAACACTGTCCTCAAACAGAACGGGAACAATGTTGGGGCAATCGTTGAGGGATCCCTTTACAAATCGATGCTTGAGAATGACAAGAGCACCCTGCACAGCACTCTTGACATCATCAATAACATGCCCGGAATTGACGACGTGAACCTGTATGATCAGAATGAAAATCTTGCCTATTCCTCCTTCACCGCTGAGACAGAAAGCCACAGTAATCCCGACTGCATCTCATGTCACTCCAATCTCAGCGAGATGTTCTCCAGGAAAGAGCGGAGCTACATGATTATTGATGAAAAGAGCGATTGCAGCATGAACCCCAACAGGCCGGGACAGAGGCACATGCTCATCAGGAGACCCATCCTCAATGAGATGTCATGTTATACCGCCTCATGTCATGCCCACAGGGAGACTGACGAAGTCCTGGGTTCGCTGATAATAAGAATGCCCCTGAAAGACCTCGACAACGCCCTGCACAAATCATCCGCCGAATTTCTCCTTATGGCCCTGATGCTGACAGCTATTGTTGTCTCAACGCTTATCCTCTTTACCCGGAAGCGGATAAAGGACCCTCTGAATAGCATTATTACGGCCAGTGAGGCAGTGTCTGCCGGTGAGATAAGCACCAGACTTGAGATTAAGCCTGACCTGCTTGATGATATGAAGATGGTCTCGCAGGCATTTAACAACATGCTTGACCACATTGACCGGGCCACCGATGAGCTTGAGAACTGGTCAAAACAACTTGAGTACAAGGTGCAGAAAAAGTCAGAAGAGCTATCTGAAGCACAGAATGAACTGATCAACGTTGAAAGGATTGCTTCCCTTGGTAAGCTGTCGGCCTCTGTGGCACATGAGATAAATAATCCTCTGTCTGGTATACTGATTTACACAAAACTCGTCTACAAACAACTTAGCAACCCCGACATCACCTCTGAAAAGAGGGAGAATATGCTCAGGCAGCTTAAGCTTATTGAGACCGAGACCAAACGGTGCGGCGACATAGTGAAAGGCCTTCTTGACTTCTCGCGCAAGGACCAGGAGGACTTTGAGGAAAAGCACCTCCATGAGGTACTGCAGGGAACTTATGAGCTTATGATGTATCATATCAGGATTGCCAATATCACCTTTCTCACAGACCTCTCTGCACGGGCTGACATCATATTCTGCAGTCCTAACCAGATAAAACAGGCATGTATCGCTCTGCTGGTGAATGCATCAGAGGCGGTAACCGAAAATGGTGAGATAATTATGAGAACCCTTAATCCTGACAAAGACACCATCCGGATCGAGATAACCGATAACGGTTCAGGCATATCGCCCGAAGACATCCAGCATATATTCGAGCCCTTCTTCTCTACAAAGCATGATGCCAGGGGGATTGGGCTGGGCCTCCCCATAGTTCACGGAATTGTACAGAACCACAACGGAAAGGTGGAGATAGACTCCGTGGTAGGAAGGGGAACAACTGTTTCACTGATTTTTCCTTTAAGAAAAGTATAAGCCGAAGCCATGGCAGAAAAGATTTCCATACTGATAGTAGACGATGAGGAATCCGTCAGGGATTCCCTGCTGAACTGGTTCATCGAAGACGGGTACCACGTAGAGTGCGCCGAAAATGCCAAGAAGGCATTGCACCTTCTGGAGGACCGGGAGTTTGATATTATCCTTGCAGATATAAAGATGCCGGGCATGGACGGGATGGAGATGCACAGGCGCATAAAAGCCCTGAACAGGGATTCCATTGTGATCATAATGACCGCCTTCGCCTCCGTTGATACTGCAGTCCAGGCGCTGAAAGACGGGGCCTTTGATTACGTCACCAAGCCTTTTGACCCTGATGACCTGTCGCACCTGATACGTAACGCTGCCGCCCAGATATCACTCAGAACAGAAAATGAAGCCCTCAAAAGCAGGGTCATAACACTTGAGGATATAGATGACCTCATCGGTAAGAGTGAAGCCATACAAAATGTACTTAAGCAGGTTGAGAGTGTGGCCCAGTCAAACTCCTCGGTAATTATCACCGGTGAGAGCGGCACCGGGAAAGAGCTGGTAGCAAGGGCTATTCACTCAAACTCATCACGTAAATATTTTCCTCTGATAAGTGTCCACTGCGGCGCACTGACCGAGAGCCTGCTCGAGAGCGAACTGTTCGGGCATGAGAAAGGGGCATTTACCGGCGCCACCTTCAACCGCAAGGGCAGGTTTGAAATGGCCGACGGGGGCACTATCTTCCTTGACGAAATAGCCACAATATCACCTAAGATGCAGATTGAACTGCTGAGGGTACTGGAGACTAAAAGCTTTATAAGGGTTGGCGGAAACAGGGAGATATCATCGGATTTCAGGGTCATCTGTGCAACCAACAGAGACCTGAAGAGCATGGTTCAGAGCGGCACCTTCCGTGAGGATCTCTATTACAGGCTGAATGTTGTAAACATAACCGTGCCGCCGTTGCGTGAGCGTACTGACGACATACCGCTGCTTGTCACACACTTCATAAAAAAATACTGCACCTCAATGAGCCGTGACATGATCACAATTGAGCCGGCGGCGCTTAAGCAGCTTGAACAGTTCGAGTTTCCGGGGAATGTTCGCGAGCTTGAGAACATGATTGAGCGTGCCATTGTAATTGGTAACGGCAAGGAGATAAAACTGAAGGATCTCCCCATGGGCAAAGCGGCCATCAGTAGTTCGGTTGAGAGCCTTGAGGAACTTGAGAAGAGGCATATTGAGCTGATTCTCAAAAAGTATGAATGGAACATCTCACGCACAGCCAGGGCCCTGAACGTCGACAGAGTGACACTCTACAACAAGATCAGGAAGTATGATCTGAAGCAGAAGGAGTAACTGCCAAAGATTCCGGGTCATTGAAAGAGAACAAAATCATACTGCTTGCCTGCGGTTCATTCGAGAAAAAATTTCTCGGAAGGATCGTCCTGTCAACCGAGGCGGAATTTCGTCTCCCGGTAACCACAGAGGAGTGTCGTCTGGATCTTGATCCCTATTACAACCCGGCGAGGAGACAGTATGACGGCAACAGGCTGCTTCATGATCTGCCGCTCTGTACCTCGGGCGAATACGGAAAACTCCTGGGCCTGTATAAGGTTGACATCTTCATCCCCATTCTGACTTACATATTCGGACAGGCCATGCTGAACCATCAGGCCGCAATTGCCTCCGTTTATCGTCTCAGGAACGAGCTGTACGGCATGAAGCAGGATGACGAGCTGCTTCTCTCAAGGACAGTTAAGGAGGTCATTCATGAACTCGGTCACACATTCGGACTGATTCACTGTCATGTGCCGTCATGCGTAATGCGGTCGAGCACCTATGTTGAAGACATTGACCAGAAGAGCAGTAACCTCTGTGCCAGATGCCGGACCCTGTTTGAAGAGGGACAAAAATGAAAAAGGGTGCTCATTATTGTAATGAGTCACCCTCCTCATAAAAGTATCAAAACCCTATTTTGCCTTAAACCCGAACATTATGGCAACACATCCGCTGGCGGGCAGCTGATCACGTGTTCCAAAGGTTGTCACCTTGACAACTATCTTCAGCTGCTGGCTGGCCTCAAGTTTGAAATCCCAGATGTTGGTAAGCGCTCCCTCCTTGTTTGAATAGAGCACCTTGCCGGTGGCATCCATTACCGTAAACTCCACCGGAGGCAGGCCGTCAGCACCGCATATGGCAAGACGGTACTCGAGGTCTGAATAGAAGGTCTTGTAGAGTTCTGCCTCCTCGCCCTCAACAAGCACGGCAGCATGATAGTTACCGTCATGGAGATAGGCGCCCAGCTCTTTCTTGCAGAGCGACTTGGCAAATCCCTTGCACTGTGCAGCAGCTTCACCCGGACCCAGCAGGGAGAGGAGCACTGTTATCAGTAAAGTCTGTATAAGCTGTCTCATCGGTATCTATTTTACATAAATGTTTCTGATCTCTGCCACCTTGTCCTTTATGGCAAGGAAGGTCTCCGGCTTCAGCTCACTCCTTGCCGAACCTGTAATCTCTGTCACTCCGGTGGTCTCATCATACTCAGCCGAAGAGGGAGTCGTGGAACGTTCGATCCTGTCAAAAAGGGTCTTCAGTTCGCGGACGGGCCCTAACAGCTCGCGGATGGCCGTGTTATCATTATATGTCTCCAGGAGCCTTATAAGGTCATCGACAGACATCTTCTGGTCAGCAATGGTACCTACAAGTTTATTGCCCTTGAAGTTCTTCATGTCAACCATGTTGGTGGATATGTAAAGCCCTTCAATGAAGCCGCCAGTTATAATCGTTGCAGCAACTGCATGCTGCTCATCATCTTCCAGGTAGGCCTGTGAATTAAGGAAGGTCTCCGAAACGATCTCCATTATCACGTCACGGTTGTTGATATTCTGCTCAAGCCTCTCGATGGTTGTCTCATCGATGGCATCAATAATCCCCAGTCCGGTAGCCATGTCTTCAGCAGCCTCCATGTAATTGATCAGCAGTGTTGTCTCATCATACATGCTTGCAAAACTGAGGTCACATACAAAAATCCCGAGGTTCAGAGCCATGCTCTTGCTTGTGGTGTAATTGCTTTTGTTCTCCACAGGATTCAGCAGTGAAGCATCAAACTTTGCCCCTGCTTCCTTGATCAGCTGAGCTACCTCAAGCGGGGTGGGCAGTGCATTGAACACCTTCTCGGCATTCTTTATCTGCTCCATCGTCTGCTCATCAGCGCTGATGGTCTCCTCCGTATCCTTTGTCCCCTCTCCCTTGGTCTTTCCTTTACAGGATGTTGCAACCAGACAGATCGAGAGAGCTGACACTCCCAGGATCAGTGGCAGAATTTTAAGCTTACTGTTCATAATGATTATTGTTTTAGAGTTCACAGGCATACATCCGACCAAATTAGCACTTTATTTTTTATTAATCAAACGCGCCCTTAAGTTATTATTAGACATAATTTTGTTCCAAATTTTCAACCATGATAAAGTCAGATAAAAAACTTGCGGAGCTGAGTAAAATACTCCTCAACGGAAAGTATAACGAGATTAATGCCCGTATTAGTATACTCCGGACCGAAGAACCTTTTGAGGGAGCAGTAAGGCTGCTGGCCCGTTTCTATGATGAGAGCCGCGATGACGGACTGAAACTCATCATTTCGGCCTTCTTCAATGATATGAAAGAGAGATCATGCCAGGCGGAAGTGGTTGAGGCACTAACCTCTGTCTCCAACCATGGTTCCAAAACCATGCTTGCCGCCTCCTGCTGGCAGTCGGGACTCGATTACTCCGGGTATGCCGTGGCGCTGACCGAGGCATTTATTGCCGGCGACTACCTTACATCACTCGAATGTTTCACCGTACTTGATACCTGCTCTGTCTCCCTGAATGACAGAGACAGGGCAGAGATAATCTTTCGTCTTCAGAATGAAAAAGTGAAATTTGACCCTCTGAAACTGAAGCTGGCTGAGGAACTGATTACTGTTCTGAAAAGATGACCCTCTGCTAGATATAGGAGCTGTAGTGCTTCATGAACTGAGACCTCTCGAAGAGTGAGGGATTTTCAATATTCCTGTAATTGAGCCTGCCTCTGAAATCGTCCAGTGTTTTGAATTCCTTACCATCCATCCACCGGCGTATTGCCTCGTTGATCTCTGTTATAACGGTAAAGCCCCGTTTGTACAGTGCTGAGCAGACCTGCACGGTTGTTGCCCCGGCAAGGAGGTACTTGATGGCATCCTCACCGGTGTAGACACCTGTAGAGGCAGAGATATCCATCTTCATATCCTGCGCACTGACCATACCAACCCAGCGCAGTACATACCGCTGTTCCACGGGGTTTGAAAGCACGGATGCCGGCACCACATTCAGGTTATTGATGTCAAAGTCAGGCTCATAAAACCTGTTGAACATGACAATCCCGGTAGCACCGTGATTATGCATCTGCCAGGTAAAATTGAGGAGGTTGGAGAACCGCAGTCCGATCTTAACACTAACGGGTATCGTTAGTTTCTTCCGGAGGTTATCTATGATCTTAAAGTACACAGCCTCAGAATCATTGCTGCTCTGATGCTTATCCACGGGAATAAAGAATATGTTTACCTCCAGGGCGCTTGCTCCGGCCTTCTCTATATCTACTGCAAAATCGATCCATCCCTTTGGTGAAAAGCAGTTTATGCTTGCAATGACGGGTATCTTTACGCTCTTGCGTGCCTTTGCCACCAGGTCAAGATAGGTCTCCACACTGTTGGTCCGGGTATAGTAGTGAAGATAGTCATCAGCCTCAGGGTACGACTCCTTTGCAGCCATTGAGTGGGCCATGGATACGATCTGTTCCTCGAACAGGGACTTCAGCACCACGGCACCCGCGCCGGCCGCCTCTGCTTCAACTATCGACTCAACCTTGGATGTAAAATTTGAACTTCCGGCTATAACGGGACTGCTAAGGTCGAGCCCCAGGTAACGTGTGTTTATTGTACTCATTTTATCTTTTTGTTCGTTCTCCAAATATAAGTGTTCCAACCCGTATCATTGTGCTTCCCTCCTCAACTGCCACCCGCCAGTCGCCTGACATGCCCATTGATATCTCCCTGAAATGGCTGTAGGCGGCAAAGTGAGCCTCACGCATCTGTCTGAAAGTCGTGGCCAGGGTTTTAAATTCCGCCCTTACCCTTACCGTGTCATCGGTGAAGGAGGCCATACCCATTACACCGCATATTTTTACTGACCTGAGTGAAGCAGCAACTGCGGCCCAGTCTGACTCCAGAACTTCGTTAAGCCCGAACCCGGTCTTGGTCTCTTCAGTGGCTATATGGATCTGAAGCAGGCAACCAACCTCCCTCCCCTGCGCTTCAGCCTCCCGGTCAATCAGCCGGAGCAGCTTGAGGGAGTCAACTGATTCAATGACCGAGGCTGCGGCCACAGCCTGTTTAACCTTGTTCGATTGCAGGTGGCCAATCAGATGCCATGAGATGCCGGGGGGCAGGAGGTTCTTTTTTATAGCCATCTCCTGCACACGGTTCTCTCCCAAAATGCGAAGACCGGCGTAATATGCCTCAAGAGCCTCCTCAGTGGTCCGTGTCTTTGTCACACCGACAACTTTTACCTCCGTGGACAGTTCGGCAAGCAGCTTTTGTATGTTCTCCGCGATGCTGTTCATCAGGGCGTTTCCCTGTTTTTCAGTCAAGTTTATGTATCACCAGTCCGCTTCTCAGTTTAGGCTCAAACCACGTGGTCTTGGGTGGCATGATATTGCCTGTATCAGCAATGGTAATCAGCTGCTTCATCGAGACCGGATAAAGCGCAAAAGCCACTTTCATCTCCCCGCTGTCGACCCTCTTCTTCAACTCGCCAAGGCCCCTTATGCCTCCAATGAAGTCAATACGCTTCGACCTTCGGAGATCCTGGATGTCAAGCAGCGGCATAAGTACCGTGTTGGTGAGAATTGTTACATCGAGCACACCGATGGGATCAGCGTCATCATAGGTGCCTTTCCTGGCCTTTAGACTGTACCACCGGCCGTCAAGATACATACCGAAGTTGTGAAGCTTGCGGGGCCTGTAGGTTTTTGTCCCTTTCTCACTTATTTCGAAAGACTCCTTCAGCTTTGCAAGAAACTGCGCGGCTGTCATCCCGTTCAGATCTTTCACCACACGGTTATAATCGATTATCCTGAGCTGATTGTCAGGAAAATGAACTGCCAGGAAAAAGTTATACTCCTCATCGCCCCTGTGTGCGGGGTTCTTCTCCTTCTTTTCCTTCCCAACAAGAGCGGCTGCTGCGGTCCTGTGATGACCGTCGGCAACATATATGAAGGGCACTTTTTCAGAGAAGATCTTTTCGATGGAAGCATTTGTCTTTTCATCCCATACCACCCAGAAATGATGACCTATGCCATCCGCGGCAACAAAATCATATTCCGGCTTCTCTTTTTTGACTATCCGTTCAACAATCCTGTCAAGTTCCTTAACGGCAGGGTATGCGAAAAACACAGGTTCAATATTGGCATTATTGGCTCTGACGTGTACCATCCGGTCCTCCTCCTTGTCGGGGCGTGTGAGCTCATGCTTTTTAATCACCCCTGAGAGGTAGTCGCTCACTGATGCTGCGCCAACTATGCCATACTGAGTACGGCCATTCATTGTCTGGGCATAGATGTAATAGTGCAACTCGCTGTCCTGAACCAGCCATCCACGCTTCTGCCATTCGGCGAAATTCTCCGCAGCTTTGCGGTAGACCTCTTCGGAATGCACGTCAGTGCCTTCCGGCAGGTCTATCTCCGATTTGGTTATATGAAGCAATGATTTTTCTCTGCCTTGCGCCATCACGGCGGCCTCTTGGGAATTCATCACATCATAGGGCAGACAGGCGATCTCCGACGCCATACCGGCCGGCGGTCTCAGCCCCCGGAAAGGTTTAACAACAGCCATATATTAAAATTCTGTTTTCTATTTGGGTTTGTTTACTCTGCAGGTTTCGTCACCTGTTGCAAAGAAAGCAACAATCTGCCTGGCTGCAGCCACTCCTGCGTTTATATTTGCCTCTTCCGTCTGGGCTCCCATCTTCTTAGGGGTGAAGAAAAAGCGTCCGGGAAATTTGGTTGCAAAGACCTCCGCATTGTCCGGGGCGATGTCTGACAGATACTTCAGATCACTCCTCTTCTCCATGATCGCGACAAGCGAGGCCTCATTGATGACCTCCTTGCGGGCGGTATTCACCAGCACGGCTCCCTGCGGCATGAGTGAGAGCAGATTTTCACCGATGGAGTTCTTCGTCTTGTCATTGGCAGGAATGTGCAGTGATACATACTGGCTGGCGGTATAGAGCTCTTCCAGCGTCTCAACGGGTGTAACGCCTGCTTCAAGCATGACTTTTCCGTCAACGAACGGATCAAAGGCAAAGCACTTCATGCCGAAACCTGTCGCAATCCGCGCCATGCATTTCCCCACGTTACCAAAGGCGTGAAGGCCAAGACTCTTTCCGGCAAGCTCTGATCCTGTCTTGCCGTCAAATCCTCCGCGGGCCGAATAAACCATCATGCCGTAGGCCAGTTCAGCGACCGCATTGGAGTTCTGTCCGGGTGTATTCATTGCCACAACGTTGCGTGCCGTGCATGCATTGAGGTCAAGGTTGTCATAGCCTGCGCCGGCTCTTACAACTATCCTGAGCCTGGGTGCTGCAGCTATCACCGCCTCATCTATGATATCTGAACGGACTATCATGGCGTCGGCATCTGCTGCCGCAGCGTGAAGCTCCTGCGGAGTCTTGTATTTCTCGAGCAGGACCAGTGTATGCCCACCCTTCTCAGCCACCTTGCGTATCTGGGTTATGGCAACGGGTGCAAACGGTTTGTCTGTAGCTACAAGAATTTTCATGGTCTCTTCTTTTAATATTTATTCGCGAACTCCTTCATGCAATCAACCAGTGCCCTGACGCTTTCCAGCGGCATAGCGTTGTAAAGAGAGGCACGGAAGCCTCCTACAGAGCGGTGTCCTTCAATACCTATCATGCCCTTTGACTTGGCAAACGCGGCAAACTCCTTCTCAAGTTCAGTATAGCTGTCAGCCATGACGAAACATACATTCATTATTGACCTGTCCTCATGATCAGGTACGGTAGCTTTGAACAGCTTGCTTCGCTCAATCTCGTCGTAAAGATGGGCAGCCTTCTCAAGGTTGATCTTATGCATTGCCCCTACTCCACCCTTATGCTTCAGCCATTCAAGGGTCTTAAGAGCTGCAAACACCGGAAGAACAGGTGGTGTATTGAACATTGACTCCTTTTCGATGTGAGTTTTGTAGTTAAGCATCGTCGGGATGGGGCGGGTGACTTTACCGAGGACATCGTCTTTGATAATCACGAATGTCACACCGGCAGGTGCAAGGTTCTTCTGGGCGCCGCCGTAGATGACTGCATATTTGGAGACATCTAACGGACGGCTGAAAATATCCGAAGACATGTCTGCCACAACGGGTATGGCCACGTCAGGATCCTTCTTCCATTCGGTACCGAAGATTGTGTTGTTGGTTGTGATGTGAAAATAGTCAGCATCAGCAGGAACAACATAGTTTTTGGGAATGTAATTGAAGTTACGGTCCTTGGAGGAAGCTACTTCTACAACCTCACCGAACATTTTAGCCTCTTTCAGGGCTTTGCCTGCCCATTCGCCGGTGTTGATGTAAGCTGCCTTCCTCTCAAGCATGTTCATCGGCACCATTGCAAACTGGAGGCTTGCTCCGCCACCTATGAAGATGACCGAATATCCGGCCGGGACTTCAAGAAGCTCCTTCACGTGTGCGACAGCGCTATCCATAACTGTCACAAACTCCTTGCTGCGGTGAGAGACCTCCATGATTGAGAGGCCTGTTCCTTCGAAATCCCTGATCGCTTCAATCACCTTCTCATTGGTATACTGAGGCATGATTGAAGGTCCTGCGTAAAAATTGTGCTTTTTCATGTTCTAAAAGTTTATTTTGATTAGTTTGTTTCCGTTATTCCGTCCCCGGGGAGAGAAGGTGTCTCCGGACCTTGTGGCCCTTGCAGCATGGCTACCAGCCTGCCGTTCCTCACTACCGGTATTACATCCGTCACATCAAATGTATGACAATATTCCAGACAGTCATCCAGCCCTTTGTCTCTCAACCTGGATCTCTGTGCGGCTTTATCAATATAGCCCGTCAGGTCGGCCTCAGCAGCCCTCCACAGATCGGTTGCAGCATGCACCGAGTCGCAGACAGTAGTGAACCTGCCACCTCTGAGCAGCCTGTCGGCTATGGCTCCTGCACAGACGGCATCCTCAAGGCTGAAACGGGTCTTCCAGCCGGCACAGACAATCACCACTTTCCGGTCCTGTTTCTCCAGCCACATGCAGAGCGAAGTAAAATTGAGATATGAGCCTATGACCACATCATGACATTCCGAGGCCCGTTTCATTATACCCGTCCCATTGGTGGTGCTGTAGACCACGGTTCTCCCCCTGACCTTCTCCGCACTGAAATTAAACGGCGAGTTCCCGAAATCGGCAAAGTCAAGCACGAAACCGTCGCGCTCGGCCGCGAGGAGATAACCTCTTTCCTTCATCTCCCTGGCCTCCTCCACGGTGGCAACGGGAATAATCTCGCTTACTCCGTTGGCAAAAGCAGTACAGATGGAGCTTGTGGCACGCAGGACATCAACGACGACCACAACAGCATCACTGTCGGCAAACGCATCGAAAATTGCGGGAGTAAAGCATATTTCAAGGTCCCTTACTTTCATCACGCGAACTGTTTTAAGGCGCAGATCACTGCTTGTAGAACGGGAGAGCAACAATCTTAGCCTTAAGGTCCCTGCCCCTTACACGGATAAATATTTCAGTATCCGTTTTCCAGAATCCTCTGGCCAGGTATGCCATGCCAATGCCCTGTTTCAGCATCGGTGACATGGTGCCTGAAGTTACCTCCCCTATTATATTTCCGGCCCCGTCCACAACCTCATAATGCTGCCTTGGGATGCCCTTGTCAATCATGACAAAGGCTTTCAGCCGTCTCTCCGTTCCCTCTTCCTTGTGTTTGAGAAGCAGGTCCCTGTCGATGAAGTCCTTTCCGGGGACAAACTTCGTAATCCAGCCCAGTCCGGCTTCAATCGGCGAGGTTGTATCATTGATGTCATTACCGTAGAGGCAGAACCCCATCTCAAGACGAAGGGTATCCCTTGCGCCAAGGCCTACCGGCCTGATGCCAAACTCTTCTCCTGCCCTGAAGACCTCCTCCCAGAGACGCGGTGCGTCTTCATTCCTGACATAGATCTCGCAGCCTCCGGAACCCGTGTAACCGGTGGTGGAAAATATAACGTTTTC
Organism: Bacteroidales bacterium; assembly: GCA_041740815.1. GTDB lineage: Bacteria > Bacteroidota > Bacteroidia > Bacteroidales > VadinHA17 > SR-FBR-E99. The sequence continues at coordinate 19,898 of JBGSLG010000066.1, forward strand.
TATTCCTGCAAATTTAAGCACCTTGAAGGTGTAGTATTCCATCTCCGTAACCGGCTCATCCGTCAGTTTCTGCATGGCCTTAAGGGCCAGGGGGCCCTGTACTGCCAGCTGCGCGGTCCATTCAGAGGCATTATGCATTGCCTTCCCGGGCCCGGTCTCAATTCCGAAACGGGCAGCATGCTTAACGCACCACTCCCAATCCTTTTCTATGTTCGCCGCATTGACAACAAGCAGGTACTTTTCGGCCGTCAGGCGGTAAACAAGAAGATCATCCACAATCCCCCCATTACCGTTCGGAAAGCATGTGTACTGCACCTTGCCGTCGGTCAGTGCTGAAACATCATTGGAGGTAATGTACTGAAGAAAATCGAGGGCACGCGGACCGTTGACCCAGAATTCACCCATATGTGAAACATCAAAAACCCCTACCTTCTCACGCACCGTGATGTGCTCTTCAGTTATCCCGACATACTCTACAGGCATGTTATAACCGGCAAACGGAATGATTCTGGCTCCCAGAGCCTGATGGTACTTAAGAAACGGAGTATTTTTCATCTTGAAAGCTTTTGGATTCAAAGCAAAAGTAGGATTTTTCGGCCGATAAAAACCTGCAATAAATCATTTTTGAATGACCGTTTCAGACATAAGTCATAGTCTGATGGGCTCAATATTTTTATATTTGCACCCGTAATCAAATCCAAGCAGATGGAATATATAACATTCAACCCGGATTATCTGGTGAATATCACCGGCGGAGACAAGGCCACTATGGAGGAGATTGCCGGTATCTTCACCAGTCAGATCCCGGAATTCATTACAGAGATGAAGAAGCTATGGGGGGAGGGCCGTTATTTTGACCTGGGGCTTCTGGCACACAAGGCCAAGGGGTCAGTGACTGTAATGGGTATGGACACCACTTCGAAGATGCTCAAGGAGTTCGAACTTCTCGCCAAGACCGGTGACCAGAAGGAACGTTATGAAGGTTTCATCGCAGACTTCGAGGAAGACGCCAACAGGGTAATATCTGAGATTAACGATTATCTCAGCAATAACAGGTGATCTGACATGGTTAATTCTGAAAGACTGGACGGGATTGAGATAATCAGCTTCAACACAGACAGGATTAATGCGCTCAATGTTGATGCCATCAGGCCTGCCATCATAAAGATGTTTGATGTACCTTACACCAGGGTGGTGATTGATCTTGGAGGGATAAACATGCTTGACAGCACGGCTTTTGCCATGATCCTCCATTTCCTCCGGGTGGCGAGATCAAATTACTGCACCTTCCGTTTGTGCGGGCTCACCCCGCGCGCCAGGGAGCTGTTTGAGCTTCTCCAGCTTCACAAGTCGCTTGAAATCTACCCTGACCGTGCCAGCTGCGTGGAGAGCTTCAGCCACAGCGGCCCCTCCTAGACGTTCGTCAGAACCAGCCAGCCAGCCAGCACTTTTTTCCTTACAGGTTCCCTGTTTTATTATGCATGTCACATCTTTTCTGCACTGTAATCATGGTTCGTAAATCATGTTATAATGACAAATGCCGGATAATATAGGGCATCGCGCTTCGTTATTATACATTCAGATACTGTGATACAAATACAACAAATTCCTGCGGGATGAATGAGAAGATCCTTAATACCCTGATGCATCTCTTTGCCATCATTGCACCTGCCCAGGGCAATGAGTCAGACAGACGCAGGGTAGTTGAGGCCTTTCTCAGGCCACAGCTCAACCAGGAGGGTGTAGATGCATATCTCAGGATCTTTGATGCCTACTACAACGAAGCCCAGCAGAGGCTGAAAAAAGGCAACGAAGCCCGGCGGAATGCAGCCATCTCAGTAAGGATTATCAAGATATGTTTTGACATTGGGGCTCAGCTCACACTTAACCAGAAGATCATTGTGCTGGTACAGCTTCTTGAATACTGCCGCTCTGACGGGTCTGAGGTGAGCGGCACCGAGCTTGAATTCATCATCACCGCTGCCGAGGGATTCAATGTTAACCCTGACGACTACCAGCTTATACAGCAGTTCGTATTATCGAAACGGGCTGAAGTACCTGAGTCATCTCAGGTGCTTGTCATAGACAACGACCGCACCAGCCGGTATGAGAAGACGCATCACATTGTAAATGATACATTCAGGGGACAGGTCAGGGTTCTGAACCTGCTCCAGGCTGACATGCTCTTCGTCAGGTCATTTGGCACAGGTGAGCTGCTTCTCAGCGGCCAGCTGAGGCATGAAGACAAAGTATATCTATTTGAACGGGGCGCCTCCCTCAAGTTCATGAGCAGCAAACCCATCTACTACTCCGAGGTGATACGGCAGTTCCTTGATGAGAGTGTCCTGGCCTCGAGGGTCGTCTATGAGGTAAAAGACCTTGAATACAAGTTCAAGGGCGGCCAGGTGGGGCTGCACCGTATGAGCTTCGCCGAAGAATCAGGCAGGCTGGTGGGTATAATGGGAGCCTCAGGCGCCGGAAAATCAACACTGCTGAGTGTGCTTAACGGTACAAACAGACCCGACATCGGTGAGGTGCTGATCAACAAAATAAACATTCATAATGAGGCCGATAAGGTCAAGGGTCTTATCGGATACGTCTCACAGGACGACCTCCTGATAGAGGAACTTACAGTCTTTGAGAACCTGTTCTATAATGCCAAGCTGTGCTTCGGCAACCTGAGAGATGAGGAGATTACCATCAGGGTGGAGAATGTGCTGCACAGCCTCGGGCTCTATGATATCAAAGACATGAAGGTGGGCACCCCTCTCAACAAGAAGATTTCGGGAGGACAACGCAAGAGACTGAATATCTCCCTGGAACTGATAAGGGAACCGTCGATCCTCTTCCTCGATGAACCTACATCCGGCCTGTCATCACTCGACTCGGAGAATATTCTTGACCTCCTCAACGACCTCAAGCTAAAGGGCAAGCTGATCTTCGTTGTAATACACCAGCCCTCCTCCGACATCTTCAAGATGTTTGACAGGCTCATCTTCCTTGATACGGGGGGATACATGATCTACTACGGCATACCGGTAGGATCAATCGGATATTTCAAGGACAGGATGCAGCTTCCCAAATACAATGACAGCGAGTGCCATTCGTGCGGAAATGTAAACCCCGAGCAGATCTTCAGTATTGTTGAGTCCAAGGTGCTGGATGAGTTCGGGCGGCCGACTTCCATCCGCAAGGTCTCTCCGGCTGAATGGAGCGTTTTCTACAACTCCCGGAAAGAGGATACTCCTCCGCACCCGGGGCCTGGCAACGGCATCCCGGAGATAACCCTGAAGACACCCGGTAAGCTTAAACAGTTTCTTGTATTCGTAACCCGCGACATCCTGGCCAAGCTCTCTGACAAGCAGTATCTTGCCATAACGCTGCTCGAGGCACCGGTGCTTGCTCTCTTCCTCGCATATATAATACGGTACTTTGATGAGAGCGTCAGCATTCCTTCCTACACGCTCCTCCAGAACAGCAACCTGCCCGTATATATTTTCATGTCAGTCATAGTCGCCATCTTCATGGGGCTGACAGTCAGTGCAGAAGAGATAATCAAGGACAGAAAGATACTTCGTCGTGAGGCCTTCCTCAACCTGAGCTGGAACAGCTACCTGCTTTCGAAAATAGGGGTTCAGTTCCTGATCTCAGCCATCCAGGCCGCCACCTTCGTAATTGTGGGAAACTCCATCTTCGGAATCAGGGGGATGTGGTTCGAATACTGGCTGGTACTCTTTAGCTGCTGGGCCACATCAAATATGATGGGACTGCTTATCTCCGACAGTTTCAAGACCGTTGTTACCATATATATCCTGATCCCTTTCCTGGTCATACCCCAGATCATCCTGAGCGGTATCATTGTCAATTATGACAAACTCAATCCAAACATATCCTCACCGGTATCAATTCCGGTGTACGGCGAGATCATTACAGCCCGTTGGGGTTACGAGGCACTGGCGGTTGACCAGTTCATGAATAACAGGTTTGAGATACAGTTCTACCAGTATGACAAGGTCATAAGCATTGCCAAATTCAAGAAGGACATATGGTATAACGAGATGAAGAGCATTCTTTCACGGCTCGAAAGCAATATTGACAGGCAGAGGGTTAATGATGCCGACAGGCGTGACATGACTCTGATCCGGAATGAAATTGAGGAGGAACTCGGATTCACTCCCACCATTCACTTTGATATTAACCGGATTGACCCGGGAATTATCTCACCGGAGACAATCGGTGCAGCCCGTGATTATATTGATCGTGTGCGGAGGTATTACATCGAAGTGTCAAAGAATGCTGTAGAAGCACGTGACCAGAAAATCATGGCCTATGAGGCTGCGGACAGGGAGGGATTTATCCGGACGAAGAAGCAATATACGAATGAGTCACTGGAGGAGTTCGTCAGGAACGACAATGAGAAGAACAAGATCAAAAGATACAAGGAGAGGCTGTACCAGAACTATGACCAGATCTTCTTTGACCCGGTCAACCCTCTTGTCAAGGCACACTTTTATGCTCCGCAAAAACAGATCTTCGGCTTTTACGCCAGCACCCTTGCGGTGAACACCGGAGTCATCTGGTTCATGACAATCGTTTTGTACATACTGCTGTATTACAGAGTCTTACACAGGATACTCGAATCTTCGCACAAGGTCAGGATGGTAATGCGTTACAAACGGGGCATCTGAGAGAGCGCGCACACCCACGGAGGAATACCGGAATGAATATAAACAGCAGAGGGTGCCCCCAATAAGGTGGACACCCTCTGCTGTTTTATTAACCGATCTCTCTGCTACAGGCAAGGGATCATTCTACTATCTCAATCATTTTAAACGGGACTTTAATGATAGAGTCATAGTCTTCACCCGCTTCAAGCATATCCTCATCATCCTCTTCGTAGAACCAGTTTATCTCCACGTCATGTTTCGACCTGTGAATGGCCTCAAGGCGCTTGAATACGTCCAGGATGCACTTTGAGGAGCTGGTATTAAAATACTCCAGCCTGATATTAACAACTGTCTTGTCAAGGGGTACCTGCATATAGGAATCCAGCCATTCATTCAGCGGTTTATAAAACTCAACTGAATTCTCAGGTATGGATCTGCCTTTAATCTCAAATACTCCATCCCTGGTGTCAAATTTTATTGACGGGGTTTTTGGTGTTCCTTCAATGATGATCGGTTCCATAGTTATCTGTTTTTTAATAAATGTCTTATGCCGGAGCTACTACTGCACTGAGTCGGAAAGCTGTATTCAGGTCGTCATATCTTTTAAACCTGAAATCAATCCTGTGGCCGGTCTTTCTTGCAATATCAAGCAACCCCAGACCACCTAGCCCCTTCGCTGTAATCTCCTGGTGATTAAGGATGTCCTTGTAATGTTCCTTGATCTCCTCAGGAGTAGAGCGGTTTATCCTAGTCAGTTTCTCCTCAAGCTCTCTAACTCTTACAGTTGCCACAAAATTGCATGTCGTGATCCTGTAACCCTTCCCAAGTTTCTCCAGCAATACCAACCCGAACCTGTCAGGCCTTGACGCATGGTACCCTCTCGGTATATTGTCGGCATGGTGATAAAGATTCTGAAGGCTCTCCACCAATACGTTGTAAACCTTTTTTCTGAGTCTTGGGGTTTCACGCGTTCTGAAAAGCTTACCCTCCACCATGTCAAGAGCTTTATTGATAACCTCTGAGTCAACATTTCCTTTAAAATAAAGGATCGCTCCCCTGATATCAAGGTCACTCACAAGATTTTCAAGATCAAAGCTCATCGGGCTTCTGTGCAAGTATCCAAAGCTAAAACAAGAAACAAAAATAGAGGTTTGTAGTTAATAGACAACATACTGATATTATTATTTTAAGCTATGACAGGCTTTTTTTGACCAAGGTTGCATGATGAACGGCAAATCCCGGATTAATGTACATCTGAGACATTCTTTTTCCTGCTTCCTCCGTAGAGTTCATAGCCCAGAAAGCGGCATTCGATATCGCCGTTGAGAAGGTCAAATTTACGGAACGGTTTCAGCGCCACCAGTTTGACGTTTGCCTGGTCGCCTGAGAGTATCCAGGCAGTATAACCCATATAATGATGTTTCAGGACTGATCCTATGGCTCCGTAAAACTCGCCCATGTCAGGTGTGCCCATGCGGTGACCGTAGGGCGGGTTGATTATCAGTGTCCCCTCCTCTGCCGGAGGCGGAGTATTGAAAAAATCTTTCTCGGATATCTCAACCACCTCAGACAGACCTGCTGTTCTTGTGTTTGCAGCAGCCGTTGCACACGCCTCCGGAGATATGTCTGAGCCATATATTTTCACCGGAGACCTTCTCTCTTTCTTCTCTGCCTCAAATTTCACCGATCTGAACAGGGCGGGGTCGTAATTCTTCCATTTCATGAAGCCATAACTCTTCCTGAATTTCCCGGGAGCAACGTTGCGGGCTATCAGTCCCGCCTCAGCAACAATTGTCCCTGACCCGCACATTCCGTCTACCAGGGGAGTTTCTGCTTTCCATCCGGAAAGAGCTATCATTCCTGCTGCCAGGACTTCACTCAACGGCGCCTCTGACTGTCCGTGGCGGTAGCCTCTTTTATACAGTGGCGTTACCGTGGAGTCAAGTGAGATTGTCACCTTATCATTGCTGATGTGTACATTTACAAGGAGGTCAGGCGACTTCTGGTCTACCGAGGGCCTCTTAAGAGTGAGCCTGCGGAAGAAGTCTGCAATGGCATCCTTCACCACAAGTGCCGGGTAGCCTGTGTGGGTGAAATGCCTGGAGTTGACTACCGCCGACACAGCATAGGTCTTTTCAGGATCTATGTACTGATCCCAGTCAACCGCAACTGCACCGTTATAAAGGTCTTTCTGCGATGCCATATTATATGAAGCTACAGGAACAAGTACTGACAATGCAAGCCGGCTCCTGAAGTTGACAGTATAGAGCATCGACTTGGGCCCTTCGAAGGCCACAGCCCTGTTGAGTACTGTTACACCCCCTGCACCCATCTCCCTGAGCTCTGCAGCCAGCACCTCCTCAAGGCCAAAGAGGGTCTTCGCCAGCATTTTCATTCCAGCTCCTTCCTGTAACCGAGCAGCCGGTCGTAAAGCGCCGGGTCAGTGAGGATAGACATCGCCCGGGCTATTGCATAGTCATCCTCATTGACAACCATGTAATACTCGTTCATGTCCCACAGGTCTCGGGCCACCAGTCCTTTCATCACCCTCTTCATCTCAGGGGCGGAAACATCATACTGGGCCTGGTCGAACTTTACCTTGTTCTTCTCCCCTGCTGCCTTCAGGGCTTCAAGGGTCTCATCATCAAAGGTGAACTCATCACTGAAACTCTCATATGTCTTGTACTTACGCGTCAGATCCTTACGGTTGCGGTCAGTGTAGGCAACCATGAAACTGGTCAGCGTGGAGGTCCTTATAAGATCACGGTAATAGTCTGAGTAGAAAGTTGTATCGAAGGGGATAAAGATATCAGGGGTGATTCCGCCGCCGCCATAGACAACTCTTTTATTGGTGATTGTATTGGCCCTGAGCGAATCGGGAAGATTAATACTGTCCGGATGGATCAGTTCACCGTTGAAATACCTGCTGTAGTATGTCTGGAAATACTTGTCAAACCCTTCATTGTACGGTGTCTGTATCGAACGCCCGGAGGGAGTAAAATAGCGTGCTATGGTGAGCCTTATCTCTGATCCGTCAGGCAGCCGGAACCCATTCTGCACCAGTCCTTTGCCAAAGCTCCTGCGACCAATCACCACTCCCCTGTCCCAGTCCTGCACCGCTCCCGCCAGAATCTCGCTGGCCGAGGCTGACCCTTCATCAATCAGAACGGCTATCCTTGCTCTGGTAAGGGTCCCTGACGGCTGTGATTTGTACTCCTGCCTCGAGGTATGGAGGCCCTCTATATATACTATCAGTTCCTCTGCAGGAAGGAGCTCATCAGCTATCTGTACTGCAGGCACCATATAGCCTCCGGAGTTCCCGCGGAGGTCAATAATCAGGTTTCCCATCCTCTGCAGCTGCAGCCTCTCCACAGCCTCTCCGAATTCCACAGCTGTCTGTTCAGAGAAACGGCTCAGCTTAATATAACCCACGCCGTCAGAGATCATGTATGAGGCATCGAGGCTGTTTACGGGAATCTTGTCACGTGTGATGTTGAACTCAAGCAGTTCATCATCTCCGTTTCTGAAGATGCTGACAATAACCTTTGTGCCCTTGGGACCTCTCAGCCTCTTCTGCACGCCGGTGGTTGAGATGGCTATACCTGTCACCTTCTCTCCGTCGATAGATATGATCCGGTCGCCGGCCAGTATTCCAACCTTTTCAGAGGGCCCGCCGGGTGTGGGTGATATAATAATAATTGTATCATTGAGCAGGTTGAACTGAATACCCACTCCTTCAAAGTTTCCCTGCAGCGGCTCGTTCTCCTCCTGTACATCCTTGGCGGGAATATAGACCGAATGGGGATCAAGGCTGCGTAACGTTGTGATTATCATCTGCTCGGTAATAGCTGATATATCAACGCTGTCAACGTATATTGCCTCCAGCAGGGCCAGAGTCTTGCCTATCTTGAATGTCTCCTGTGTCAGTCCCTGTGACCTGAGCCCAGGGCCTGGAACAAATGCAAGTACTATTAGAATTATTATAAATCTCTTTATCATTTTCTTGTCTCCTGATTCTCAATTAACGCACCTTACTCCCATTCAATAGTTGAGGGAGGTTTGGAACTGATGTCATAAACTACTCTGTTGATGCCCTTCACCCTGTTGATTATCTGATTTGAGATCTCCGCCAGGAATTCATGGGGAAGATGACTCCAGTCGGCTGTCATGCCGTCTGTTGAGGTCACCGCCCTGAGTACCACTGCGTTCTCATAGGTCCTCTCATCACCCATTACACCTACTGACTGCACTGGAAGGAGAATGACTGCGGCCTGCCATACCTGATCATAGTATCCGCTTCTTTTGAGTCCCGAAATGAAGATATCATCTGCTTCTCGAAGGGTGTCCAGCTTCAACGGAGTGATATCTCCCACTATCCTGATTGCCAGTCCCGGCCCCGGGAAGGGATGCCTGTTGAGAATCTCGTCAGGCATGTTCAGGGCCCGCCCCACTCTCCGCACCTCATCCTTGAAGAGCAGACGGAGGGGTTCAACAACCTTGAGGTTCATCTTGTCAGGCAGTCCGCCGACGTTATGGTGGGATTTGATTGTTGCCGATGGGCCGTTAACCGAGACTGACTCAATGACATCAGGATAGATGGTACCCTGTGCCAGCCACTTCACGTTCTGCACCCGGTGCGCCTCGCGGTCAAACACCTCTATAAATACACGGCCTATTATCTTGCGCTTTTTTTCCGGGTCATTCACTCCCGCAAGCCCTCCCACAAAGGCTGCCGAAGCATCAACACCCAGTACGTTCAGACCCATCCTTTTGTATGCATCCAGAACCGACTGATACTCATTCTTCCTCAGCAAACCGTTGTCTACGAAGATGGATGTCAGTTGCGGGCCTATGGCCCTGTCAAGCAATATTGCGGCTACAGACGAGTCAACCCCGCCTGAGAGGCCAAGCACAACCCTGTCGTCACCGATCTGCTCCCTGAGCGACCTCACCGTCATGTCTACGAACGACTCCGGGGTCCATTCGGCATGACATCCGCAGATGCCCCTGACAAAATTCCCCAGGATCTTCAATCCTTCCGTAGTGTGGTATACCTCCGGGTGAAACTGAATCCCCCAGCTCTTTTCCTTCTCTATCCTGAATGCCGCTACCATAACATCCTCTGTTGACCCGGTGATAGTGTACCCGTCAGGGATGCGTGCTATTGTGTCGCCGTGCGACATCCACACCTGTGTTCCGGGTGTCACTCCGGCAAACAGTGCGTCATCGGCATCAACTTTTACAAGCTTTGCCCGGCCGTATTCACGTGTGTTGGAAGGCAACACCTCACCGCCGAAATTATGAGTGAGGTGCTGTGCACCGTAACATACACCCAGCAACGGTAACCTGCCCTTAATGGCTGAAAGGTCCGGGAAGGGAGCTCCTGCGTCCCGGACCGAGAACGGACTGCCGGAGAGGATGACACCTTTCACCGTCTCGTCCGGAGCCGGGAAGTGGTTGAAAGGATATATCTCACAATAGACGTTTAGTTCTCTGACACGCCTTGCGATCAGCTGCGTATACTGAGACCCGAAATCGAGGATCAGAATCTTTTCCTGCACGAGGGGATAATTAAATATTTAAATTCGGTGCAAAGATAATCATTCTCCGGCTAAGACAGCATCAGCCTATCTCATATGTAGCGCCTTCGAAGGCGGCTTCCGCTGCCGGGAAAACCTGGCGGGCCTCTTCCTCGAGTATGGCCGGCGATCTGTAACGGGCAGAGAAATGGCCCAGGATCAGCCTGCCTGCACCGGCATTGAGGGCTACGGTGGCTGCATGCCGGGCCGTGGAATGACCGGTCCTGACAGCCAGCGCCTCACTCTCATCGCTGAAGGTGGCCTCATGATAAAGCAGATCCACTCCCCTGACATACGATGCAAGCCTGGGGAACCAAGCGGTATCACTGCAATAGGCGTAAGAGGCCTGCTTTCGCGGCATGAGAGTAACCTCTGCGGCCCTGATGACTTCACCCCCCTCCCTGGTGACATCCTCTCCTTTCTTGAGCATGGCTATCTCCGCAATGGTCAGGTTAAACTCCGCTATCTTTTCACGGATTATATTCCGGTCGGGCATCTTCTCGCGAAAGAGGAACCCGAATGACTTCACCCGGTGCTTCAGGGGGAAGGAGAAGACATCAACCCTTTTGTCATCGAGCACCGGCCTCACTGCTTTTCCGGAGAGGGTATGTACAACAAGTTCATAGGCCAGGTTAATGTCAAAATCCTTAAGGTGACGGGCAATCAGCTCCTGTGCCGGTTCAGGGGCGTAAACATGCAGTGGGGTCTTACGGCCCATAAGGTTAAATGTGGAGAGCAGAGGGTAGAGACCGAAGAAGTGGTCACCGTGGAGGTGACTTATGAATATGTGGTTGATCCTGCCGAAGCGGATCCGGTAGCGGCGCATCTGCATCTGTGTGCCCTCACCGCAGTCTATTAAAAACAACCGCTCATGTACATTGAGTACATGAGCGGTTGGATATCGGTCTGAGGTGGGCAGAGCAGAGCTTGTTCCAAGTATGGTCAGCCTGAAGGCCATGCCGCCACGGTGCCTCAGGAGATCAGCTTCTCAGCCTCCTCGGTATCAGCGGTTATGGACAATACAGTATCAAGCTGCGAGATTGTGATAAGACGCTCAACAGCTTCATTCAGGCCGCAAAGAACAAAGGTTCCGCCTGCGTTCTTGCATAGCCTGTTAGCAACCAGAATGGCACTCAGACCTGAAGAATCGCAATACTGGCACCTCTTCAGATCAAGAATAATGTTCCTCTCTCCTTTACCGGAGATGAGCACCAGCTCAGATTTGAGCGAGGGCGCTATATGTGTATCAAGCTTCTCAGTCTCTATGCTGATGACAGTACACTGTTGTTTGTTTTGGATATTGAAGTCCATGGCTGATTATTTTGGCAACTAAAAATAAGGTTATTTTTTCTTTTTACCTACACTTCTTGCCTCTTTTTCTTCCATCTCATCCTTGAGAGCCTGCAGTCCGGTGATGTCACCGAGGGTTGTTTTCTCAAGACTCGACTTAAGTTTGCGGGCTGCCTTCTTGGTGTTATCAGACTCCGAACGCTTCACGGCAGTGTCAGATCCTTTTCTCTCATCCTCAAAAACGCGGCTGTGAGACACAATGATCTTCTTCGCTCCCTTGTTGAATTCGATGACCTTGAAGTTCAGCTTTTCTTCCACTGCTGCCGAGGTACCGTCCTCCTTCACAAGATGCTTCGGAGTGGCAAATCCTTCGACACCGTAGGGCAGAGCAATGATTGCGCCCTTGTCAAAGACCTCGATTACCGTACCTTCATGTATCGAATCTACGGTGAAGAGATCTTCAAACACATCCCACGGGTTCTCTTCAAGCTGCTTGTGACCGAGGCTCAGCCTTCTGTTATCCTTGTCAATCTCGAGGACCACAACATCAATCTCGGCATCTATTGCGGTGAACTCAGCCGGATGCTTAATCTTCTTGGTCCATGACAGGTCAGATATATGTATCAGGCCGTCAACACCTTCTTCGATCTCAACAAATACTCCGAAGTTGGTAAAGTTGCGGACACGTGCCTTGTGGCGTGAGTTAAGGCTGTATTTCTGGTCGATGTTCTGCCATGGATCAGCCTTGAGCTGCTTGATGCCAAGTGACATTTTGCGTTCCTCACGGTCAAGGGTGAGAATCACTGCGTCAACCTCATCACCCACCTTCATGAACTCCTGTGCACTGCGGAGGTGCTGTGACCATGACATCTCTGACACATGTATCAGACCTTCCACTCCTGCGGTAATCTCAACAAATGCGCCATAGTCAGCCATGACAACAACCCTGCCTTTGACCTGGTCTCCAACCTTGAGGGTCTCGCTGAGCGAATCCCACGGATGAGGCGTCAGCTGCTT
>JBGSLG010000067.1:0-14111 GCA_041740815.1 Bacteroidales bacterium
GAGGCACAGGTGGAACTGACAGCCCAGCAGATCGAGCGAACACAAAAGCTGGTTGATGCCGGCAGTCTTGCCCGCGGCAACCTCCTGGATATCGAGGCACAGGCTGCCCGTGAGGAGCTTCAGCTGGTAAACATCCAGACTCAGGTCACCCTGTCACTTCTTACCCTCGCGCAGATGCTCGAGCTGCCGAACGCTGACGGCTTTGCGGTTGCCAAACCTGTCATCACCGTTGATGATGCCTCAGTGAACGGCGATCCGGCAAACATCTTCGCCATTGCGGAAAAAATGCGCCCTGAAATCCTCAGCGCCGAGTATCAGCTTAAAAGTGCTGAATACGATCTTGACATCGCCAAAGGCGGCAGAAGTCCGCATTTGAGCCTGGGAACCTCCATTTCAACCAGATATGCCGATCAGGGGCCCTATCCATTTGGAGAGCAGCTGAATAACAACCTGAATTACGGTCTCGGCTTCTCCCTCAGCATCCCTATCTTCAACTCATGGATGGTCAACACAAACATCAAGAACTCAAAGCTTGGAATAGAGAACTCAAAATATGTCCTTGAAAACACAAAGAAAGACCTCTACAAGAGCATCCAGCAGGCATACACTGACGCCAGCGGCGCCCTGAAAAAGTTTCATGCCAGCCAGAAGGCAGTAACAGCAATGGAGGAGGCCTTCCGCTATGCAGAACAGAAACTTGACCAGGGCATGGTCACAGCTGTTGAATATAATCAGTCTAAAACAAACCTTCTTAATGCGCAGAGCGAAATGGCTCAGGCGAAATACGAATTCGTCTTTAAGACAAAGGTCCTTGACTTTTACCGGGGCATCCCCCTTACCCTTGAGCATATAACCATACTGGCCAGATAATCAAGCAAATAATCCTGTTATGAAAGACAATAAGATTCTTAAGATCCTGTTACCCGTCGTACTTCTGCTCATCATATTTGCAGTCATTGGGAAGAAGAAAGGCTGGTTCGGTAAGGAAGTCACCGTGAAGGTTGCAACTGAAAAAGTAGCTGTCAATCCGATCGTTGAGGCCGTGACGGCCAACGGTAAGATTCAGCCTGAGACCGAGGTGAAGATAAGCCCTGATGTCTCCGGCGAGATAGTCGAACTTCATGTCAAGGAGGGTGATTTTGTCCAGAAGGGCGTTCTCCTGTTTAAAATCAAACCGGAGATTTACATCTCCTCACGTGACCGTGCCGCCGCCACCCTCAACTCAACCAAGTCGCGACTGGCCCAGTCCGAGGCCCAGATGATACAGGCAGAGCTGGCATACAACAGAAGCAAAAACCTGTTTGAGGAAAACACCATTTCGAAGGCGGACTTCGAACAGGCCGAATCGCAGTACAAGGTGGCAAAAGCCGAAAAAGAGAGTGCCGAATTTTCTGTTAAAAGCTCCGAGGCATCGCTCAAGGAGGCCAATGAGAACCTCATCAAGACTACTGTCTATGCTCCCATGACCGGTACCATCTCCAGGCTCGCGGTAGAGCTCGGTGAGAGGGTCATCGGTGCGAACATGATGACGGGCACCGAGGTGCTTCGCGTAGCTGACCTGAACCGTATGGAGGTCGTAGTGGATGTCAATGAGAATGATATCATCAGGGTTAAACCGGGTGACACCGCCACTGTGGAGGTGGATGCCTATCTTGACCGTGACTTCACTGGAGTGGTGACCGAGATAGCCAACTCCGCCAACACCCTTGGCACCACCTCTGATCAGGTGACCAACTTTGAGGTCAGGATACTGATACTCAGAGAATCATATGCCGACCTTGCAACTGAGAAAAACCCCAGTCCCTTCAGGCCCGGGATGTCAGCTTCCGTGGATATCTTCACCAACCGCAAGAATGGCATCCTCACTGTTCCGATACAGGCAGTCACCACCCGCACAGACACAACTAAGATTGACCCTGCAGCAACGGAGGAGATACGCACGCTGGTGTTTGTATCTGACGGAACCCGTGCACTGGCACGTGATGTCACAACCGGAATACAGGATAATGTCAATATCGAGATCCTCAGCGGACTCACGGAGGGCGAAGAGGTCATCGTGCAGCCTTTCAGCGCCATATCCAAGAAGCTCGCCGACTCAACCATGATAGAGGTTGTCGACAAGGAGTCGCTGTTCAACACCGAAAAAAAGAAGAAGTAGAGTCACCGTAGCCTGACACGTTCTATGATCCTTTGCATTGAGACAGCCACCGGGGTCTGTTCGGCGGCATTGTGCGATGACAGCAGCGTCATCAGTGTGGCCGAAGCGCCGCAAGGGATGTCTCATGCCGCACAGCTGACTGTACTGATCCGGAGGCTGCTTGATGAAACAGGTATAAAGGCCGGTGACCTCGGTGCCGTAGCGGTAAGCAAGGGCCCCGGTTCATATACCGGCCTCAGGATTGGCGTCTCCACTGCAAAGGGAATAGCCTACGGCGCCGGGATACCCCTGCTGGGAATAAACACACTCGCTGCCATGTGCAGCGGGTACCTCACCTCGCACCAGGCGGAATCAACTCCGGACACTCTCCTCTGCCCTATGATCGACGCCAGAAGGATGGAGGTCTACAACGCTCTCTACACCACTGACGGCACTGTAATAAGAGAAACGGCAGCTGACATCATTGACGAAACATCATTCATGGATATCCTTGAGAAACAAAAGATAACTTTCTTCGGAAACGGGGCAGAGAAATGCAGAGATACAATCAACCATCCGAATGCCCTCTTCATTGACGGATTCATCCTCTCGGCATCATATTTGCACACCCTCTCCGTAAATGCTCTGAAGAATAAGCAGTTTGAGGATGTCGCATACTTTGAACCCTATTACCTTAAGGAGTTCATTGCCACCATCCCCAGGAAGCTTCTTCTCTGACACATCTGATTTAATAATGAGAAAAACAATAATAACAGTTCTGATAATCATTACTGCCACACTTCAGTTTCTCCAGGCTCAGAAACAGCCCTACATGCCCGGAGAGAAAGTGTCATACCAGTTGAGGTATGGGCTGGTAGGGAGCGGCGTGGCTACACTGGAGATGAAAGAGGCATTCCACCAGGGCAAGCCTGTCTGGCATGCGGTGATTAGCGGACAGACCACGGGGTTAGCTGATGCACTTTACAAGGTAAGGGATATATATGAAAGTTATATTGACCCGAAGACGGACCTTCCGGTCTTCAGTATCAGAAATATCCAGGAAGGAAGATACCGCAAGTATAATGAAGTGGGATTCGACCAGGAATCGAGGCGCGATTCCACACTTGTTTTCAGTGACCTCACGGGCAGACATACAGGCCCAAAGGGATTGCTTGACATTGTGTCATGCTTCTACTGGTTCCGGAAATATTACCTCTCAGTGGCAGACACCCTGGTCCCGGAAGAGACTTACCAGATGATGACGTGGTTTGCCGACGAACTTTACCCTGTAATACTGAGGTACAAAGGCACCGAAGTTATAAAAACCAAGGGCGGAAAGATAGAATGTCACCGGTTTCACCCTGTGACCGAGGTGGGCAGAGTCTTTGAAACAGAGGAAGATATGGCTATGTGGTTCACTGCTGATGAAAATTTTTTACCGGTTAAGATCCGTTTTGATATATTTGTGGGGGCATTTCATGTGGATATGACAAGTTATGAAGGGCTTAGAACGCCCCTGAAGTATATAGAATAACAAACAGAACTGAAGATTTTTTTTTATGGCCACAACATCAGATTTCAGAAACGGGATGGTGATCGAATACAACAATGACCTTTATACCATCGTTCAGTTTCAGCATGTGAAGCCGGGTAAGGGCCCGGCATTCGTTCGTACCAGACTGAAGAACGTAACTACAGGCAAGGTCCTTGAAAATACATTCAACTCCGGAGTCAGGGTAAATGTCGCGCGCGTCGAACGCAGACCGCACCAGTACCTTTACAGTGATGACATGGGATACCACCTGATGCATACTGAGACATTCGAACAGATAACAGTCCCCGAGTCACTGCTCGAGAACAGTGACCTCCTTAAAGAGGGTGATACGGTGGAGGTGGTTGTTCATGCAGACACAGAGAATGTTTTGCTGGTCGATCTCCCCGTCAACGTGGTCATGGAGGTAACATATACGGAACCCGGTCTTCGCGGTGATACAGCTACAAACACCCTGAAACGGGCAACCATAGAGAGCGGATCAACCATCATGGTGCCACTCTTTGTCAATGTGGGCGACAAGATCCGCATTGATACCCGTGACCGGTCATACATAGAAAGAGTTAAGGGCTGACACAGCAATGATGAGAGAGAGCAGGTTACCGACAGACAGGCTGAAGATGTCGAAATTCAAACTCGACGCCCTGCTTGACATTACCCTCTCTATCAATGCCAACCTATCCACCACCGAGCTCCTGAGAAAATATGAATCAGTTCTCCATGATGACCTCGGCATAGAAAAAATCATTCTGTACAAATACGGAGAACACTGGGAGGCACTGCTTAACTCCGGCTTCGCTGAGACACTCTGCAAAACAATAGATGTCGAAAAAGACCTTCTGTGCTTCAGGGATATACAGACAGAAGTAAATCAGACCCCCTTTAAATCTGTTGATTTTATCATCCCCGTACTCAATAACAATATCCCTTCTGCATACGTCCTTATAGGTGATATTGACGAGGAGGGTGAAGGGATGAGCCCCCTTATCAGACACCTGAATTTCATCCAGACTATCTCCGGAATTATTGTCGTAGCAATTGAAAACCAGCGGCTCTTCAGGGAGACGCTCAGGCAGGAGGCACTGCGCCGTGAGCTGGAGCTGGCGGCACGCATGCAGATGATGCTTATTCCTGACAATACCATGCTGCCGGCCGATGGAAAAATCAGGGCACAAGGCTTTTATTATCCGCATTATGAAGTAGGGGGCGACTATTACGATTTTCTCCCCCTGTCCGACAACGTGGTCGGGTTCTGTATCGCTGATGTCTCCGGCAAAGGAATGTCAGCCGCACTCCTGATGTCAAACTTCCAGGCTAGCCTCCGTGCAATCTTCACGGCTGAAGCCAGCCTTGAGGAGATGATAAGGAAACTGAACACGCTGGTGGTGGTTAATTCGGCCGGCGAAAGGTTCATAACCCTGTTCATTGCCCGCTATAACCTGAATACACGGGTGCTTGAGTATGTCAATGCTGCTCATAACCCGCCGGTGGTGATAGATCTTCAGACAAACCGCGCGTCAGTCCTCCGGCAATCATGCGTGGGTGTGGGCATGCTCGACGAGATGCCATGGGTAAGAACCGATTATATCACACTGAAGACGCCTACAAAAATTATCTGTTACACCGACGGTCTGTCAGAGCTGAAGGATGAAGCAGGAAACGAGCTTGGCACCTCCCCTCTGATAAAGCACTTCCCGAATCAAATGCCGGTCTCCGAAAACATTAAGGCACTCATCACCGATTTTAATATAGACTCGGGGAACCCCCTGCTGTTTGATGACGTCTCTATCCTGGCCGTCGAGATCCTATAGGCGGCATCTCATTCATCAGTCTCTCTTCCCTGCGCCTGCAGATCCATGGCTGTAAGTACTGCAATATAACCCCACCAGAGTGCCGCTATCTTGTCCGAGTCGAGGAAGCTGTTCATCACACCGTGAACAGCATAGGTTACCAGGCCAGTCAGTATCGCCAGCACGAAGTAGCCTCTCTCGCCCCTCCTCTCCCTGTACCAGACCCTGATGCCGGTGACAACGGCGGCAACAGTTATGAGCAGGTACAGCAGGGCACCGGGCAGGCCTGACTCGCTCAGAGCGCCAAGATATTCGCTGTGGGCGTTACCTGCATCACCAAAATCGGTGCTGATTGTAGTCCTCTCCGATGCCTTCTGAAAAGGACCATAGTTGAATTGGTAGGTCCCCGGACCCCAGCCTGTCAGAGGCCTCTCCTCAAACATCCGGAGAGCACACTTCCATCGGTTGATGCGCTCGAGGTTCGACTGGTCAGTGGAAATATTGGAGGCCGAACGCAGGTGCTGGCCCAGATCCGCTGATGAATCCTCGGTGGTGCTGTCCATCCTCTGCCATATCCATCCCGCTGAGAGAGCCATGGCCATGATCAGTGTTACCGCCGTGACGGCGAGAAGCTTCACCGGCATACGTAACCAGAGGACTGCCGCAAAGATCACAGCAGCAAGCAGACTCACCCAGGCAGCCCTGCTGTATGACAGGATAAAACCGGCAAGAAAGATCAGGATCACAACTGCCAGTATTACCTTAACAGTCAGGCTGTTGTTCTTTCTGAAGAGGATGACGGCGAGGGGTGGAAGAAGGAAAGCCATCGAAGCTCCGAAGGAGGTATGATCCTTAAAGAAGGGATAGCAAGCCGAGTGCGCAAACTGCTGGTTAAGAAGTCCTGCTCCCTGCACCCTGACGATGAAGTAGATCACCACAATGGCCAGTCCGGCGGAATAGGCAATAATGTATTTACGGCTGAACTTCTCCTCTGTTGCCAGCTGGGCGGCAACAAGATAAAAGCCTGCAGTGAACCACGTGCGGTATGCCAGCGTCTTGAGGGAGACCCATGGCATTGAGGAGGTAATTGCCGTTATCAGTGTCCAGGCGAGGTACAGGCCCACCAGCAGCGTCAACGGATGCCTCAGCAGCCTTGTCGGAAACTCACGGGTGACAAATAGCTTGAAGATTGTCAGGAAGAGAAGCAGGGCGAGCACAGGCTCGGTAGGTACGGAGAGGTCAAAACCTGTCTCGCCGGTGAGCAGGCTCAGCTGCAGCGACAGCGGAGTCAGGAAGAGTGTCAGAAGCAGAAGATGCTCAAGTGAGAGCAAGGCCAGAAGCACCAGGGCCAGTGCCGCCGGAATAATCAATATCAGCAGCTCACCGCCTGTCATCTGCGGGGTGCAGCTTCACTCCCTCGGCAACAAAGAGTATCAGCGCCATCAGCATAAGGGCTGAGGCCGTTGACACTATCACCATGATACTGCGCCGCGGATAGACTTTCTTCTCTGCCACAACAGCCCTGTCGACGATAAGCGTGTAGGGCAGCGTCTGCTGGCTGAGCGCCAGCGCCTCAAGGTACCTCCCGCGGATGAGTCCGAGATAGTCATTCTCCGTTTCGAGGGTTGTATAGGTCTTCAGGGCGGCCGCTCCCTCCAGGCTGATGAGCGTATCTTCATACTGCCTCACCAGGCGGTCCTGCGCCTCATAGCTGCGACTGATCTCATCAAGCATGACGGAGGCGGAACTGCGCTGAAGATTATTGAAGATCGAATCGGCGCGTGAGGCCATATCGTTCGCCATGGCACACGCCATCTCACGGTCACGGTCCCTGACCCGTATCTCCACCGAGCCGAAGGAGGTCTTGGAACAGTGGATATACCTCTCCATCTTCCCGGCAATGACGGTGTTGGGGTACCTCTCCCCGGGTCTGACATTGTAGTGACCGGCAAGGTCATATGTCTCCTTCAAGTACTCCATCACCTGTTCACTGTTAATGACCTGTATGAGTTTCTCGGTTGCCTCATCATCTCCGAAAAGGGCCGTATTCGAGGTCGCTTCACCGAGCAGTGTGCGCGCCTCGGTGATATTCGAGGATGGATACAATGTCACGGTTGATTCGTACAATGGCTTGATCATCAATGATATAATCGCTGACAGAACCGCTGCAACCAGCCCGGCAATTACGAACTTCGTGAAGTGCCTGATGATAAAATTGACCAGGTCTGTCGAGTCGGGCTTGAATTCAGCTTTGATATTGCCTTTCATTGTGCTTCCCGGATTTATAAAATCTTTATTGCCTTCATCGATGGAGGTTCATCTCCTGTTACTCTAATGAGGTAGTAGTTCTTTTTACCCTTCTGCACAAGCAGGTATTTGTTGTTAAGCAACTGGTCTGCCGTGACTGCCATGTCAGCATTATCTACCCTGGCTTTATTCAGGCTGATGCCGCCACCCTGGATGAGCCGCCTCAGTTCCCCCTTCGACTCCGCGATTGTGGTGTGTACTGCACAGAGGTCTGATACGGTTGCTCCTGCTGCAATGATGTCAGAGCTGACATCGAACATCGGTACTCCCTCGAATACTGACAGGAAGGTGCTCTCATCCATACGTCGCAGCTGTTCCGTCGTTCCCTTCCCGAAAAGGATCTGGGAGGCTTCCACTGCCGCTTCGTAATCCTGCCTCGAGTGAGCCATAACTGTCACCTCCTCGGCGAGCCGCTTCTGCAGGATCCTGAGATGAGGCTCTTCAATCTGGGCTCTTATGAGTTCATCAATCTCGCTTCGCGAAAGCATTGTAAAGATCCTTATGAACTTCCCGGCGTCATCGTCAGCCACATTGAGCCAGAACTGGTAGAACTGGTAGGGGGTTGTCTTTGCGGGGTCAAGCCACACGTTTCCGCTCTCGGTCTTTCCGAACTTCTGGCCGTCACTCTTGGTTATCAGCGGGCAAGTCATGGCGTAGGCCTCGCCGCCGGCCTTGCGCCTGATCAGCTCGGTGCCTGTGACGATGTTGCCCCACTGGTCCGATCCCCCCATCTGGAGCCGGCAGCCATGGTTGGTGTAGAGAAACAGGTAGTCGGTACCCTGCACCAGCTGGTATGAAAACTCCGTGAAAGACATCCCCTGGCCCGTTTCAGAGTCAAGCCTCTTTCTGACGGAGTCTTTGGCCATCATATAGTTGACAGTGAGGTGCTTTCCTATATCGCGGATGAATCCCAGGAAAGAGTATTCCTTCATCCAGTCGTAGTTGTTTACCATCACCGCCCTGTTCGGTGCAGTGGAATTGAAGTCGAGAAATTTCTCAAACTGTTTTTTCAGGCACTCCTGGTTGTGGTGAAGTGTCTCCTCGCTGAGCAGGTTACGCTCTTCGGACTTGCCGGAGGGGTCTCCTATCATTCCTGTGGCGCCTCCGACCAGCACTATAGGCGTGTGCCCTGCATTCTGAAAATGCTTCAGCATCATCACCCCCACAAGATGGCCAATATGCAGAGAATCTGCTGTAGGGTCAAATCCAACATAAGCCGAGCTCTTCTCCTTAAGCAGGAACTCTTCGGTCCCGGGCATGATGTCATGTATCATGCCTCTCCATCTCAGCTCTTCAACAAAGTTAATCATCACCTGATTCAGTTTTTTAAGTGTCGCAAAGATATCAAAACCACTCAGATGGTCGTATTCCGCGGTTGCTTTTTGTGGCGGTTGAAGCTGTCAATAAGGTCGCCTCCCTCCATTATGGGAAATATCGAAGGAACAAGGTCTGCTATCGGATTGTAGAGAAAGGACCTTGCTATGGTATTTGAAGGCAGGAATTGCTTCTTCTCATTTATAGTGTTCAGGAACACGAATATAACGCTCAGGATCAGCGCTGTCTTGAGGATGCCGAAGACTGCCCCGAGGGTTTTTACTACGAACCCCAGCGAGATGGCCTTCATCAGTGAATCGATCAGTTTGCCAATGAGGTAAATAACGATAACAATGGCTGTGAATGTGACTGCAAAAGCCACGATTCCGGTCCATGATGCCTGCATGTCAAACCACTCTGAGAGTTTTGCGGCCGTCCACCCCGAAAAGTGTATAGCCCCGTAGATGCCAAGTACCAGGGCCGCCAGCTCTGCGACCTCGATGATGAGTCCGTCGATAAACCCCTGTATCAGTCCGAATGCAAGGATGGCAAGAATGATTAAGTCAATCCAGTTCATAGGTGGTCAGTTTGAGCGTATGAAGTTATGAATTTGAAAGGCAGTAGGCAATAGGCAATAGGCAATAGGAGTGACAAGCGTTATTAGTTATATTTGATACAAAATTGATGATTTAATATGGATGTGATTGCCATTTTCGATCTGGGGACGATAAGCAGGAAGCTTTTTCTGTTTGACCAGGGGCTCAATGTAGTGAACAATGAAGAAAAGTCTGGTGCCGGGATTTCCGGCAAGGAGGGTGTCGCCGGTGATATCTCTGCCGCCGGTAATGAAGCTGAAGCGATTTCCGCCTGGATGCGGTCATCGTTAGGGGCGGTAATCCGTACGGGTGACTATCAGATTAAGGCAGTTAACACCGTGCTGCACGGGCCCATAACCGGTTCTGAAGTATTTGACCTTACCGTTAACGGTTTGACGGTCAAGCCGGGAGAGCTCATGCATGAGAGTTACGCCTCAATGGTACCCTACCTTAAGGGAACGAAGGAACAGTTCATTCTGGTGGCTACTGGCACCTGGTGTGTCTTCATGAACCCGTTCAATACCGAACCGCTGACAGCTGAGCAACTTAGCGATGACACAACGGATTACATGAGAGTCAACGGTCATCGGATAAAATCCTCCCGTCTCTTTCTCGGCCATATACACGACATGAACGTCGCAAGGCTTGACGACCGCTTCGGTGTCACCGGCGAGCTGTTCAAGACAATAAAAATTAAAAGCAGGAAGATCAGGAAGCTTCTTGATTCGAGGCACGGACGAATCTTCTTCCGTCACGGAATACCTTCCGGCTATGTTGATGACCAGGCCGACCTGTCTCATTTTCTGACATATGCTGACGCCTATCACCAGATGGTATGTGACCTGGTAGACATATGCATGGAGTCTTACAGGCTGATAATACCTGCCGACGATAAGACTGAGGTTGTTTATGTTACCGGCGGCTTTGCCCGGAACGACACTTTTGTCCGTATACTGGCCGCCCGTCTGCCTGACAAGAGGGTCTTTGCCAGCCAGATAGACAATGCTTCAGCCCTTGGCGCGGCCATTAATGCCTACGAAAGTGCATTTGGCAATGCCCTTCCGCCTGTGTACCTTGGACTGAAAGCAATAATCGACAACGATTGATTTTTACACGAGATAAGAATATTCAATTAGCAGTTAATCATGAAAACCCAGCCCTCTTCGTTCAGAATCATCCTCTTGATTGTCATTGTGATCCTAATGTCAGCATGCGGCAAGAACACGCAGCAGGAACAGCTGAGCATCCCCTATGAAAAATTCGTGATGCCCAACGGGCTCCAGGTGATACTTCACCAGGATCACTCTGATCCGGTAATCTCCTACTCAATAATGTACCATGTGGGATCAAGCAGGGAGGTGCCCGGCAGGACGGGATTTGCACACCTCTTTGAGCACCTCCTCTTCAGCGGGTCGGAGAATGTCCCTACCGGGGTCTTTGATAAGGTTATCGAGAATGCCGGGGGGATGAACAACGGCTTCACAAGCCGTGATGTCACGACCTATTTCGAGCTGTTCCCGAAAAACGCCCTGGAGAAGGTCCTCTGGCTTGAGTCTGACAGGATGGGCTTTTTCATCAACTCGGTGACACCCCGCCTGCTTGCCATTCAGCAGAACGTTGTTCAGAATGAGAAGAGGCAGGGAGAGGATAACTCTCCATATGGCTTTACTAACTACGTAATCAGTAAAAACCTCTATCCCGAAAACCACCCATACAGCTGGGAGGTGATTGGTGAGATGGAGGATCTGACCAATGCCACCGTTGATGATGTCAAGAACTTCTACGGCAGTTTTTACGGTCCTAACAACGCCACACTGGTACTTGCGGGCGATTTTGACACTGACACCATTAAAATGCTTCTCGACAAGTACTTCGGTGAAATCGGGGCGCATGGCGAAGTGGCTTCAAGAAACCCCATGCCGGTCACCCTTACAGAAAGCAAACGACTATTTCACGAGGATAATTTTGCCAATGTGCCAGAAATCAATCTTGTATGGCCTGCTCCGGAGGAATACTCCAGGGATGCCTATGCGCTCAATTTCCTCGGACAGATACTTGCCGACGGCAAAAAGGCGCCAATGTATAAGGTGCTGGTGAAGGATAAACAGCTCACCTCCAGGGTATCAGCCTATAACGGTGCTGAGGAGCTGGCAGGCGAGTTTACAATCTCAGTCACTGCAAACCAGGGAAAGACGCTGAAGGAGATAGAAGATGCCATTCACGAAGCCTTTACCCGCTTTGAGACAGAAGGTTTTTCCGACAAGGAGGTTAACCGGATCAAGGCATCAATGGAGAAAGGTTTCTACCAGGGGCTTACCAGTGTGCTTAACAAGTCGCTTCAGCTGGCATTTTACAATACATATCTTAATGATCCGGGATTCATTGAGAAAGACATTGAGAACATAAAGGCAGTCACCCGTGAGGATATAATCCGGGTTTATGAGACATATATCAAGGACAAGCCGCACGTGGTCACCAGCTTTGTACCGAAGGGCCAGACCGAAACTATGGCTGAGAACTCGGTAAAGGCGGAGGTGAACGAGGAGGACATCACCCGGGCGAGCCAGGTGGAGATAGCCGATCTGCCCGAGACACTGGTTGAAAAGACACCCTCCGGCATCAACCGTACTGCCGAGCCTCAGGCAGGACCTGAGCCGGAAGTCAGAGTACCGGAGATATGGAAGGCCACCCTGGCTAATGGTATCGAGGTTTACGGCATCACTAACAGGGAGATGCCTCTGGTAAGCATGACCATGGAGATCGCCGGCGGAGCATCACTTGATGATGTAAGCATGCCAGGTGTCGCCTCCATGGTTGCTGCCGTAATGCCACAGGGCACAGTGACTAAAACGCCCGAGGAGCTTGAGGAGGAGACCCAACTGCTGGGATCTACAATCTCCATGCGGGCTTCAGGTGAAGAGATCACCCTCAGCAGCAGCACACTGTCACGCAACTTCGGCAAGACAGTGTCGCTCATGAAGGAGATACTGCTTGAGCCGCGCTGGGACTCTGCCGAGTTCGACCTTGCGCAGACACGCACCCGGAACGGCCTTATCCAGGCCGAAGCTCGCCCTGCAAGCGTGGCCTCCGCCCAGTTTATGAAGCTGGTTTACGGACCTGACCATATCTTCGGATATGACCTAAGGGGAACAAAAGAGTCTGTGGACAAGATTACAATCGACCACCTGAAGTCATACTGCGACAGGAACTTATCTCCGTCTGTGACCAAAGTCTATGTTGCCGGTAACGTGACACGCGAGGAGGTCCTCGGTTCACTCAAGCCTCTAGAGGATGAATGGAAGGCCAAAGAGGTGGCTTACAAAACATACAGCATGCCTACGGCACCGGAGAAGTCGCAGATTTACTTTGTGGATATACCCGGTTCACGTCAGTCGGTGGTGTATGCCGGTTATCCGGCAATGATGAGGAATGATCCCGACTATGTCAGGGCCGACTTCGCCAATTACAGGTTCGGAGGAGCATTTACAAGCATCCTGAACCAGATACTGCGTGAAGAGAAAGGATTTACCTACGGTGCCGGGAGCGGATTCAGGGAGATGAAGAGCCCTGCACCCTTCACCGTCTCAACAAGCGTGCGGTCTGATGCAACACTTGAGACGATGGAGATAATCACGGGCGAAATGAGGAAATACCGCAGTGGCATTACTCAGGAGGATCTGCAGTTCATCAAGAACTGCATGATCAGGTCAAACGCCCTGCGCTTCGAGACCAATGACGCGCTTGTAAGCATGCTCTCCTATATCGGAAAGTACGGTTTCAGCGATGACTGGGTGAAAAAGGAGGAGGATATTATCCGGAATATGACCGCCGGGGACCATAAAACTGTCACCGGCAGGTATTTTGATCCGGACAAAATGATTTATGTCGTGGTGGGTGATGCGGCAACGCAGATGAAGCAGCTGGAGAAGATCGGTTTCGGAAAGCCTGTGCCTGTCATACGGTGACGCAGATACCTCAGGCAGTAGGCAGTAGGCAGTAGTGAAAGTTGGCAGTCAGCAGTCGTTAACTTATTGATTGACTGAAGACTGAAGACTGCAGACTGAGGACTGTAGACCTAGCCCTTCAACCCTTTTTTGTACAGTATAAGAGCAAGCAGGTCTTTTATCTGCTCTGATTTACTGATGTTAAGTCCCACGGGGTAGAGCGTGCCGAACGGTTTTGCTTTTTTCAATTCCTGCTTTATGCCTTCGTCGATCTCCAGCTCATGGATCCCCTGGCAGTGCCTCTCCACAAAGTAAAATCCCGCCTTGAAGAAGCAATCCCATACCGACAACCAGAATATTGTCTTCTTTTTGAAGACTACCTTGCAGAGCCAGGCCTTCCCGTCATTGTAGTATCTCCATTCCGGTATCAGTCCGTAAGGATCTCCGGTAATTGCAGTCATCGTCTTTTCA
>JBGSLG010000068.1:0-13084 GCA_041740815.1 Bacteroidales bacterium
TCAAAAGATGAAACAGTTAACTAACCTTACCCTATTGATTATGGTTTTAATGATTTTGCCGGGATGCGGCGACAAGAAGACCAAAATTGCAGACACAGATGATCCTTACATCTGGCTTGAGGAGGTTCAGAACGAGAAGGCTCTCGACTGGGCCCGGGAGCAGAACAGGCTCTCTGACGAAGCACTGACCACGCTTCCGGTATACACTGAGCTTCGTGACAGGTTCCTTGAGGTCTTCAATGACAGGGAGAGGATCATCTACCCCGGAGTTACAGGCGAGATGTCATATAACCTGTGGCAGGATGAGAAGAACGAGAGAGGCCTCTGGAGGAGGATGCTGAAGAAGGACTACCTTGCAGGAAAAGAAAACTGGGAGACAGTCCTTGACCTCGACATTCTCTCAGCCGCAGACGGCAGGAAATGGGTCTTCGCCGGGGCAACCTGGCTCGGACCGGAAAACCGGTATTGTCTGCTGCGTCTCTCTGACGGTGGCAAGGATGAGGTTGTGATCCGTGAGTTTGATGCCGTGGAAAAGAGATTCGTCGAAGGCGGTTTCACAGTTGCTGAGAGCAAGGGCAGCGTTGCATGGGTTGACAGTGATCAGATTGTGGTTGCCACCAACTATGGCAGCGGTACTATGACCTCCTCAGGATACCCGGCAGTTGTAAAGCTGTGGAAGAGAGGAAAAGATCCTGTGAATGCCGCAACATTGTACCGGACAGACACCACAAACATGGGCCTCTTTGTCAGCGGCGGAGACCATAAAGGAAAACAGTATGTATTCCTGAATGAGAGTGTTGGTTTCTATGAGTCAACAATGTCTGTGCTGACACCTGATGGTTTAAAAGCGATTGACATTCCGAAGGACGTTGAGACAAGAGGAATGTTCAGGGAGGAGGTGCTTCTTTACCTGCAGTCTGACTGGACCGTCAACGGAGAGACCTTCAATAAGGGGGCGCTGGTCAGTTTTGACCTTTCCTCGTTTCTTTCGGGCAAGACATTGGTTAAGATTATCTATGAACCCGCCGAAAGGGCAAGCCTGGCCGGCGTAATGGCAACTCGTGATTTCATAGTGGCTGCCACCATGGAAAATGTCCAGGGCAAGCTTACAATTTACCGCCCGATGGACGGAAAATGGGTCGGTGAGACGGTTCCTGTTCCGGAGTTTGGAACGGTGGGTCTTGCAGGTTCGGATGACCTGTCAAACGACTGGTTCTTCACCTTCAGCAACCCGGTCACTCCCACAACGCTCTATTACTCTGACGGCAAGGAAACCAAGGCCATAAGGAAGCAGAAAGACTATTTTGATGCCTCAGGAGCTAAGGTTGACCAGTTTGAAGCCATCTCGAAAGACGGAACGAAGATCCCCTACTTCATCGTTCACCCTGCCGACATGGCCTTTGACGGCAACAACCCCACGCTTGTTTACGGATACGGTGGCTTCAACAGTTCAACCCGTCCGCAGTACAGCTCAATAACAGGTTTGGGATGGATTGAAAAGGGAGGTGCATACGTTATAACCAACATACGGGGCGGCGGCGAGTTCGGTCCGGCATGGCACCAGTCGGCTCTGCGTGAAAAGAGACAGAATGCTTATGACGACTTCTTTGCGGTGGCAGAGGACCTTATCAAAAGGAACATTACTTCTCCGGAGCACATGGGTGCATACGGATGGAGCAACGGCGGACTCCTTGCGGGAGTGGCTCTGACGCAGAGACCTGACCTGTGGAATGCTGTTGTGATCGGCGCTCCCCTCCTCGACATGAAGAGGTATTCGAAACTCCTCGCGGGAGCCAGCTGGATGGATGAATACGGCAACCCGGATGTGCCTGCCGACTGGGAGTTCATCAGCAAGTACTCGCCCTACCAGAATGTTAAAAAGGATGCGAAGTATCCCACTCCTCTGTTCATCACCTCAACCCTTGATGACAG
Source organism: Bacteroidales bacterium (assembly GCA_041740815.1). Classification (GTDB taxonomy): domain Bacteria; phylum Bacteroidota; class Bacteroidia; order Bacteroidales; family VadinHA17; genus SR-FBR-E99. The sequence goes on from JBGSLG010000068.1 coordinate 1,933, forward strand.
GGTTCACCCGGGTCATGCGCGCAAGATGGCGGCAAAGATGATCGATATGGGTTACCCTGTATACTATCATGAGACCATTGAGGGAGGTCACGGGGCAGCTTCGACCAATGCCCAGGAGGCGGAAATCTGGGCACTGATGTATGCCTATCTTCAAATGAAGCTTATGAATTAATAATCAGGTAGATTATTGCCATTTGCTGTCAGATATAAAACTTGAAGGCTGCCGTAAACAGACGGAAGGTTGCCCTGCAGAGTTGCAGGCTGCCGTAAACAAAATTATCGTAAAGAGCAAGGAAGGCTGCCGGGTTGGGGAACCGGCAGCCTTCGCTGCATTAAAACGGACTTATGGAAAGAAAGAAAGATTGTGTTCTCCACTTTCTGACATTGGGAAAGCTATCACCTGAATAATGAAGATTTGATGAATTTTCCCGGATAAACAAGTCAGTCATGATAATTACGCCACGCTGTATTAAACCAGCCAAAGTGATATTTATTCCATAATACAGGGTGGGATAATATTTTATATATTTATGGAGCCTGATTTACCTTATACTAACTTAACCAGAGCTAATATGACCAGATCAAAACTATCAGTATGTATCCTCCTGTCAGTCATGATCTTCGCAGTATCTTGCGGCGGAGGAAACAGCAAGAAGGCACCGGAGACGCCTGCAGCAACGGCAACAATTGACCTCTCAATCGAAGGTATGACCTGCACCGGCTGCGAGAACACAATCTGCAGCAATCTTGAGAAGATACCCGGAGTCAAGTCCGTTACTGCCTCTCACACCGGTGGTAATGCCGTTATTGAATACGAAGAGGGCAAGGTTGACACCGCCAAAATCAAGGAGACAGTTAACGGGCTGGGCTACAAGGCAGTGAAGATAACCCCTGTGCCTGACGGCGGCAATGAATAAACCGACAAAGTCATCTAAATCTTATTTACCTCAAGCTGACAACCATGTCTAAAGAAAAGCAGGGCGAGGAAAATGGCAGGCCTGATCTTGAAAAGGCGGTTGACAACTCAAGGCGTGATTTTCTCAGGAAGGTCACACTTGCAGGTGCTGTTACCGTAACAGGCGGGGCGGCCATTTACTCCGGACACCGTTTTGAGAAAGCGAAGCACAATGAGGGAATGGTGAGGGTTCTCACCGAAGACAACAGGCTGGTAGAGATACCTGTTGAGCAGATGCGCGACTTTAAGCCTGACCTGAAGATGCTTCAGACAAGAGGCAGAGAGGGTATCGAAGGGCGGAGGTGGGTCATGGTGATTGACCTTTCAAAATGCCGTAACGCCAGGAAATGCGTTGAGGCATGCCAGAGCGCGCACCAGCTCCGGCCATATGAATACCACATCAATACACTTGTGATGCAGGAGTCTGTCAATACCCCTGCGTTCTACATGCCCAAACCGTGCCAGCACTGTGACAACCCGCCTTGTGTCTCCGTCTGCCCCGTTGATGCCACCTTCAAAAGACAGGACGGCATAGTGCTGATTGACAATGAGAGATGCATCGGATGCCGGTTCTGCATAGCCGCCTGCCCCTACTCAGCCAGGATATTTCACTGGCAGGAGCCGATCCAGGTTGAATCTGCCAGCGAGACAGAGAGTGAGTATGATGTTGAGCTGAACGTGCCGCAGAAAAAGGGTACCATAACCAAATGTCTCTTCAGTGCAGACAGGCTAAGGGATGGAATGCTTCCTTACTGTGTCTCGGCATGCCCCAACGGCGTCTTTTACTTCGGAGATGAAAACGAGGATGCCGTCACCAACGGCACCACAAAAGAGACTGTCAGACTCAGCGAGCTGCTCGAGACGAGCGGAGCTTACCGGCTACTGCCAGAGCTTGGCACCAAACCGAGGGTCTACTACCTGCCGCCGAGGAACAGGATTTTCGAGTTTGAGGAGGGGGAAAAGAAAGAATACAAGGAAGATAAAGCATAAACAAGCATCGATATGGATGAAACCCGCTTCAACACTCCCGGGGAACAGCGAGAGATCGATTCAATTGCTGCCGATATCCTGAGGAATGTCCGTATCAACAGGAACTTTATCCTGTGGATGGGATTTCTGTCGGCCGTCCTGGTGCTGTGCCTTGCCGCCTATGTCATCCAGCTCCGCAAGGGACTGGGGGTAACGGGTATGCGCGACTTCACCAGCTGGGGCATGTACATCGCCAACTTCGTTTTCTTTGTGGCCACGAGCCTCGTGGGAATGCTGATCAGCTCTGTCCTGGGCCTCATTGGATATCAATGGGTAAAACCGATCTCGCGAATAGCTGAGATCATTGCCATCGCCTTTGCGGCAGTGGCAGGGCTGGTAATCATCTCCGACATGGGCCGGCCTGACAGGCTGCCTTATGTATTTATGTTCGGCCGTGTGCAGTCGCCGATACTGTGGGACGTGACGGTGGTGACCACCTACTTTGTATTAAGCCTCCTGCTGTGGTTCTTTCCCCTGGTTCCCGACCTTGCCATCTCAAAGAGCAGGCTGGAAGGCAGGCCCGCTTTCCTCGTTAAGGCTTATGATATTCTCTCATTCAGGTGGGAGCATCATGAGGTGCAGTACAGGATCATGAAGCAGGCCATCCGTATACTGCTGATATTGATTATTCCTACTGCCTTTGCGATCCATACTGTGACATCGTGGCTCTTTGCCGTCACCCCCAGGACCGGGTGGGACAGCACAATCTTCGGACCATACTTCATCTCAGGGGCTTTTGTCTCGGGGACCGCCGCCCTTATAATTGCAATCTATTTTTTCCGGGTGAACTATAAGCTGCAGAAGTATATTACCGATGACACTTTTGATAAGATTGGAAGGGTGCTTGTACTGGTATCGATAGTCTATTTCTATTTTAACCTGAACGAGTTTCTTGTGCCGGCTTACAAGCTCAAGACCGGTGACGCCATCCACCTGCGGGAACTATTTTCCGGCCACTATGCACCCCTGTTCTGGACGATTCAGCTGGGGGGTCTCGTCATTCCTGTCATACTGCTGCTTTTCAAGAGGATGCGAAGGCCATTGCCGATGCTTGTAATATCACTGTTCGTGCTCTGCGGTGCATGGCTGAAGAGATATATTATCGTTGTTCCACCACAGGCCCACCCCAACCTGCCAATACAGGGTGTTCCTGTTGAATGGATCATATACAAGCCAACTCTCATTGAGATTGCCGTTACAGTTGCATCAATCATCCTGGTGCTGATAATAATCACCATCCTTTCAAAACTTTTCCCCGTCATACCCATCTGGGAGATGGCAGAGGAGGGGAATGAAAATGATAAAACCCTTGACAAACAGTAAAATATCCGGTTTATGAAATATACTGTTCCATTAATTATGTGCCTGTTCCTGATGCCGACCCTTTCAAGGGGTCAGGATTGGGTGGTGCCGGAGGATCGCAAAGGCAGGCTAAGCACATTTCCCTTCACTGATGAGACCAGGAAGGAAGGCGAGCGACTATACAATATAAACTGCCTTTCATGTCACGGGACGCCGGGAAAGAACAATTACATTGCACTGGTACCTTCTCCGGGCGATCCCGCTACCGAGAAGATACAGAGAAACAGTGACGGTGAGATTTTCCACAAGGTCACTGTTGGAAGAGGTCAGATGCCCTCATTCCGCAGTGTGATGACTGCCGAGGAGATATGGAAGACTGTCTCCTACATCAGGAGCTTCAACAGGGATTACGTGCAGAGGGTGATGCAGATCATCACCTCATCGGCCTATCCGGGAGCACAGATCAGCATGACTCTGGCTTATCTGGAGGCAGAGAGGCAGGTAATAGTCAGGGCAACAGCAACCGATGAAGTAAAAAGCGTACCCGTCACCAATGCAGGTGTCAGGCTGTTCGCAAAGCGATATTTCGGATCTCTGCCGATAGATGAGGAGAAACTCACTGACGTCAACGGTGTTGCCTCCTTCGCTATCCCTGCAGGCCTGCCTGGAGACTCTGCAGGCAATGTCAGTATAAGCGCCAGGTTCACCGATGAGGAGGTGTTCGGATCGGCAGCCAGAGATACCGTCATCAGGGCCGGATCAGAGAACAGGGCAGTAAGCCTTGTGGCGCAGAGAGCAATGTGGAACACTGTCTGGAAAGCGCCTGTATGGCTTATCATCTCATACTTCGCGGGGGTGATTGCAGTGTGGGGCTTCATCTTCCTTGTGATGATGAAACTGCGTGACATTTATACCGTAGGAACCGCCCTCAGGGGAAAGCTGGGGCCGGCTTCAGATCTTGAATCAACCACTAACCAGGAAGCAATATGAAAAATCTGGCCACTATAGGCAGGATCCTCTTCGCACTGCCTTTTGCACTGTTCGGAATCAACCATTTCCTGATGATGGATTACTACCTGGGGATGCTGACCTCATTCGTTCCCCTGGGAGGTTACACAATTATCCTTACCGGGCTGATAATGATTGTAGTCAGTATCAGCATCATCACCAAAAAGTTCATCAAGGTGTCGACGCTGATCCTTGCAGGCCTGATGCTCGTGTTTATCCTGACTATCCATATACCGCACCTTCTGGACGGTTCAGATAAGACGCCGATTCTTATTGCGCTGCTTAAGGATATATCGCTGATGGGTGGTTCACTTATGATTGCCGGATATTGCTGGGAAAATGAAACCAAAAACATAAAATCATGAATAACAGGTATTTAACTATTGTGATTTTACTCCTTGTATGCCTCTCCACGGTTAAAGCCCAGAAGCTGAAAACCGCAGGTTACAAACCGAAGGAGGTGGAGGTAGGCGTTGTTGAACATCTTGGCGATACCATACCGCTTGACCTGTGGTTTTACAACGAGGATAGTGAGCAGGTCACCCTCCGTTCAATGATAGACAGGCCTACGATAATGAGCTTTGTCTATTTTGACTGTCCCAACCTGTGCAGCCCCCTGATGGATGGCATTGCAGATGTGGTCAGCAAGATGGATATGACTCTGGGCAATGAGTACAAGGTTATAACAATCAGCTTTAACACAAGTGACACTCCCGAGAAGGCCAGGGAGAAGAAGAAGAACTTTGTACAGAGAATCAGCAAGGAGAACCAGAAGGACTGGATCTATCTTACAGGCACGGAGGAGAATATCGCCGCGATCACTGCAGCAGCCGGTTATAAATACACTCCGCAGGGGCTTGACTTTGCACATCCTTCGGTTATCATGGTTGTCAGTCCTGCCGGGAAGATCACCCGTTACCTTTACGGCCTGACCTATCTCCCGTTTGACGTAAAGATGGCCGTCATAGAGGCACAGAAAGGTATAGCCAGGCCTACAGCCAACCGTATCCTCGAGTATTGTTTTGCATATAATCCGGGAAGTCAGACCTACACATTACAGGTTACGAGGATAGTGGGTATAATCACAATATTCTTTCTGGTGTTGATAATGGTTATCCTGCTTATCAGGAGAAGAAAAAAATAAATCCGGTTGATTATGGGAAACGAACCAGAGGTAAGTTACCTGGAATACCAGGGCAGGCACAAAGGGATATGGTCATGGCTGCTGAGCACTGACCACAAGCGGATAGGACTGCTGTACCTGTATGCCGTCGTATTTTTCTTTTTTGTTGCAGCCACGCTGGGGTTGCTTATGCGTATAGAGCTGATAGCTCCCGGGCGCACTATCATGGAACCGCAAACCTATAACGGGCTCTTTACAATTCATGGGATCATAATGATCTTTGTGATAGTGATACCGGGGCTTGCGGCAGTATTCGGAAACTTTTTCCTGCCGATACTGATCGGGGCAAGGGATGTGGCTTTCCCAAAGCTTAATCTCTTCTCCTGGTATCTGTACATGACAGGAGCATTTCTGGGGGTTGCGTCACAGTTCCTGGGCAGCGGGCCACCCGATACGGGCTGGACCTTCTATGTGCCTTACAGTGTGGAGTCGGGCACGAGTGTCATATGGGCACTTACTGCCGCCTTCATCCTGGGATTTTCGTCAATTCTCACCGGGCTTAACTTTATTGTCACAATCCACCGGATGAGGGCTCCCGGAATGAAATGGATGAGGATGCCTCTTTTCCCATGGGCCCTCTATGCCACAGCATGGATACAGGTGCTTGCCACCCCGATAATAGGGATAACACTGCTCATGGTGATTGCCGAGCGAGTCCTGAATATTGGCTTTTTCGATCCGGCGCTGGGCGGTGACCCGGTGCTGTTCCAGCATCTGTTCTGGATATACTCCCATCCGGCAGTCTACATCATGATTCTGCCCGCCATGGGTGTTGTCACGGAGATTTTTCCCACATTCAGCCAGAAGCCAGTCTTCGGGTATGGCGCCATAGTGATCTCCAGCCTTGCCATAGCCTTTGTGGGCTATTTCGTGTGGGGTCATCATATGTTCACCTCGGGCATGAGTTATTATGCACGGTGGTTCTTTTCGTTCCTTACATTCATTGTTGCAATTCCCAGCGCTATAAAAGTATTTAACTGGATATCAACGATGTATGGAGGGTCAATAGATCTGAAGCCTCCCCTGTTGTATGCAATATCCTTTATTTTTCTCTTCCTTATCGGCGGTTTCACCGGTCTTGTTCTGGGTTCGCTCGCAACCAACGTTCAGACCCATGACACGGCGTTTGTGGTTGCCCACTTCCATTACATAATATTCGGAGGAATGGGCTTCTCTTTCTTCGCGGCAATACACTACTGGTTCCCGAAGATGTACGGCAGGATGTACAACAACAAGGTTGCAAACATTGCGTGGGGGTTCAACTTCGTGGGTTTCAACCTTCTTTATTTCCCGCATTTCATCATAGGCATACAGGGGATGCCAAGGCGGGCGTACGACTACCTGCCCCAGTTCCAGACAGGGCATGTGTTATCCACAATCGGAGCCTTCATTCTCATTACCGGGCTGATACTGATGGTAATTAATCTCATGGTTGCCGCAAGGCGAGGAGCCAAGGCTCCGGCCAATCCCTGGCACGGCGTCACGCTTGAATGGATGATACCCTCTCCCCCGCCCCATGAGAACTTTGATGAGATTCCCGAGATAACAACACAGCCGTATTTCTTCGGCTCAAAGGATAAGAACAAAGAGTAGACTATATATGGCAGATCATCCAACCCATACAGAGCATATTGACAGCGAGACAGGAAAACTCGGAATGTGGTTATTCCTCTTCACGGAAATTTTCCTCTTCAGCGGTTTGTTTCTCGTCTATGCAATCTTCAGGGCAAAGTACTCCGCCGACTTTCATGTTGCTGCCGCGGAACTGAATGCGTTCATTGGTACAATTAACACCGTCTTCCTTCTTGTCAGCAGTATGACAGCGGCAATGGCTCTTACTGCTATACAGAAAGGCAACAAACGGCTGACCCTCATTCTTTTGCTGGTGACACTTCTCCTGGCGGCATTGTTCCTTGTTAACAAATACTTCGAATGGTCGCACAAGTTTGAATACGGCATCTACCCCGGTTCTCCTGTTCTTAAAAACATGTCGCATGGCGAACTTCTGTTTTTCGGGCTGTATTACATGATGACCGGCCTGCACGCTCTCCATGTAGTGATCGGAATGATCCTTCTCACCGTCAACGTGGTGAAAGTTAAACTGGGCACCGTTAACAGCGAAAGGTACCTCATCCTTGAGAACAGCGCCCTGTACTGGCACCTGGTTGACCTGGTATGGATCTTCCTCTTCCCGCTTTTGTACCTAATAACCTGAGAGAGACATGAAAAACGACGAAAAACATATTTCATCCTACTCATCGCTGGTCATTGTGCTTGTGATATTGCTCTTCCTCACCACAATATCAGTGCTTGTAACAGGATTTCACCTTGGAGCATTTACCGTTGCCGTTGCACTGATAATTGCCAGCGTCAAGGTTTACATCGTGCTCACGCAGTTCATGCACCTCAGGTTCGAGAACCTTTTCCTGCGACTTGCCGTGGCCGGGGTGTTTGTTATGTTTGCACTGATTACAATAGGTACATTCATTGATTATTTCTTCAGATAAATAAGGATAGTTATGTTTAACGGGGCATCAAATCTTGCAGAAGGAGTAGACAAGGCATTCCTGTTCATCTTTATCGTCGCCTTCATTTTCATTATCGGGATAACTTCTTTCATGATCTGGACCGTGATCCATTTCTCAAGGAAGAAGGGGAAGGAAGCGCAGCAATTCACCGGCAGCATTAAGCTTGAGGTCTTATGGACGGTAGTTCCCCTGATACTGGTTATGATTATGTTCTGGATCGGATGGAAAGGCTTTGCTCCCATGCGCAAGGTACCGGCTGATGCGATGATCATCACTGCCATCGGCAGGATGTGGGAGTGGGAATTCATTTACGGCGACAGTCTAAGGTCGAAAGAGCTGGTGCTGCCGATCAACAAGCCCGTCAAGCTCGAGCTGGTATCGGAGGATGTCAATCACAGCCTCTTCATCCCGGCGTTCAGGGTCAAGGAGGATGTGATACCCGGTTACGACAACTACCTGTGGTTCACGCCAAACTATATCGGCGACTATGAGATCATATGCACGGAGTACTGCGGACTCCTGCACTCGGCGATGGTCTCAAAGACCCGCATATTGGAACAGGCGGAGTTCGACCTATGGTATGAGGAGCTTGCAGCAGCTGCATATGTACCTGAACCTGAAGGCCTTAAACTACTACGTAACACCGGATGCCTTGCCTGTCATTCGCTTGACGGATCTAAGCTTGTAGGTCCCTCCTTCGCAGGATTATACGGGGCACAGAGGAGTGTTACGGCGGGAGGCACGGAAAAGACAGTGACGGCTGACGAGGCCTATATAATAAGTTCCATCTATGATCCCAACGATGAGATTGTAGTCGGTTATGGCAGGGGTCTGATGCAGTCATACCGCGAGTTGCTGACTGTAGAGAACATTGCTGTCATGACGGAATATCTCAAGACACTGGTTGTGGATGCCAATTAACTGGTCATATGTAACAATGATTGCTGAGCTCACAAAGTGGAAGCTCTCGCTTGCCGTTGCCTTCTCAGCGGTGACCGGATACCTGATTTTTACCGGTGATGCCGGAGGCAGTCTGATGGTGGTTGCCCCGGGGGTCTTTCTTCTGTCGGCAGGCGCTGCGGCTCTCAACCAGTACACCGAGAGGAAGAGTGATGCGCTCATGGCGCGGACCGACGGGAGGCCTCTCCCCTCCGGCAGGATGACACCGGGCACAGCTGCTGCGGTGGCTATTATTGCGCTTGTTTCAGGAGCTCTTTTACTCGGGTTCAGCGGTCTTGTACCCCTGGTGCTGGGGCTAGCCAATGTGCTCCTGTACAATGTTGTCTATACAGGGCTGAAAAAGGTTACCGCTCTTGCAATCATCCCCGGAGCACTTGTGGGCGCCGTTCCGCCCCTGATAGGATATACCGCTGCGGGCGGCGTGGTGACAGACACTGTCATTATTCTGTTTGCCCTCTTCATGTTCCTGTGGCAGATGCCCCACTTCTGGCTGCTTCTGGTGAGATACGGCAGTGAATACGAAAAAGCCGGTATCAGGACAATATACGGTTCAATGAGTACCAATCAGATAAACCGGCTGGTACTGCTGTGGATAACAGGCTCATCACTGCTGCTCTGGATTCTTACTGGCATTTTCATGCCTTTTGACCCGCCTGTTGCAATTCTGCTGCTTGTTCTCAATATCGCCTTTATTGCTGCTTTCAGGAGGATCATACTGGTCTCAGATGCTGAAGGCAGATCAAAAAATGCATTCATACTGATAAACTCATTCTCGCTGCTGATCATGCTTATCCTTATTGCAGCCTCATGAAATATATTTTTCAGAAAATTTAATTCATCCAACCAGTAAATGAAATTCAAAACGCTGATTACAGCTTTTCTGTTCGCTACCCTGTCAGTCGGACCGGTACTTTCTCAGGACAGCACTTCCGGAGGTCAGACCTCAGGACCATTGTCAGGCACACTTGTCATAGCCGGCGGAGGCAGACTGTCAGATGATATAATTGACCGGTTCATAGAGCTTGCTGGCGGGGCTGATGCGAAGATAGTGGTGGTGCCAACTGCTGATGGGGCAGAGAGCTATTCTGACAGTGCCGGGAATATGTTCAGATCACGCGGGGCACAAAAGGTTACAGTGCTGCATACAGGCAACAGAGACACTGCTGACAGCAGGCATTTCACCAGGCCGCTTGAACAGGCAACCGGTGTGTGGTTTGGCGGCGGCAGGCAGTGGAGGCTGGTTGACTCCTACAAGGGCACCCGCAGCGAGACGATGTTCAGGCAGGTGCTTGACCGAGGCGGAGTAATCGGGGGCTCCTCGGCCGGCGCAACAATACAGGGCTCATTCCTGGCAAGAGGAGACACCAGGAATAACCAGGAAATGATGGGCGATCACCAGGAGGGATTCGGCTACATAAGCAACATTGCGATAGATCAGCATGTGCTTGCCAGGAACCGGCAGTTCGACATGTACGGGATCCTGCGTGAGCATCCTGAGTTGCTGGGAATAGGGATAGATGAAAATACTGCAGTTGTCGTGCAGCGTGACACAATGGAGGTGATCGGTGCCAGTTATGTGCTGGTCTATGACGGAACGTTCTGGTCGCGCGAAGGAAGCGACCTGAAGATATTACCTGCGAAAGAGTCTCTCTTCTACATGATCCGCCAGGGTGACAGGTATGACCTTCGACTGCGGAAGGTGATTGATTGAAAATCCCTTTTGTCCTGACGTGCCCCGGGGTGATCAGGCAGCCACACTACAGGAGTTTCTCGTCCGTTCCGGGGCGAAAAAAGCCAGTTGAGCCCAAACAGTCTTATTGTTAACCTTGCACAGGTTGCACAACAGGGTGTCATTTTGGTCAATTGTGCTACCTTTATTCTCTCATTCAATAAAACTTTCCTATGAAGAAGATACTTTCACTTTCATTGATGCTGGCGATATTCATCACAGCATGGTCGCAACCCCTTACGCCGGATCTGATAGACAAGATTGCCGGGCAGACGATGGAGGCTTTCAATGTGCCTGGCATCGCCGTTGCGGTGGTTAAGGATGACAAGGTTGTTCACATGAAGGGTTACGGTGTCAGCTCTATCTTAACCGGCAAAAAGACCGACGAAAACACCCTCTTCGCCATTGCCTCCAACTCAAAGGCCTTTACGGCTGCTGCCCTCGGGATTCTTGTCGAT
>JBGSLG010000069.1:0-20889 GCA_041740815.1 Bacteroidales bacterium
TTGCGGATACGTTCTTCATTTTCACTTTCCACCTTCAACGGATAATACCTGTCGGCCACATTGACCCTGATCGAAAGCTTATCATCCATTGCTATATAATTATCTGTCTAAAAGAGCAATACATTTATCTATCTCCCGCACAAGTTCACTAACTCTCTTCCTTGCCGCAACGGGGTCTTCTCCGCTTCCAAGGACTGCACCCGAGAACTTAGCTCTTTCGTATCTTGCCTGAAGCTCCTTTACTTCTTCGTTTTTAGCTGCCAGCTGTCTTTTGACTTCTGACAGTTCTGTTTCAAAACCAGCTGCCAGTTCAACCAGTTTTTCATGCTCTGAAACCAGGGCTTCCACTGATCTTCTGAGCAAAAGATACTCTTCATATCCCTTTGCGTTCATGACTGCCAACTATATGACAAAAGTAACATTTCTTTCACTCTTTTCAAAAAAAGATGGCATTAAGTTTGCTCTTTAAGTACAGAACTTTAGTTTTGCAGATCCAACGCCGCCATGAACCGTAAAACCGCACTTTTTGCTGTTGTTCTAACAGTATCCGCCAATATTTGTTCACAGGTCCCCGATAAGGATTTGTTCGTCTCTCCTCTCCGTGATACACCATCTCTCTCTGCCAGCTTCGCGGAGCTGAGAAGTGACCATTTTCATTCCGGCCTTGATTACAAGACCGGAGGTGTGACGGGCAAGGATGTGCTTGCCGTTGATGAGGGATATGTCTACAGGATCTCTGTAAGTCCGACAGGATTCGGCAAGGCAGTATACATCAGGCACCCTTCAGGTTACTCCTCTGTTTACGGACATCTTAAAGGATTCCGTCCGGACATCGAGGAGTATGTGAAGAAAAGACAGTATGAGCTGAAGAGTTTCAGTGTCTCTCTTTTTCCGCAGCGTGACCAGTTCACAGTAGACCGCGGCGAGGTCATAGCATGGTCAGGAAACACCGGCGGGTCATCAGGCCCGCACCTGCACTTTGAACTGAGGGAGTCATCAACCGAAGACGTGGTGAACCCCCTTGTGTTTGATCTGGGAGTGAGCGACAGGGTCAGGCCCGTTATAGAAAAGGTGATACTGTACCCACTATCCAGAAGCTCCTCAGTAAACAGAAGCTTCGGCAGCAGGACTCTCAGGACAGTGCCATCCAACGGATCCTACGGGGTGACATCGGGAGAGATTCCTGTAGTGTACGGAGAGACGGGTATAGGTATCAAATGCTGGGACAGCTTTGACAACAGCGAGAACAGGTGCGGTATCTATTCAATTGAGTTGCTTGTTGACGGACTGAAGATGTACGGTTTTACCGCTGACCGTTTTGCATTCAGTGAGTCGCGGTACATAAACAGTCACATTGATTATGCCGCGAAAGCATCCGGCAATGAATATATCCACAGGCTCTTCCTCCAGCCCGGGAACAGGCTCTCAATGTATGACAGGCATGCAGGACGGGGCATTCTCCGATTCACTGAGGATGGTGAGCATGATGTAAAAATAACGGTGACCGACTCCCACGGCAACAGATCATGGGTGGAATTCAGGATCAGGTCTGTCTCTCAGCCTCCTGTTACTCCGTCAGAAGCCAGCTTCAGCAAGGTACTGCCATACGGTAAGGCATCCGATTTCTCAGCCGACGGTATCAGGCTGAACTTTCCCGCAGGAACACTGTATGACACCCTCTTCCTGGTATATAAGGTCAGGAACCACACCCGCACATTCCTATCCCCGATACACTCGGTTCATAATGAGACCGTTGCAGTACATAACAGGTTCAGGATCTCAATCAGGCCTGACACCGTGATCACGGGTATGGAAGCCAGAATGTGTCTTGCCCTGGTAAGCAGTAAGGGTGTTGCATCATACGCGGGCGGGGAATTTAAATACGGGTACGTGAGTGGCGAGGTGAACAAACTCGGCGACTATACAGTCACAATTGACTCGGTGCCGCCAGTCATAAAACCCTCCTTTGCCAGAGGCGCCAATCTTTCAGGAAGACAAATGTTCACCGTCACTATTACAGATGATTTCTCAGGCATAAACAGCTACGAGACGATGATAGACGGCGAATGGGCACTGGCAGAGTATGATGCAAAGAACAACCTGCTTATTTACAGGCCTGAGAAACCATTTATAAAAGAAAACACCCTTCACCGGATGGAGCTCACTGTCACCGATAACCGCGGTAACAGCTCCGTGCTGAAGAGTGAATTCAGATGGTAAACAGAGTTCTCAGAAAAGCTTTTCCGGATAGACACCGGCATCAACCATCTTCCTGATGCCCTCAACCACAAACGGTTTGTCCTCGCGGTAGGTAACGCCGAACCAGTGGCTGTTGCTCCTGAGTATCTGGATTGTAATCTCTCCCTTCTTGACGAATTTGTCAAGTGATGTCGGGATATCAAGCTCAGCCTTGGGATCGGAAATCTTTTCGTCAAGGAACTTACTGAACTCAATGTTAAGATATTTGTATACAGACGGTTTGAAGCCGAAGAGGTTCATTGATACGATCTCGTCACCTGTATACTGGTTGATTTTCCCTTCTGCATCAGGAGCAAAGACACCGTCAGGACGCTTCTCTATTCCGCGTGTCTCCACCATATGCTGAAGGAAACCGTCGTCGCTCACCTTGCAGATGCCCCGGTTGACATGGCCGTGGTCTGAAAGGGTGTTGCCCAGTCGGTAGCCCACGATGCAGAAATTGGTATTATCCTTATCGCTTATCAGGAAGTCGTGCAGTACCTTGAATGAGTCAACACCGTAATAGTCATCGGCATTGATCACACCGAACGGTTCATGTATCTTCGGCTCAGTCACCAGTATGGCATGGCTCGTGCCCCACGGCTTCTGACGCCCCTCAGGGACCTTGTAGCCTGCCGGAAGATTGCCCAGCTCCTGGAAGACATAGTCAATCTCGATGACATCCTTCAGTCTTTTAATAAAAGTCTCCTTGAACTGCTCCTCAATATCACGCCTTATCACAAAGACCACCTTGCCAAATCCGGCTCGCTTTGCGTCATAAATTGAATAGTCAATTATTGTCTCTCCCGACGGCCCGACCTGGTCAAGCTGTTTGTTGCCGCCGTATCTGCTGCCCATCCCGGCAGCCAGTACCAATAATGTAGGTTTCATCTCATATATTGTTTTAGATCACACAATAATACCTAAATATTATGTACTTTCAAAGCCTCGAAATAAAGATTTGTCGTTTCTGGTAGAAATATGCGTTGACTCCGTTGAGTCTGCAACTGTTGCCGAAGCTGCCGGAGCCGGAAGGATAGAGCTCTGCTCTGCCCTGTCCGAAGGCGGGGTCACTCCCAGCGCGGGATTGATTGAATCCGTCCGCCGCAATATCGGGATTAAGGTACACGTGCTCATCAGGCCGAGAGGCGGCGATTTTCTTTACAGCGACGGCGATTTCAGCGTGATGCGCCGCGATATCGACATGGCCGGCGAATATGGCGCTGACGGAATTGTGACCGGTATCCTTAACAGGGATGGAACGGTGGATATTGACCGCACTGCGCTGCTGACGGAATATGCCGCACCCATGAGCGTCACATTCCACAGGGCATTTGACCTTTGCCGTGATCCACGGCAGGCCCTCACGGATATCATCACTGCCGGCGTGGTACGGATACTTACATCCGGCCAGGCAAGATCAGCCATTGAGGGGGCAGCACTGATAAAAACCCTTGTGGCAGAGTCCGCCGGAAGGATAGGCATAATGCCGGGGGGAGGCATAGACGAATACAATATCTCCCCGCTGGCCACGATAACTGGCGCCAGGGAATACCACCTCTCCGGCCGCCGGCAGATAGAGAGCCGGATGACATTCCGCAGAAAAGGGATCTACATGGGTGATCCCCGCCTGCAGGCGGAATATATTACCAAAAGCGCCGACGCCGAACGGATAAGGGCAATAATTATGATTCTAAGGGGTGTTGTTTTTTGATTAAAGATGTTATTTTTGGAACCTGTTCTGTCAGCAGAGAGATTGCCCGGAACGCAATAATTGTTTATTATTCAAAAACTTAAAATAATTCGACAAGTATGAAAAGGATCACCGCACTTATGGTGTGCCTCCTCTTCTCCGTTTTTATGGTAACAGAGAAAAGCATGGCCTGCACCAACTTCCTTGTAACTAAAGGCGCCACAAAAGACGGCTCCACCATGATCACCTACTCGGCTGACTCACACGTACTTTACGGTGAGCTCTACTACTGGCCGGCAATGAAATACAAACCCGGAACCATGGTTGACGTATACGAATGGGATACGGGCAAATTCCTCGGCTCAATAGAACAGGCCCCGGTCACCTTTTCTGTTGTGGGCAACATTAACCAGTACCAGGTAGCCATAGGGGAGACAACCTACGGCGGACGCAGCGAGCTCCATAACCCTGACGGGATCATCGATTATGGCAGCCTGATATACATTGCCCTCCAGAGGTCGAAAAACGCCCGTGAGGCGATCTACAACATGGTTCAGCTTACGGAAAAATACGGCTACTGCAGCTCAGGTGAATCCTTCTCCATTTCCGATCCCAACGAGGTATGGATAATGGAACTGATTGGCAAGGGCCCGGGCAAAAAGGGACTGTCATTCGTTGCCAGGAGAATACCTGACGGTTACATCTCCGGCCATGCCAACCAGGCCAGGATTCAGACTTTCCCTCTCGCCAACGGCACCACCTCCATAACAACAGCTGAGATCGATAAGGTATATAATCCTGAGGTTGAGACCGTTTACGCCGCTGACGTGGTGGACGTGGCACGCGGCTTCGGTTGGTTTGACGGCGCTGATGCTGACTTCAGCTTCAGCGATGTATATGCTCCGGTAGACTTCAGCGGAGCCCGCTTCTGCGATGCACGCGTATGGTCAGGATTCAATAAGGTCAACAGCACCATGGGAGATTATCTCAATTATGCAATGGGTCATGACCTGACCAACAGGATGCCCCTCTGGATCAAGCCTGACAGGAAACTGAGCGTTGATGACGTGATGGGGCTGATGAGAGACTACTACCAGGATACCCCCATGGATATGAAGCAGGACGTTGGCGCAGGCCCGTACCTCAACACTGTCAGATGGAGGCCCATGAGCTGGACCGTTGACGGTCAGTCATACCTGCACGAGAGAGCCATCTCAACACAGCAGACCGGATTCTCTTTCGTCACACAGTCGCGCAGCTGGCTTCCCGACCCTGTCGGTGGAATTATCTGGTTCGGCGTTGACGACACCTATTACACCGTCTATACCCCGATGTACTGCGGTATAACCTCAGTTCCTTCCTCTTTTGCGGCAGGCAACGGAGATATCATGACCTACAGCCCCGATGCAGCCTTCTGGGTCTTCAACGAGGTCACCAACTTCGTTTACACACGCGCCAGCGACATGACACCTGAACTGCAGGCAAAACAAAAAGAACTGGAACAGAAATATATCAGGGAGACAGCAGAGATAGACGCAAAAGCTGCCGAACTCTTTAAAAGCACTGCCAAAGGATCCGCCAAGAAGGCCACGGACTTCATAACTGCCTACTCAGTCACTGCAGGAAACAGTACTGTTGCCGAATGGAGAGAGCTGTACAAACATCTGTTTACCAAGTACATGGATGGCAATATCAAGACGAAGAGGGAACTGAAGGATGGTTACAAGTACATCACCCCTGAGGTGAAACAGCCCGGCTACCCGCAGGACTGGCTGATGAGGATAGTCCTTGATGCCGGTGACAAACTGAAGATGCCGGCAGCCGCAGGTCACTGATCTGTACTGATTTTGCATTAATTAATTTGCAGATAATAAAAAAATATTTCTACCTTTGCGTCCTGATTTAAAAGAGTAAAGATTATAAAATTTATTTGCGCGATGGACTTAATGAAAGTAGTTGAAAAGGAGTACGCCACAAGCAATGAGTTCCCGAAATTCAGGGCCGGTGACACTGTAACGGTACACTATAAGATCAAGGAAGGTAACAAGGAGAGGATTCAGCAGTACCGCGGTGTTGTCATTCAGAGATCGGGAGGAAACGGCATGACTGCAACCTTTACGGTCCGCAAAATGTCCGGAAACATAGGCGTGGAGAGAATCTTCCCGGTCATATCGCCCTTTATTGACAAGATCGAGGTCAACAAATATGGTAAGGTACGCAGAGCACGCATCTTCTACCTGAGGAACCTCACAGGCAAGAAGGCACGTATCAGGGAGAAGATCTTCTAGACCTTCAGAAATTAAAAAAGAGCCACTGCATAGTGGCTTTTTTTTTGCTGCATGGTCATGCGGGTCAACCGGTCAGCTGCAGATTACAACTATCCGGTAAGGGCATAAAAAAAAGGGGTGCTCCGGTGCACCCCTCATTTCAATCGGGTTGTCAAACCATCAAATAGACTAGTACACTGTATTTTGCGGGTTCCAGTTGCACCATCCGGATGTCCAGTTCTGTGATCCAAAGGCCCCTCTGTATGTGGTGGGGGTGAAGAAAGCGTCGGTAAGCCTCGCATTGGTAAATGATGCGCCTGACAGCAGCGGAGAGCCGGCAGCAGGCAGAAGAACAGGCGAGGTGAGGTTGATGAGGCTGCTGCCGATGACATCTGCAACAGTCAGATTATAGGAATTGTTTCTTGCAGCAGCTTCAAAATAAGCCACATGCTGCGCGGTTGTATAAGGCACAGCTACAGTTCCTGTCTTTTCAACATAGTTTACAGTCATACCTGCGAGAATCGTATTCTCAACCTGTAATTCATTGGCATCGGCACGTGTGGGGGAATTACCCTTCTGGCCGTCAATGGAGAGACCCTGAGGGAATCCCACGAAAACAGAGTTATAGATAGATGTCATTGTTCCTCTTCTAAGGTGCATTGCCTTCTCATGCTTTGTTTCTGCAGGAAGAGTGGCCGTAACCGTAAGAGGACCGTAAGCTGTGACGTTTGAGAATACAGGAAATGTCACGGGTGTAAGAAGTGAACCGTCAGCATCATTATCAGTCTCAAATGCATTGGAGCCCGACTGGTCAGATTTGACAGGATCCTGGATGATTAGTCCGAACTGTATCTTACCGCTGAAGCCGTTGTCAGTATCGAAACCGTCATCAAGACCGCCAAGGGCAACAAGGTATTTAAGGTTGACGTTCCCGCCGAACCATTCGAAAGAGTCATCACCCGAGTAGGAAACCTGGATGTGATCCATGACAGTGGCTTTTCCAACTGAATAAAGTGTCAGTCCGTTTATCTCACTGTTTGCTGTAGAGGAAAGGGGAATGCCCGGAAACTCTATCCTGACATACTGCAGTACACCTGAGTTGTCATTGTCATCGGTTCCGCCGTATTTTGATCCTATTCCACCCTCGGCAATACCTACTCCGGTGCCGTCATCATGCTTGTTGGTTTTTGCCTTTCCGCATATTACCACTCCGCCCCAGTCACCCGTGGCTCTCTGACCTGCAGGCTTGTCCGAGGTGAAGACAATGGGTTTATCAAGAGTACCTGCAGCCATGATTTTTGATCCTCTTTCAATAATCAGGGTAGCCTTTGTATTTGAAACCCCTTTGATTACCGTTCCTGGCTCAATTGTAAGAACGGCATTGTTCTTTACGTAGACATAACCTGATAACAGGTATTTGGCCTGTTCATACCATTTTGTGTCGGATGTGATATCGCCTGATACGGTGATCACCTGGCCCGTGGATGGTTCAACAGTAATCATGCATGTAGCTGTAAAGAGAGGATTCTCAACAGACGTGGCTGTTATCGTGGCGGTACCCAGGGCTACGCCTGTTACTACGCCGTCAGCTACTGTAGCAACGGATGCATTGTCTGTAGCCCATGTAACACCCTTGTTTGTAGCGTCAACCGGATCAATGACAGGCATAATGGCTAATGTAGCACCTACCTCCACGATGGCATCCTGCCTGTCAAGTGACAGAGCCGTCACCGGTACATCCTTCTCACAGGATACTGCCGCGAATAAGGCAGCACCAAGCATCAGCACCTTAAAAGTTCCTGAAAAAATGTTTGTTTTCATAATTTGAATTTTTGTTTAAGTAATACTTCCTTTTAGTTAGAATTTGACCGAAAGACCCAGTGAATACTGCCTTCCGGGATAATATGATTTGGTGTTCTGTGTCCTGTCAAATACCTTGGTGCCGTCGCCGCCATAGTTTGTCATGTCAACAACACTCTTTACATTCTGCTGAAAAACTACCTGTTCGCCGAACAGATCCTTTATTCCTGCCTTTATCTCCAGTCTTTCGCCGATCTTTTTACTCAGGGCCAGGTCAGCCTCATTTCGCGGCATCTCGTATATGTCAGGAATACTCTCCCATTCATTTGGTGAGGGTCTGCCTACAGCAATTATCCTCTTCCCGATACGGTTGTAAACAAGACTGGCCATAAACCCGTTCTCAGGTTTCTGGTAGAATAGCCCGATGTTAACAATATATGGCGACTGTCCCTGAAGGGGCCTGTCAAAGGCAACAGAACTCCTGATCAGGGAGAGGTTTAAAACAGCGGTCAGATTCTCAAGTCGGTCGTTGATAAAGCCCAGCGACTTGCGTGCTTCGGTCTCAAGGCCGAAGCTGTATGCCGAGCTGATATTGTCAAAAGAGAACTGTGCCGGGTTATTTCCCCTGATCGATACCTCAATCGGGTTTGTGAATTTTTTGTAAAATACCCCGACGTTGAATGTCTCGTTATTACCCGGATAGAGTTCATACCTGATATCAAAGTTGTGGATATAGGCCTGTTTAATGTTCTCATTTCCATAGATCCCCGCATTCTGATCAAAGTCAACGAAATAGAAAGGTGCTATCTCCCTGAATTCAGGCCTGTTGATTGACATACCATAAGTGACACGCACAAGGCTCGTAGAGGTGAGATTGTACGCAAAATTTGCTGAAGGAAAGAAATTAACTGTATCTCTGAGAACATTTACCGGGGTTGCAGTGCCCTGACGGTAACTCGACAGTTCCTGTCTCTCCTTTTCAATTCTTAATCCCAATGAAAGATCGGTGCGCACGCTGAATTTGAACCGGAAGTTCAGGTAACCGGCCATTATGGCTGATGAAGCATTATAGGAGTCAGAGAGGGCAGTTATCTCCTTTAATATCACTCCGTCCGAGAGGTTAATGTTTTCAGGAATGAATATCTCACCTAACGGAAGCGATGAATATGCAAATGTTGAGGCGTCGCTACCCATTGCATAACCAAAATTGCGTGCATTGAATGATCTTTCTTTCGTTTCGGCATATACTCCTGTCTTGAACTCGGCATCCACGGTTCCCATCTTGAATTTTTGAGTGAAATTGAGGAGCCCGGAAATATTGTTCTCTTTCAGATCAAGCCACATCCTCGATACGGAGGAGAGATCAGGATTGCTTCCAAAAAGAAGGATAAAAGGCGAAGAATCACCTTCATTGCTTATATACCTGTAGCGCCTCAGGTCAGGCTCGTCTCTCAGTGACAATGAGTATCCGGCTGTGAAGTCGATTATTGTCTTTCCTTCATTGAACATCTGTTCAGCTCCCAGCTGACCGGAATAAATGAGTCTGTTGCTGTATTTCGTTTCACCCGCTTTTATATACCTTCCGTTATTGTACCATTCCTGGCCTTCCCTCATCGTCATCCTTGAGTTTGAAGTGGATGTAAAGAAATTCCTGAACTCCAGTTTCAGCCCTTCAACCGGATAAATAGTCCAGTTATGCATTAGCCCCACCCTTGCATTGGCACTGTATTGCATATCGGAAAACTCGTCGAGTATACCAGGAGTGTCGTAAGCAAAATTGTATATGGAGTAATTGTTGTTGAATACCTGATTAATTGTGTTTGCGTAGCTGTATGTCAGCGATGTGACATTACCTGCAATGAAATTACCCTTACCGAATCTGCGGCTGATCCCAACGGCAAATTTCTGATCCGGAAGCGCTGTGGCGGGTATCCCCTCCCATGCGTTATTGAGGCTGCGGCCTATGTCTGTTACCCTGTTCCTGATTTCAGGATTGGTGGCGCTCTCGTATGTATCGAGATGGGCCGGCATATAATCAGGCAGGCTCCTGTACGAGCTTCCCAGAGTCAGCCAGTCGCGAGTACTGCCATCCTCCTTCATGAAATTACCGAAGGTTGAATATTGCCTGAAGGCGGTGCCGTAGGACACCGAAAAACTGTTGGCAGAGGGTATGCCCGTGGTGGCTATCTTAATGAAGCCCCCTGAGTAATCCGCCGGAAGCTCTGCTGTGGGAGATTTAAGGATAAAAATATTCTCGATCATTGATGAAGGTATAAGGTCAAATGAGAATGACCTAGTGTCTGCCTCCAGGCTCGGAGCCGGCGAGTTGTTCAGCCAGACGTTGTTGTACCTCGCGGAGAGGCCCCTTACAACAATGAATTTGTCGTCTACTATCGAGACGCCGGGAAGTCGCCTGACAACCTCTGAGGCATCCTTATCCTGCGTACGACTAATCAGCTGGGCGGAAATACCTGAGACAACAACTGGGCTGCTCTTGATATTGCTCATGACTGATACCTCGCTGTCATTCCTTTTAGTTGCCACAACAACGATATCTTCAAGTTCTACCGACTGATCAGCCATGTTGGCAGATACTTCGGTTATTTGACCGGCAACAACCTTCACGCCCTCTACTGCAATGGGTTTGTAGGAGATAAATGATAATGTGAGTTTGTAAATCCCCGGGTTGACTGAAGGAATTGTAAACAGACCGTCTGAATCAGTTGATGCTCCTCTGAGCGTGCCCTCGATGATAACATTCACTCCGGGCATCGTTTCACCTGTGGCTCCATCCTTTACCACACCGGTGATTGTACCGGTAGATGTTTGTGCAAGAGTGTTAAGAGAAATGGAGGTCAACAAGATGATAATAATTTTAATGGTTAAATTTTTCATTTTGATAGTTTGACTTTTTTACGACACAAAAGTCTCCATGACATGTTACAGCACTGTAACAAACCGATTACGAAATGATGACATAAATATTACAGGAATGTTACGCTGTAACAACTTTGTAACAAAAAGCAAAAGAGGCCATTGAGCCTCTTTCCTTGATTCATTAATTTGGGGTAGCGGGTTATTTCAGCAGCTCATCAGCCCTGGACTTCGCTTCTGCTATGATTGAGTCGGCCCTGGTATTTGCCTCCGTAACCAGCCTGATGGCCTGCCGGTCTGCCTCCTTGTTAAGCGCGTCGGCTGCTTTTTTTGCAGCTATGACTGCTATCGGGCCCCGTGCCTCGGCATCCTTGATAAGCTTCTTTCCCTGGAGGTCCGCTTCTTCGCGTATAGACTTAGCAGACGATTCTGCCTCTTTCCGGAGCATATCAGCCTTCTCCTCAGCCTCCTTAAGGATCCTGTCGGCCAGTTCCCTGGCAGCCTCGTTCACCTTGGCAGTCACCTCTTCAGTTACGGCGGTTGTAACTGCGCTGACAGTACTAACCACTCCCTGGCCGCCGGAACCCCCGGCAAATACCGGTGTGATGACAGGGTCTGTGAAGGTGCCGCCCACCTTAAGGTTGATTTTTATGATCTCCGGCGGGGCAAGGTTTAGACCCAATGCTGCAAGTTGAGTGGAAAATGCTCCCATCAGGGCTGCCGCGGACTCTCCCAGCTCGGCACTGGGGATCT
This sequence comes from Bacteroidales bacterium, assembly GCA_041740815.1. GTDB lineage: Bacteria > Bacteroidota > Bacteroidia > Bacteroidales > VadinHA17 > SR-FBR-E99. The sequence continues at coordinate 11,626 of JBGSLG010000069.1, forward strand.
CCGTCTTGATGAGATAGTTGATTGTGCGGTCAATGCCCTGATCTCCGGAGACATTTAGTTTTATGTTACCAAGTTTCGTGTCGAAAGGTTTGACAAAAAGGCGTCCGTCATTGACGATAAAGGTTGCTTTGAGGTCCTTCAGGATGTTAGTATATGACTGGTTCATCTTCAGAACACTCTTTATCCTGTCAAATGATTTTGATTCCAGTATCTGAACCGATTCAGAGGTGATTTCCCCGCTGCCTGACATCGTGTTCAACAGAGGCATCATGCTGCTGCTTAGTAGGCTCCTGAAATCCATCCTCACTGTCACGTTGCCCCCAAGTCCTGCTGCTGCCGGAATAAGCTGCCGGACCGTGTTGAAGGCATCGAATGTCTCCCTGATATTTACAGCACTGATCAGCATATCTGCGTCAATCAGCGGCTTAAGCGTATCACGCGTGTCATATGATGCGTTCATCAGCATTGTGCCCCCGAGCGCCTTCATGCCTGTCTCACTTAAGGTAACGACACCGTCACGGACGAGTATATTCCCCGTAACATCAGTTGCAGCAAGCCTGCCGTAGACCAGCTGGTCTGCAACGGCGTCCAGGGTGAAATCGATGTTTTCCGGTATCTGTATGACCTCCATCGCGGCCGTATCAGCATCCAGGCTGTCTGACAACATTATATCGAGTATCTCGTTCAGGTCGACCAGCTTGGATTTCAGCGACAGGTTGCCTTTAAGGATACCGTCAGAGAACAGGTAAGGAATATAATTCTCAAGCCTGCCGGCGAGGGTGAAATCGCTCTTCTCCCCCATCGTAGCTGTCATGTTGGTCAGCTCTGCAAATGCAGGACTGAATACCAATACTGCGCTGTTGATCTTAAAATCTGGCATATCGGTCATCGTCATTGCCATATCCGATATTTTGAGGTTTCCTGCAGCCTTGAACTGATCATACATTTTGTTCTCCAGCATTGACATCCGGCCTGCCATATCAATTGAGACGTCTATCAGACCGTTGAGGGTGATGCTGTCGAGCGGGACAGCCTGCTGAAGTTTTGCGAGATCGATCTTGCCCCTGGCGGCAGCGGCCACTGAAGGATCACTCAGTGGTGTTGCCAGTTTCATTGTCATATCAAAGGGATTACCTGCCAGCTCGAAGTGGAAACGGCTGACATCGACGGTGGTGTTGTCCATCTCCTGCCCGTCGGTCTGAACTATGGCGTTGATGTTAATAGCGGTGATCTTTTCCGGAAGGTCGGGATAGCTTATCACACCGTCCATCACTGCAAGATTTGCAGCAACGTTAGGCAGGGTGCTGTCGGCAGAGCTGTATATGCCCTTAACAGCACCATCAAGTGTGAAAGTTCCGGAGGCCTTAAGGTCCTCGAAGTCCTTCATATAAAATGCGGGCACCAATGATAGAAGCGATTTGAATGTGGTCTCCGGAGCGCTGAAGACCAGGTCAAGGTCAATGTCATCGCCCGGCATAGCAGCCGTACCCGAAAGGTTGAGTACTATATCATTTACCATTAACCTGTTATCCTTGAGGGTGAACTTCATGGAATCGGTCAGTGCATCAATGTCAGCATTGAAACCCACCCTGGCGTCTGTGAGGTAAGAAATCTTATCCATGATGAAATCGACGCTTCCGGCAGTGAGATCTATTGCAAGATCAGTACGGGATGCGTTCATGTTACCAGAGAGATTGAAATCCAGATCTTCGACGGTGGCGGCCATTTCAGACTGCATGTCGGTATAATTTATCCGTCCGTCACTGATGCTGAATTTGTTTAAGGCTACCTTCATAGGTTCTGCACTCAATGTATCGGCCGTCTCACCCTGTTCCGGTGACTCTTTCATGATATCCCAGTTTGCCATCCCGTCTTCGAGGACCAGTGCATTGAACAGCAGCTCATCTACGGTAACGGATTTGATTTCATATCCGCCATCACCAAACAGACTCATGAGGTTGAATACAAGCGAAAACGATTTCACCGCTGCAAGGGTGTCGCCTTCGAATTTATCCACTCCTGTAACATTCAGGTCTTTCAGCGTAAATGAAGCATGGGGGAATGCCCTGAAGAGGCTGAGCTTGTAGTCTGAAAACGCCACCCGGGCGTTAACCATGGAGTTAATCTGCGTTTCGACCCTGTTTTTTATCTTATCCTTGAACATGACCGGAACGATTAGTCCTGCTGCAATTATCAGCGTCAGCAATGATCCGATGATGATACCGGCTATTTTCAATCCCTTTTTCATATTTTCAACCTTTTGCACTTATCATTAACAATGATTCCTTGTTCTTTATTCCAATTTTCTTTCCGGATACAGATATAATCTTATCCTTCTCAAATTCGGCAAGGATGCGGCTTACGCTCTCCCTTGAAGAATCGATTAGGTTGCCGATCTCTTCCTGGCTGATGGGAAGAGTAAAACTGTCAGAATCATAAATCGGCCCGGACATTTCGAGGATTACATCGGCAATTTTCCCTCTGAGTTGTTTCTGCGAACGGTTTACACACCTGTTGTAAATCTCGAGCTCATTGCGGCAGATGTCTATTATTATCTCATATGAAAAGTCGGGGTTTGAAAAGAGCAGGTTCCTGAAGGTTGTAATGTCAATGAAACATGCTCCGACCTCATCGATGGCAGTGATTGAGTACTGGTTGATCTTGTCTCCGAAGGTGGTGGGCAATCCGAGATAACCTGGTGCCTTGACTATCCTTACTATCTGGTCTCCGTACGGCCCCTCTATGTGTAACTTGATAAGCCCGCTGCGGAGATAGACCACGTTGGTGGAGAGCATGCCCTGCCTGATAAGCACATCCCCCTTCCTGAAGCTTGTAAGTGCGCAGTTGAAGGAGAGCGTCTCAGTCTCCGAATCCTTCAACTTCTTGGCTGCCTTGGACTTGACGGAACAGTTTATACATTCATTTCTGAACATGTAGTGGAGGTTTTAAAGTGTGATCCAGATCACAAAATTACATAATTGACCGCACACCCGGAAATGAAAACCAGAAAAAAAGAAAGGCGTAATTTGCCGGACCACAAAATTAACTCAAATCCCCATGGAAACAACCAGTGAAGTAAAATTGCTTCAGTCAGAGATCGAAACCCTGAAAGCGAAGGTAGAACGACTTGAAGGCTCACGCCAGGATCAGCTCTCCATTGCTCTTATTGCAGGCGATCTTGACAAGATATTGGCAGCAATGATCATCGCCCTTGCCGCGGCAGCCCAGGATACTAAGGTCAAGCTTTTCTTCTCGTTCTGGTCGCTCTCTGCGCTGAGAGACAGGAAAAAGAAGGCAACCGGCAAGGATTTTATCTCAAAGATGTTCGGAATAATGCTCCCGAACGGGAAGAGCCAACTGAAGCTATCACAGATGAACATGGCCGGTATGGGTCCGCTTATGATAAAAGGCCTGATGAAAAAGCAGGGAGTGATGTCGCTTGAAAAGATGTTTCATGAAGCAGCCGAACTAGGCATTGAGATAACCATCTGCGAGATGTCTATGAACCTGATGGGATTCAAGAGGGAAGAAATGATAGACTATCCCGGCCTGCGGTATGCAGGAGCAGTCACCTTCGTGGCTGAGGCAAATGAAAGCGCAACACAATTGTTTATATCATAGAACCACTTATCTTATAAAACATTGATTTATTGTTAACTATATACATATAACCAAATCATTTATCATGACACCAGAAGAATTGAAAAACATCAGCGTCGCAAAATCAGTTGACGCAAGAGGTACTGCATGCCCCGGCCCGCTGCTCGAGGCTAAGAAAGCCATCGGCACAATCAAGGTTGGCGACGTAATGGAAGTGCTCTCAGCAGATGAGAGTACCAGGGTTGATATTCCTAAATGGTGCACAAAGCAGGGGCACGAATACCTCGGGAACATTGAGGAGAGCGGTTTTTATAAAATCTTCCTCAGGAAGAAGTAGATTTTTATCCCGCATCCATGGAGAAGAAGAGTGCCAGGATACTGGTTTTCTCAACTGAAAAGATATCGGATCCCGCCATTGACATGGCGGGATTGCTTAAACTACACTACCCTCCTACCGTTTATACCATTGCGGTACCATGTTCCAGCGGAATAAAGCCGCGATGGATCATGCATGCCTATGATAAGGGGTTTGACGGGGTGTTCATTGCAGCTGACGGAAGCGACTGCACCTACGGCGAATCGTGCACCGAAAAGACTGGTCATATAGTGGGCACCACACACCAGATGATGAAGGATAAGAACATTGATCCTGCCCGACTGCGTATGGCTGCCATTTGCTCTGTTTGCAGTGAGTCCTTCGTAAAACAAATCAAGAGTTTTAACCAGTATTTACTTCAATCAACAAAGAGCTGAACATGGCCGAAAATATTAAGACCGCTAACTATGATGCGCTGGTTATAGGGGCAGGCATAGCAGGTGGAGAAGCGGCTCTGAACCTCGCAAACAACGGTTTCAGCGTCCTGCTTGTGGAGAAGGACCTTTCCATAGGCGGTAAGATGATCCTCCTGAGCAAGGTATTTCCAACACTCGACTGTGCCGCGTGCATTACCACCCCAAAGGTGTCAGAAATTTCCCGGCATCAAGGCATTACAATCTTTACCGGCAGTGAGGTTCAAAAAGTGGTAAAAAAATGCGGGAACAGCTTTGAGGTAGTGGTTATTAAACAACCAAGGTATGTGGTTGAAGAGGACTGCACGGCTTGCCAGCTCTGCGAACAGGCCTGCCCGGTAGTTGTTAAAGACCAGTATCAGTATAACCTTGTGGGCCGTAAGGCTGCATTTATCCCTTTTAGCATAGCCAGCCCGAGGGTGGCGGCTATAGATATCGAAAACTGCACCCTGTGCGGCGCGTGTGAAAAGGTATGTCCCACGAAATGCATAGACTTTACAATGGAGGCAGAAGAGTATCACATCACTGCTGGCACAGTGATCGTTGCCACCGGATTCAGGTTGTTTGATCCGTTGAAAATACCGAGATACGGTTACGGCCAGTACAAAAACGTTCTGACATCCATGGAGATGGAACGGCAGCTGGCACCTACGCGTCCTTTCAATACCGTTCTCAGGCCCGGCGACGGCAAGGTTCCCGACAAAATTGCTTATGTTCTGTGCACTGGATCACGCGATGCAACTGTCGGAAATCCCATATGCTCACAGATCTGCTGCATGTACTCAATCAAGCAGGCACAGCTCCTGATGGGTTCCCTGCCTATGGCTGATGTAACAATATATTACATTAACATCAGGTCATTCGGCAAGGGCTTCGAGGAGTTTTACGAGCAGGCTAAGGGCATGGGCGTCAAATTCATCAAAGGCAAGATCGGCACGATCACCGAAAAAGAAAACGGCAATCTCATCCTTCGTTATGAGGATATAAATGAAAACAGGGTCAAGGAATCAGAGCATGATATGGTGGTCCTCTCAGTGGGTGTGCTACCTAACACCGATGCAGCCGGAATCTTCAAGGAAGAAAAACTGGAATTCGATCACCTTAACTTCGTTGGCCAGAAAGACCCGCTTGCCAGCCCTGCCGAGACTAACATCAAAGGTGTGTTCGTTGCCGGAACGGCATCAGGACCCATGGATATACCGGATTCAATCCTTTCGGCCGGCGCCGCATCTTCAGAAGCCATGAGATATTTAATTCACAAGTAATGAACAAGAAATTAGGTGTTTATATATGCCATTGCGGCGGCAACATCTCAGACTATATTGATGTTGAGAAGGTAAAAGCAGCCGTGGCAGAAGAAGATGGCGTCTACCTCGCAAAGACCACCATTTTTGCTTGCAGTGACGCCACCCAGAAGGAGATGGTTGAGGACATCCGCAGCAACAACCTTGACGGGCTAGTGGTGGCTTCCTGCTCTCCCAAGCTCCACCTGTTAACATTCAGGGCTGTTTCAGAGCGGGCGCTTCTCAATAAATACAACTATGTCCACTCCAACATAAGGGAACAGGGCTCATGGGCACACTCTGACGACAAGGCCGGGGCAACTGAAAAAGCTATCAGCCTTGTTAAATCCGCAGTAGCTAAGGTGAGGCTTGCCAGATCCCTTGACCCGATGATCATACCATCAAAAAAGGCCGTTGCAATCATCGGTGCCGGAGTAGCCGGGATGCGGGCAGCCATAGAACTGGCAGATATGGGATGCCCGGTAACACTGGTCGAAAGAGAACATTTTGTCGGAGGACGCGTCTCACAGTGGGATGTCATGTTCACTACCAACCAGACAGGGAAGGAACTTGTTACAAGGTTGTATAATGAGATCATTCAACGTGTAAATATAACCCTCCTGACCGGAGCCGAAGTGATTACAAACTCGGGGAGCATTGGCGACTTCACGCTGAAGATCAGGGTCACACCCCGGTTCATCCGGGAGAAATGTGATCAGGATAACCTGCAGAACGCAATCGCAGCATGCCCCGTGGTTGTACCCGATGACTTCAATTTCAATATCACCAGCCGGAAAGCTATCTACCATAACTTCCCTGGCGAATACCCCCAGTATCCCGTCATTGATATTAAGAACTGCACCCACTGCGGTGAATGTGAGAAGATATGCAGCAGCGTGGACTTCTCGCAACAGGAACAGACGGTTGAAGTTCATGTAGGCTCGGTGGTGATGGCTACCGGCTTCGATCCATATACTCCCCCAGATGGTGAATTCGGTTACAAGCTGTCGGATTTCGTTGTGACCCTGCCCCAGTTTAAAAGGTTAACGGACATCAGTAAAGGTAAGCTTGTCTACAATGGCAGGGAGATCAGGAACATCGCCTATATATACTGTGTGGGCAGCAGACAGTCAGAAGGCGACAATAAATACTGTTCCCGGTACTGCTGCACCTCAGCCATTCATGCAGCCCTCGAGGCAAGGAACAAGTTCGGGAACATCAATAATTTTCATTTTACACGGGGCATAAGGACATACGGCAAACAGGAGCTATTGTATTCTGAATCTCTCAGGAGAGGCGATGTTTACCTCCAGGCCTACGAAGAGAATCCTCCCGCTGTTGTGGTGAAAGACGGACAGGTCACGGTTACCATCAACGATATCATGACAGGAGGCCGGGAGATCAATGTCACGCCGGATCTACTGGTTCTTGTCACTGGCATGGTTCCGAGAGCAGACAATTCCGTTGCTTCAAAATTCAAACTGCCGAAAGGACGAGACAGCTTCTTCAATGAGATTCACATGAAACTTCGTCCGGTTGAGACAGTAATTGACGGGGTAACAATTTCCGGCGCTTGCCAGGGACCGAAGAACATTACCGAGTCAGTCAATTCCGCACTGTCAGCGGCAGCGAAATCCTACTCCTTCGTCAGCAAGGGTGAGCTGGCACTGGAACCCATCATTGCCGAGATCGATAAGGATATCTGCACCTGGTGCGGTGAGTGCGAGAAAGCCTGTCCGTTCAATGCGATAAAAATGGAGAGACAGGGAGATAAAGAGATTTCGGTTATCAATAATTCCGTCTGCAAGGGTTGCGGAATGTGCCTGCCAGTCTGTCCGGTCAACGCCATAAACCTGATAGCGTTCTCGGACAGGGAGATTGAAAACATGATTGATGCACTTGTAAGTGTTTAAATAACAAACCAATGGAAGTAGAAAAGGGTAAAACATACAAATACCTCAGGGAGAAGAGAGAGGTGCCGGAAACGGTGAAGGAAAACCTAAAACACTTCAGCAGGGTAAAAAAGTCAATACTTGAATCTCTCAGGGATGGCGAGATGACCGTCGATCAGCTGACACAGAAGCTGGGGATGCCCAAAAGTGAGGTTGTCTATTTTCTTATGACCCTTATAAAATACGGCTTTGTCCAAACCGGCCAGATAGACGACATGGACGAATACTTTTCCTACAAATTAAAACAGTAATGGCATCGATAAATACAGGGTTCAGCAAGGAACTATCAAAATTTGGCGCATTTGACTTCAACGCATGCTACAATTGCGGCACATGCACGGCTGTCTGTTCACTTTCCACCGAGGAGGACTCATTCCCCCGCAAGATGATAAGGTACAGCGTACTCGGACTGGAGGATGACATTAAGAGTTCACTCAAGCCATGGCTATGCTATTACTGCGGCACATGTACAACGCACTGTCCCCAGGAGGCCGAGCCGGGCGAGCTGATGATGTCTCTCAGGAGATGGCTCACCTCGGTTTATGACTGGACCGGACTGTCAGGACTGCTCTACCGGTCACTGCCCGCAGCCATTGCAGCCATGACTCTGACAGCACTGGCGGTGATAGCTTTTGCCTTCTTTAGTAATTTCGAGCTTGAAAAGATAATGCATACCGGGCATATCTTCGAAATGGTTGCTATCGCCGCAGTCTTTGCGGTCATACTCATGCCGAATCTGATCCGCATGTGGAACTTTATCATACTCAAGCCGGGTATCAGGGTGCCGCTTAAAAACTATATGACCGGGCTGCGCGATCTGATAGTGCATATGTTCACACAGAAACGAACCCTTGGATGTGACGACAGCCAGGTGAGATGGTTTGAGCACCTGATACTGGTTTTTGGATACCTGGGATTGCTTTTTACGACCGTCTTTCTCGACTGGTTCTCAAGTGAAAGTACCTTTATCATAGTTCTCGGTTATGTGGTCAGCATCATCATCTTCACAGTCACCGTGATCTTCGTCAGCGAACGCGTGAGGAAGAGAAGGGAGGTTAGCAGGAAATCACAGCCCTCTGACTGGATGTTCGTTGTCTGGCTCTTTATGATGGGACTGTCGGCCTTTGCCGTGAGACTGTTCATTGATCTGGATATCCTTCAGAACAACATCTGGCTTTACCTGGCTCACATGATCATACTGGTGCAGTGGGCTCTTGTCATTGTTCCTTTTGGCAAATGGACACATTTTCTCTACCGCTCCTTCGCAATGTATTTTGATGCGATAAAGAAAAACTGAATTAGTTACTAAATTTGGGGTAGTGTTATCATTGCCGCATATCAGAAATGAATCTGCGACGCAAATGAGATTTTTATGCCAAACAGAAGAAGGCACAGGAGGATTAATGGGCCACCCATGATGGAGGGCTACAAACCTTTCGGCTTACCCGTGAGGGAACTGGAGTCGGTCGTCATGTCAATTGAGGAGTACGAGGCATTGAGGCTTGCCGACTATGAAAACCTCACGCACGGGGAGGCGGCAAAAAAGATGGACATCTCGCGCCCCACCTTTACCAGGCTTTATGATAAGGCCCGCAAGAACGTGGCTAAAGTATTCGTCGAGGGAAAAGCCATCCTGATAC
>JBGSLG010000070.1:0-23995 GCA_041740815.1 Bacteroidales bacterium
GAAATCTACAATGGCGATGATGAGGGTATCTTTCTCGGAACAATGTACCTCACTGACAATTTCAATATCCCGGACAAATGGCGGCTGCCAGACTTTGTTCTGCCTCCGGGAGGATTCATGCTCTTCTGGGCTGACGGCACCCCTTCGCTGGGTATGCGTCATACCTCCTTCAAGCTTTCCAGAGAGGGGGAGGAGATAGGGATGTATTCGGCAGGCCTGCTTGTCATTGACAGCCTGTCATTTGGTACGCAGTATGAGGATATCAGCACAGGAAGGAAGAGCGATGGCGCTCCGGAGATTGTGATTCTCGCGGCTGCCACCCCGGGCCGGTCGAACAACCTTACCTCGGCCGGTGAGATTGATGCAGGCACCAGGCTGACTGCCTGGCCCAATCCTGCCTGGGGTGGTGTTGTCAGGCTGAGCGAAACGGTTGATTGCCGGGTATATAATTCAACAGGAGCGCTGGTTTACAGAGGGATTGATGTCACGGAGATTAATGTCAGCGGATACAGCCCGGGCCTCTATATCATCATCACCGGCGATGGCCGCAGCCTGAAGTTTATTGTAAGTCACTGATTAGCATTCCTGCGGGAAATACGGTTCAGACTGTGGATGATCAGACCGTCGGAAGTGATGCCCTCGACAAGGATTGTATATTCTGATGGGGCATCGGCAGTATAGAAATCAAATGATGCCATCCCTTCGTCCGTAATGATCACGTTCGGATTCCAGTATATCGTAGTTCGCATATCGGGGGGCCCGATCTCTCTTTGATCCTGAGTCTCATATCGGGGTGAGTAGAACTCTGCAGGTCTCTGGTAGCCCATCGGTGTGACGGATCTTATATTATACTTCGGAACATCCTTATATACCTCAGCCCCCTTCCTCGTCGTAATAACAATGGCTCCTCCTGCTCCGTCACCTCCCAGCATGGCTGTCTGACTTCCCTTAAGAACAGCTATTCTTTCAATGCTGTACGGGTCAATATCATCGATATTATACTCATGAATAATCATGTCATCAAGGATCAGAACGGCATAGACAGGTCCGTTCAGCCCGAATTTCATTCTTTCTATCAGTACCTTTCCGTCTTCGACTCTGACAAATGGAATCTGGTAAATGATCTCAGAGGTAAAAGAAGGGTGAATTTCTTCAATCTGCCCGTAATCGATTATGTTGTTCGATGGCTGGCTGACTGCCGGCATGTAATAGGAAAAACTGTAATCCTTCTTTTCGGGAGCCTTTGCATTGATTACCACCCCTTCGATATGGATTGTGCGCATGCCGTTCTCCATCGTGTACTTCGTATCGGCCTTTGTAACATAACTGCTCATTTGTTCAGCCTCCAATCCTGCATCAATATCTGACGCAGCTGCAAAGGGAATTTTTTCCACCCCGGGAAACAGGTCATTGTCGATTACAAGTTCGACCCCGGGTTTGCCGGCCTTATTCAACGCCTGGATGACGAAACGTGTGCTGTCCGGAAACTCAATTCCCCGGAATGCAAACCGGCCGTCACTGTCTGTTTGCGTCTCCTCAATAAACCCCGACTCCCAGGAGAATGCAACCACAGTTGCTTTTTCTACAGGTTTGCCCATGATCAGGGTCCTGACCCTTCCGCTGATTTCCATACCCGGTCTGGAGGGGAATGCCGGTTCCCTGAGTATTCCGGCCACCACCTCCGGGATATTGTATCTCCGCCACCCGTTTGTCATCATGAGCAGATCGAGCGAAAATTTTGCCAGTGGATTGGCATTATCAAAGTAGAACGCCGGGTTATGAATATAGCCCCGGATATCTGATGTCAGTAGCAGGCTTGTCAGGATATTGACCGAGCTGTCCTGTCTTATATCGTTGTCATCGGTGACGGAGACGGAGAAGTTTCCTGTGCGGGGCGATCCGTCGGGACCGGTTATCTGCACCCCGGCATTTACATGCTGCCGCTTCTCATAGAATTGCCTGTCTCCCAGGAACTCCGTATTTGCCTGGTCATCACCCAGGCAGAAGATCAGTCTCTCGCTCAGGGGATTCATCTCTTCATCAAATAGTATTGCCTGCAGGATGCCTGAGGGAAAATCGCGCTTGTCGAAGAGAATATGTTTACTGCTGTCGTTCCATGGTTTTGCATAATGAACCATGCCTCTTGTATGGATTACAAGATAGAGTTCCTGTCTGTCCTGAATCTCTTTCGAATTGAGAATGCTTATCAGCACTGTATCTCCGGCGGTCTCCGTCTTAAGAGAATAGGCTTCCGGGCTGGCAGCAGGCAAGTCGAATCGCTTTTCCAGGCCCTGCTCATTCGTACAGACCGCAAAATATTTTGTCATCTCATCTGCCTCCAGGAAGAACTTCCCCATCCCGTCATGAACGGTCTCAATCCGTGCATATATATTCCCGGTGCTGTCGAGGATATGCCCGGTGATTTTTTCAGGCATGCCTTCCGTGTTCAATGCCTTGAATGCTATTGCTGATTTTGTTCCGGCAGGCAGGTTTCCGCCCTCGGGGAAGAAGCTGACATCATAATCGCTCTGCGGATAAGGTATCTGTATGAAAGCCTTGCTTCTTGCCGTTTCCACGGACAAGACCCTCCGGTCACTCCCGGGCGGGAGCCGGAAAACAAACCGGGAGATTGTGTCATCATCAGTCCGGACCTCGCTGAGTGGTTGTTTATTTATCCTCATGCTTAGTTTGTCAGGGGCAACCCTCTTACCGGATTTGATATCTTTAAAGATTACCTCCGCTGTTATCCTGTCGCCCCTGTTAAACATGAAGCCGGCATTCATATGTGCTGAGGCTGAGAGCGGACCTTCAACCCGGACAGATTTCCTGAAGAGGTAATCGGCTCCGGGATTTAACATATTCTCAGTATAAGCACAGAGTGTATAGTCTCCTTCGGGCAGTGCCTGGTCAAGGTTGATATAGCCGCTGAATGCGCCATTGGTTGGTTTAACTTTAACTCTTACGACCACTGAATCGAGCGGGTTGATGAGTTCAGCATAAACGTACTGGGTTATCAGTGGGGTGTGTATCACGGCATTGGCCACATGAGCCCTGAACCAGATTGTCTCGCCGGCTATATAAACGGGTTTGTCAGTATGAATATGAATCTTTTCCTGCGGGAAGAGAACGATCTGTTCAATGATTCTGTTAACCAGGGAGTCCTTTGCAGAAGCAATTCCGGTCTGACTTGCAGAGAGGAGGGAGAAGGTCAGGAAAAGGGAGAGTAATGCGGCTCGTTTAAACATAAGTGAAGGGTGTTCCTTTCTGATGCGGGTCATGAGGTATGTCATTTACCCCGGAACCCTGACAAAATTATTGTTTTTATCCGGATCAACTTAAGGAATCACGGGTTCAATGACGGCTGGCACCTACCATCCGTAGGCGTCGATCCATGCCGAGCCCTTCCAGATGTATTTCTTGCAGCATTTGTCCGTCTGGTAATCATCATTGCTGTCCCATGAGAATGTCATCATGTCTCCGGCGGTATCATATATCGGAGGGAAGGAGGAGCTCAATGGATTATGCCACTCGAAATAATACTGATCCTGGTACTCGTACCTGACCCACGCGCCTATATCAAGTCCTGACCTGGGGTTTGAGCTGATCTGTTCTTCGATTTCGGCAATACGTGTCTTAAGCCATCCAGGCACCTCATCCGAAGGCAGAAGGTATTGTCTTTCACAGGATATCAGCAGCATTGCCGGCAGTAAAAAGAGAAGTAACTTTTTCATTCTATGGGCAGAATTCACACGCAACTTACCACAAAAATCGCACCAACTGGCACTTTAATTCCAATAATCTGTTGATACTTAATGAATAATTAGTTTAAGACCGGCCTGCGGGAAATTTTGAAGGCGGGAGTTTGAATGGCCATTAAGGAGCATGGAAGAAGGTGACAATGAAAAAAAAGACCCTCACGGTTGGTGGAGGGTCTTTGATAAATTATTACGGAACTCTATTTATGGATGATCGGGTCCGGGTTACCATCCGGATCACCGGTAACGTATCCAAGAAATGAAGGGTTTCCTCCTGTTGACAGGAGCACGCCACAGGCGTGCGGTGCTGCCATGGAGGTGCCGCTCATAGTTGCAAGTCCACCGCTATTATAGGTTGACAGAATGTTTACACCTGGAGCACAATAGTCAATCGGGGGATTCCCGTAGTTGGAAAATGAGGCCCACTTGTCAGTTACATCACAGGCAGAGATTGTGTAGAGATTGACACCATTTGCGCGTGCTGGTGTGTGATTGTTTGCATCATCACTCTCATTTCCTGCAGCCAGTGCTGTAAAGATTCCTTTTGCTGCCATAGCAATAACCTTAAGATCAAGTGGTTCATAAATACCACCACCAAGACTCATATTTGCAGCATCTCCAGCCACGCCATTGGCGGTTACGAAATCAACGCCGGCAATGATCACTGACATAGCGCCTGATCCGCGTTTGTCGAGTACCTTCACAGGTACCACCGGAGCTCCTGCAGCAACTCCGACAACTCCGCCTCCATTACCCAGTTTGGCTGCCACAATGCCAGCACAATGTGTTCCATGACCGTTATCGTCATTGGGAGTGGTTGTTCTTGTGACGAACGTTTTTCCGGCACTGACATTTACATTCAGGTCAGCATGATCGAGGTCAATACCTGTGTCGATAATCCATGCCTTTTTGGTTCCGGTATATGCGGTTCCACCGCCAACCCTTGTGATTCCGGGAGGTACTACCTCAGGAGATGGAAGGGGAACTGGAGATGGTGCAGGCTTAGCCATGATGAACATCATATCAGGCCATATGCCCCTGACATTTGGGTTCTTTTCAAGAGCAGCAACCTCGCTGTCACTAAGGTTGACGGCAAAGCCCTGAATGGACGAAGAATAGACATTAAGAGGTTCACGCTGATAGACACCTGCCTTGGCAAGGATATCCCTGGTAACACCGGTCATGGTAATCTGAGCATCATCATAGCTCATTAATTCGGATTTGACATAGCCAAAGTCGCCCTTCAGCAGAACAACATACTGGCCGGGGATTACCTCAAGCGAAGTCTTGATGTAATCATCTTCCTGCACGAGGTTTTCGGGAGCTCTCTCGCACGCTCCTAGCAGCATGGCTGCTGCTGCAACACAAAGAAGAAGTCTTTTCATTTAAATCAGTTTTAGGTTTAATCAGAGATTACTGACGCCTAATATACCTAATACCTGACCAAAGTGTTAACCAACATTAAACAATTTTTATTAACTGCTGCTTTTTCACTGTGAACAACAGACCAGTCTTCAGTCTTCAGTCGGCAGCCTTCAGTCGTATAAACAATGCCTGACTGTGGACTGTGGCCTGGAGGCTGGGGACTGAAACAGACCCTAATCCATGTACGGATAGCGGAAGTCCGTTGCCGGAAGGAATGTCTCCTTGATCGTCCGAGGCGATGTCCACCTGATCAGGTTGAGACGGCCTCCGGCCTTGTCGTTGGTGCCCGAGGCGCGGGCGCCACCAAAAGGCTGCAGCCCAACCATCGCTCCGGTAGGTTTGTCGTTGATATAGAAGTTGCCGGCAGCATAACGGAGAACCTGGCACGCTTTGACCATCGCCGGCCGGTCATTTGAAAAAATTGCACCCGTGAGCCCGTAGGGCGAGGTCTCATTGCAGAGGTGAAGCGTCTCCTCGTACTTCTCGTCTTCATAAATAAACAGAGTCACTACCGGACCAAAGATCTCCTCCTTCATCGATATGAAGTCCGGGTCTTTCGTGACGATTATCGTCGGATCAATAAAGTAACCCTTCGACTTGTCGCCGTTGCCACCGTGAAAGATCTCACAGGCGGAGGATGACTTTGCAAGGTTTATATATTTCATGCTGTTGTCAAACGACTTCTCGTCAATGACAGCATTCATGAAGTTGCTGAAATCGGCCGGGTCTCCCACCTTGATCTCCGAAGCCTGTCTCCTGAGGTGTCCGGAGATCTCAGGCCAGAGCGACCCTGGAATATAGACCCTGGATGATGCCGAGCATTTCTGTCCCTGGTACTCAAACGAGCCTCTGATGATAGCCGTGGCCGCCTCCAGCGGTGAGGCCGAACTGTGTATCATTATAAAGTCCTTACCACCCGTCTCCCCGACAATCCTGGGATATGACCGGTACTTGTCAAGGTTGCTGGCCGCCGTTTTCCATAGCGTATTGAACGTGCCATTGGATCCCGTGAAGTGAATGCCCCCGAGATCATGATGGTTCATCACCACGGAGCTGATTACTGAACCCTGACCGGGCAGGAAGTTGATGACCCCTGCAGGCACTCCGGCTTCCATGAAGACCTTCATCAGTATCCAGCTTGACAGCAGCGAGGTGGTAGCCGGTTTCCAGACTGTTGTGTTTCCCATGAGGGCAACAGCCATGTTCAGGTTGGATGCGATGGCGGTGAAATTGAAGGGGGTGATCGTGTAAACAAAGCCCTCAAGAGGCCTGTATTCAACCCTGTTCAGCTGGTCAGTGGCCGACCGCGGCTGTTCACTGTATATCTGTCCGGCAAAATAGGTATTGAACCGCAGGAAGTCGATGGTCTCGCAGGCAGCTTCAACCTCAGCCTGGTGCACAGTCTTGCTCTGCCCGAGCATGGTGGCGGCAACAATGGCATACCGGTATTTTTTTGAGAGGAGCTCAGCCACCTTCAGCATGATGGAGGCGCGTTCGATCCATGAGAGATTCATCCACTCATCTTTGGCTTTCAGGGCTGCATCAATAGCTGCCTCCGTCTCCCTGGTACCGGCCATGTGATAATTGGCCAGGATATGCCCGTGGTCATGCGGCATGACAACGCTCCCCAGTTTTCCGGTTTTTACGGGCTTACCTCCGATTATCAATGGGATCTCTACGATTTCAGAAGAAATTCTTTTAAGCTCCTTCTCAAGTTCAGCCCTTTCGCGACAGCCTGGAGCATAACTCATTAAAGGCTCATTATCAGGATTTTGAATAGAGTAAATAGCATTATTCATAATAGCATTTTTAATTCCAATATGTAAATAGCTACATAATGGAAAATTAAGCGAATATTGATTGTTTAATTGTCTGACTAACAAACAACCGTCATCCTGCAATTGTTCCGGATGGCGCTGAATCCGTTAATGACATCTCACTCCGGCAGGGGTTCTGAGAGAGTATTGCTCGCAATGGCAATCATCTCGGGCTTGCCTAACAGGTAGGCGATGTCATCTCCGTTTATAACCGTGGATGGTTCGGGGTTTGGAATGACTGTTCCTCCGTGTTTTATCGCAACCATCGTGACCCCGCAGGTTTTTCTGAGTGCCGTCTGGGCTATGGTCTTGCCGGCAAAGACCGACTTCTTCCCAACCTTCACCGCAGCTATCTCAATATCAGGTATATCCTTCAGGAGTGAGTGCCCTCCCAACTTGCTCTGGTCCCTGAAAATCCCGTAGTTGTCCTCTCTTGTCCGGGCAATTGCCCTTTCGATTTCCATCCTCGGGATAAGGTACTTCCCGAGGATTCTTTCAAAGAAGTCTATAGCAGTCTCGAACTCTTCCGGAATTACCTGGTTTGCTCCAAGGCTGTACAACTCCTCTATATCAGTCACATGCCTTGTCCTGACAATTATGTGGGCATGTTTGTTCATTGCCCTGATATGGTCCACTATTGACATGGATGTAATCAGGTTTCCCACTGAAATAACAACCATTTCAGCGGTATGAACGTATGCCTGCCTCAATACCGGATCGTAGGTAGCATCCCCGAATACCACCAGGTAGCCTTTCTCCATCTCTGACCGTGCCTTGTCAGCATCAAACACAATCGAGGTAAATGGCAGATCCATGGATTTGATCATTGATGCCAGATTTATTGCCCTCGAGTCCTTGCCGATCAGAACCACATGTTTACTGATCTCAGGGATTTCCACCTGTTTCAGCGGGAATAGTCCGTCCACCAAGAATGGTGGCAATGGCAGTTTAAGGATGAGATTGGCGAGCGGCTTGGAAACCTGTATCAGGAATGGCGAAAGGGCCATTGAGGTTATGGCCACTGCCAGGAAAAGCTGGAAGTGAGTCGGTTCTATGATCTCATTGGCAAGACCCAATCCTGCAAGTATAAATGAGAATTCACCCACCTGTGCCAGCGATAGGCCCACAACCACCGTTCCAAAGAAAGTGTGACCCAGCGTAAAAGCAGTAAATCCTGCAATAACAGTCTTAATCACTATTACCAGGAGTACCGTTACAAGCACCAGCCAGGGATGTTCGGCAACAAAGCCGAGGTCGAGGAGCATTCCTATTGAGACGAAGAAGAAGCTTGTAAAAACATCCTTGAAAGGAATCAGGTTGCCAAAGGCACTGTGGCTGTACTCCGTGTCGGAGATCATCAGTCCGGCAAGGAATGCCCCGAACGCAAGTGACATTCCAAGTTCGTGCGTCAGCATAGCCACAGCGAGACAGATAAGCAGGATGCTCATCAGGAAAAGCTCCTGGCTCCGGGTCATGGCAATCAGGTGAAGAAGCCACGGCATGAGCCACCTTGTACCGGCCCAGATGAATATCATTATGCCGACAGTCTTCATTAATAGCACAAGGAGGTCATGGCCAATATCTCCCGTTTCACCTCCAAGCATGGGTGTGAGGAGCAGCAGGGGCACAAGTATAATATCCTGAAAAATCAGTATTCCTACAATCGTTTTTCCGTAATGGGTAGTCAGTTCTGAACGCTCCTGGAGCAGTTTCAGTACCACTGCAGTACTGCTGAGGGCTGTGAGGAAACCCACAAAAACGGCTTCATTCCAGTCAAAGTCATAGACTCTGGCCACCAGCATTGTCACTCCGGCCGTAAGCAGAAGCTGCATGAATCCACCTAAAAAAACCAACTTACGAATTTTCAGCAGATGGTTCAGGGAAAACTCAAGACCGATTGTGAACATAAGGAGAATCACGCCTATTTCGGCCATCACCTCCACATTCTCCGGTGAGCTTATAAGCCCCAGCAGATAGGGACCTGCAATAACCCCTGTAAGAAGATACCCTATGAGTGCAGGAACCTTTATCCGGGTGAAGATGAAGTTCACAAAGGTTGACAGTGCAAAGATGATAACAATATCCTTTAGGACACCCAGTTCCATTTTGTTAATGCAGTTAGTCCATCAAAGATAGGAAAAGAAAAATCCCGGCTGTTCAGACCGGGATATTGAAGAGTAAAAAAACGCGGGTACAGAAATATTACCCTGAATCAGTCTGTCATTTTTCTGAGGTGGCCTTCCTCAATACGCCATTCGGTTACCTCTGACTCATAATTGCGCAGGAGCCATGTTGATAGCGAGGTTCCAGGTACGCAACGCACCTCCGTTCCCTCGGGAAGGCTGATGTCTATATCCACCAGAGAGCCGTTCCACCTGCGGCCCGCAGGCATCGAGAAATACTCATCGAGATAAAGGGTGTCACCCGAGAACCTCCAGTTGAAACCGACTTCTCTAGCGCCGGAACGGGCCTCAGCGTCGGAGTTACCGCAACCCCATTTTTCTACTGAGATCCACCCTGCTGTGGTGTCGCTGCCGTAGATGTTCAGTTCCGGAGTGGCCCAGAGCTGGTCTGTCTGAGTGTTGAGGAGGAATTTGAAATTGTCAACCGACGCAGATTCGTCATAGTCAATCCCAGCCATCCTTGCTCCCGGAGCAATCCATATCGTTTTCGGGGAAGGGTCAAGACTGATCCGCTGTTCAACGCTCTCCCTGTTTGAATAGACCGAGAGCTGCAGGCTTAGAAATACACCAAGTGCGCAGAGCGAAGCTATCCATATGACGAAAAGAACGATGCTAAGTACCCTGAATTTCTCCCTTATTCTGAAGATCATCTTGATTCCCAGCCATGTGAGGGCAGCCAGTGGGATTAAAATGGCCAGAGCGGTGAGAATCAGAACAGGCCATACCCTGTTGCTGTTCAGCGCAATGGACAAAAGAGTGTGGACATTCGTCATCTCCGGCTCCATTACCGATGTAAGGAACGGGGCATTATTGAAGAAGATCAGAATAGTGAAGGTGAAGAGCAGAGTGAAACCCACTGTGGTGAAAATTGCCCCTAAGAAGATGGCAATCACCCTGAAAATTGCCGACATGAGCTTGCCGAATGCCCTGAAGAATTCAGATAACGCTTTGCCAACCCGGGCCGACGGGCTGTTCGGATCATAAAGGGATTTGCGGCTGTAGGTCCCGCTCCTGACTGACACGGTACTGTCGTCATAGTAATCCTCGGGAGCGCCCATGACGTTGATCATGTTGTTCACCATATCCCTTGATACAAGGGTGGGCGGTTCGCTGCCGCCTCCGAAGATCTCGGCTATCCGGGCCTCGATGTCGGCAACAGTCTCGTCACCTCCCTGCTCGGAACTGAACCTGGCTGAGACATGAGCCAGATAAAGCTTCAGTATCTCCCAGGCCTCTTCATCGATACGGAAGAGCTGCCCGGCAATATTGATGTCTATAGTCTTTTTCATGGCTGCCGTTATTTCTTGTCGCGTATCTGATTGACCGACCCGACCAGCTCCTCCCAGGCTTTATCAAGATCATTCAGATAGATCTTTCCCAGTTCGGTGAGTTCATAGTATTTGCGTGGGGGGCCCTGCGGCGATTCTTCCCACCTGTAGCTTAGCAACCCCGCATTCTTCTGTCTTGTCAGCAGGGGGTAGAGAGTGCCTTCCACGACTATCACCTCGGCTTTTTTCAGCTCGTTGATGATGTCCACGGCATAGCAGGAATTCCGTGAGAGTACTGCCAGTATGCAGTATTCAAGGATTCCCTTGCGCATTTGTGCTTTTGTGTTGTCCGTATTCATAGCAATTCCATTATTATCAGATTGATCCTCCGCTGGCGGTGATCAAAGGTTCATTTTCTTTTTTACCGTGTCGAACTCCTCCTTGACGGAGTCTTTGATGTTCTCTATCGTCACCGGGTCACCCCTCATCTCCAGCTTCTGTGCTGTTGTCCGGGCTTCCGGCAGTACAATCCACAGAATGAGGTAGAGCCCGAGGCCGAACCCTCCGGCCAGTATAAGGATCGCAAAAATTATCCTCAGAATCAGCGGATCCCAGTCGAGGTAAGCTGATATACCGGCGCATACACCGCCGAACACGCGCCTGTCGGGATCGCGGTACATCCGGCGCTGTGACCTCGGTGGTCTTTCGTCAGAAGAGCCGCTGCCACTGATTAACTCCGGTGAACCCAGTATGGCCATCACCTCCGTCACATCCTTCATGATGATAACCTGCTTGTAAGGGCTGAGCCTCATCCTGAACAGTTCGGCAATCCGCCCCTCAATATCAGACATTATCTCCGAGGCGCTCGATTCACCGGAAAATTCCTTTTCCAGGCTCTTCATGTACTGCCGGAGACGCTCATAGGCATCCTCGTCCACGTTGAACGGGTAGCCCCCGAGATTAATGTTAACCGTTACTTTCATTGTCTTTTTAATAAGGTACCTGTTAATACATATTAGTTTTACTTTGCAAATATATAAATAAATAATAATACCATGCAATACATAGAACCAAAAAATTAAGAATATTTTTATTTTGCAACATGTAACCTGTTTTGATGATTGCAAGAGATAGCAGGGAATCACTAACTTTATACAAATTTATTACCATGAAAGCATATAACTGGGGAATTCTGGGAACAGGCAACATCGCCCACAAGTTTGCGCGGGCACTGATGCTGCTGGATAACGCGCATCTCTATGCGGTTGGATCACGTGATACGGAAAAGGCTGCTGCCTTTGCCTCCGAGTTCGGGTTCACGAAGCACTTCGGCAGTTATGAGGAGATGCTGTCAGATCCCGGGGTGGAGGTTGTTTATATCTCATCACCTCACTCGCACCATCTTGAACATACGCTGATGGCCCTGCGCAACGGGAAGCATGTTCTGTGCGAGAAGCCTATGTCATTAAATGCGCAGGAGGTGAAGGAGATGGCGGATGAGGCGCGGAAACAGGGACTTTTCCTGATGGAGGCGCTGTGGCCGCCGTTTCAGCCCTCTTATGTAAAGGCTGATGAAATCCTCAAGAGCGGCAAGCTGGGTAAGCTTCTGCACATGAGAGGGAAGTTTGCCTTTGTCTCGCCCTACGAGCCTGAGCGCAGGACTTACGACCTGAAGCTGGGCGGGGGGGCTCTGCTTGACATAGGTATCTATCCGATTATGGACATAATCAGGTATATGGGTGAGCCCGAATCTGTTATCGCTGCCTCTGTCCTGGCTCCGACAGGTGCTGATGAGAGCACCTCGGTGATTTTCAGGTTCAGTGACGGCCGGCTGGCGGAGGCATACAGCTCATTCGCGAACATGGGAGGTGTATCAACCGAGTTCAACTGTGAGAACGGTAATCTGACGCTTACGCGGGGGCGTGACCGGAACCAGCATCTAACGATAGAGTATCCCAATGACATTGACGACAGGATCTTCACCCCGCCAGCCCAGGGCTACCAGTATGAGGCTATGGAGGTCATGAACTGTCTCGACAGGGGACTGACGGAGAGTGAGGTGGTACCGCTCTCCTTCTCCATAATGCTTGCGCAAACGCTTGATACTGTCAGGGATAAGACTGGCATAAAATACCCCGGTCGTGACCGGTAGGTGTTAAAAGGGGTTCCTGCATCATGGAAGAGGGCTCTGCCGCGGCAGAAAAGAGAAGATTGCTGCTCAGCATGCTTATCCCGTTCCTGCTGGTCAGTTTCATGTGGCTG
Source organism: Bacteroidales bacterium (assembly GCA_041740815.1). Classification (GTDB taxonomy): domain Bacteria; phylum Bacteroidota; class Bacteroidia; order Bacteroidales; family VadinHA17; genus SR-FBR-E99. The sequence continues at coordinate 12,711 of JBGSLG010000070.1, forward strand.
GTAAGGACCGCGGAGGTGATCTCTGAGACCGACTTCCATATTCTGGGTATCTTTCCCCTTAAGTTCACCTCCCTCACCGGGATAATAACCTCGCCCTTCATCCATTCAGGGTTCAGGCACCTGTTCAACAACACCCTTCCCCTGTTTATCCTTGGCACCGCCCTGTTCTACTTTTATTCCCAGGTATCAATCAGGGTCCTCCTCTGGATCACGCTTCTCACGGGTCTGGCCGTCTGGCTGACGGCCAGACCCGCATGGCACATCGGTGCCAGCGGTATAGTCTACGGACTGGCATCGTTTCTCTTCGTCAGCGGCATCATAAGACGACACATACCGCTGATGGGCCTGTCGCTCCTGGTAGCCTTTGTATATGGCGAGATGGTGTGGGGCATTTTCCCGGGGTTCAGGATGGATATCTCGTGGGAGTCACACATGCTCGGAGCGGCCGCCGGAGTGGTGCTTGCCTTATGGTACCGTGCCGAAGGGCCGCAGAGACCTATTCCTTTCTACGAAAACGAGGATGAGGATGAGGGCCGTGACCCCGAAGAAAATGAGCCTGCAGCAAAGAACGTAGTGAATTAATTGTTATTTTTAAGGCCTTTAAACTAACCTAAAATCCCAGTAATGTACGTCAGAACTGGTACTCCGGCATTTGATGAGCTCATCCCGAGAATTAACAGGTTCCTTGAGCAGGATCTCCTTGAACTGAATATCGACGGTGAGAAAATTAGAGGATACAGGTCGCCCGACGCCAGGTCCGTATGGATAAGGAACTATTCGGACATGATGCGGGCTCTCCGTTATTCCGAGGTAGATCTTAAAAGCGTTGTAAGGCATTTTGCCGACAACCAGGCACGGAACGGACGCATCTTTGACTATTTTACCACCTTTCCCGAGAAGCTTCCCTGCGAAAGGGAAAACTGGACGAAGTATGTTCGCAGCCCGGTAGAGGCCGATACCGAGTTCAGATTCATCAAGGCTGCCTGGCTCGCATGGCAGGCTACCGGTGATGATGCCTTCATCAAGAAACTGCTGCCGTCATTCGAGAGAGCCCTTGCCTACGTAATGCGCGGACGCTATTTCGACAGGGATAAGTACCTGTTCCGCAGACCCTATACAATTGATACATGGGACTTTGCATATCATGCAGGGCATCACGACTGGCTTCAGTTCCAGATAGATGACAACACCTTCTGGGGATATTTCCACGGTGACAACAGCGGTTACTATGAGGCCTTCCACTTCATGTCATACTGGTATAACATGTTTGGAGACAAGGTAAAGTCGGCCCAGTGGCGTGATCATGCCATGAAGATTCGCAAGAGCCTTAACACAACCTGTTTCAACGGGTCATTCTATACTCATTTCGTAAAACAAACACCTGTAACAATTGATGGAGTTGACGAGGCCTCACAGCTGAGCCTTAGTAATCCGGCCGCCATCAACAGGGGTGCTGCCTCGCCGCACATTGCATACTCCATCATCAATGAATATATCAAGCGGCGGGAGACCACATCGGCCTTTGCCGAGTGGTTTTCAATTGATCCCCCTTTCCCGGCAGGTATCTTCGGCGATTACAAACTGTCGCGCGGCGCATACTGCAACGGCGGCATCATGCCTCTTACCGGCGGTGAGCTTGCCAGGGCGGCCCTTGAGTATGGGTTTGAACAGTATGGGATTGATATCCTGATGCGCTATTATGACCTGATATCACGCAACGGTGAGACCTACCTGTGGTATTTCCCTGACGGGAAGCCCTCCACGGTTGAGACAAGCACCTCGCCTGAGGCCAAGCCTACTGACGGTTGGGGCTCGTCAGCCATGCTCTATGCTTTTGTGGAGGGACTGGCGGGAGTACAGGATAAGGACAAGCTATTCCGCAGAGTACGCATATGCCCGAAGTGGATATCAGCCGGAGTTGAGAAGGCCGATGTGAAGATCGATTATAAGAGCTCAGGTGCATATGTAAAGTACAACTACCACCAGACGGCTGATAAGCTGACTATCAAGCTTTCGGGGAGCTATGAGTATATACAGTTATCGCTGCCCGTACCCGGCAACTATGAGGCAGGAGACCTGACCATTGGAGGGAAGAAGAAAAAATACATCATGGCAACAATCAACCAGAGCAACTACCTGATTGCGGATGCCGATGTCACCGGTGAGTGCGAGGTTGTACTGAAGCTGCGGAAGAAACCTTAGACCGTAAAAGGGTTATATATGAATTCAAAACCAGTAGCGATAATCACAGGAGCAAGCAGGGGCATCGGCCGGGCCATCTCGCTGAGGCTAGCCTCCGAAGGGTACGATATTGCAGCTATTGCCCGCACCCCTGACAGCGATTGCATGCTGTCACTTCGTCCTGAGGCAGAGAAGCTGGGCGCCGATTTCTTCCCCGTGGGACTCGATGTGGCCCACACTGACCTCCATGATGAGGCAATCTCCAGCATTCTTGAGCATTTCGGCCGTATTGACGTCCTGGTGAATAACGCAGGCATAGCACCCATTGAACGGAAGGATCTGCTTGACCTCGACGAGGAGACATATGACCGCGTTCTGGCCGTCAACCTCCGCGGTCCGGTGTTCCTGGCGCGCCGGGTGGCCCGCGAGATGATATGGATGAGAGAGAAGGTAAAAGATTACAAGCCTTCAATCATGTTTGTGACCTCATTCCTGGCATATACCTCCTTCAGCAGAGCTGTGGAGGTGTGTCTCTCAAAAGCGGCCCTGAGCATGGCAGCACTCGCTTTTGCCGACAGGCTTGCCGAGGAGGGCATTAATGTCTACGAGATCAGGCCCGGACTGATTCAGACTGAGCTAACCTCAAGGAGCAAGTTCAAATTTGACAAGCTGATCGCCGAAGGATTAATCCCCCAGAAACGGTGGGGCACACCTGAGGATATAGCCAAAGCAGTGGCTTCACTGGCAAGGGGCGACTGGGCATTTTCTACCGGCATGGTTTTCGAGGTCAGTGGCGGGATGAATATCATAAGTATCTAGAAAACAGCGCATTAAATAATTACGGGTTTAACCCCTGTCCTGTTTTATTCAATGTTTGTTGAACAAAACCGCTCTTTTAATGGTTTTACAACAAACATAAAGTAAAGAATAAGATGAAAAAGGCAGGATTAATATTATTTATCGCACTGTTCACGGTTGCACAGCTCTCAGCGCAGAAGCGGCATGAGGCAGATACATCCGGAACAAAAATCAACTGGAAGGGCAGCAAGATTGGCGGCAGTGAACATGTCGGCACCATTAACCTGAAGTCCGGCTGGATCACACTGGCAGACAATGCTATCACCGGTGGTGAGTTCGTAGTTGACATGAGAAGCCTCAAAGACACTGACATTGCTGATGATAAGATGCGTGCAAAGCTTGAGGGTCACCTCAGGTCAGACGATTTCTTCGGCGTGGAGAAATTCCCGGTTTCTAAGCTTGTTCTCTCCGGCGGAAGTAAGTTTGTAAACGGCACTGCAACGGTTAAAGGCAACCTGACAATCAAGGAAGCCACGCACCCTGTTGAATTCACCGTTACCGAATCAAAGTCAGGGGCTGTTCCGGCATATACGGCAACAGTTAAATTTGACCGTTCACTGTATGATGTCAGGTTCGGTTCAGGCAAGTTCTTCTCCAACCTAGGTGACAATGCCATCAGGGACGAGATCATTCTTGACATTAAGCTGGTTGTGAAAAAATAATTGTTCAGCCTTTCAGTTCGCAGTACAGGTCATATGTTCTGCTGATTGTCTCACTGTGGTTGAACTCATGAAGTATGGTCTCCCTCGCCCTTGCACCAACAAGGCCGAGGGAGTCCCTGTTTTTCCAGCAGTGTATGATTGCCTCAGCCAGCGCCTCAGCTGAGCCTCTCCTGACCACGAACCCGTTATCGCCTCTGGCAAACAGCTCTTTAGCGCCTCCTCCGTCTGTGACTATCACCGGCCTTGCCAGGCACATTGCCTCGGTTATGGCCCTTCCCAGCCCCTCGCTGAGAGAGGGCTGCACATAGAGATCGCACGCGGCCATCCACTCAGGCGGATTCTTCAGGTGTCCCTTGTGTATGAATCTATCGGCCACTCCGCTCTCCTGCGCAAGGCGAAGAGTATCAGGCGAGTCTGTGCCGTCACCGATAAGAATGATCTTGAAGGGCATCTCTGCGGGAAGCAGTCTGGCTGCCTCTGTCAGGAATTTTATCCCCTTTACTTTTCGAAGTATCCCTACCGAGCAGATCAGAAAATCCTCTTCTGACACTCCCATCTCCTCTCGTGTCAGCGGTGTAATGCCGGCGAACCATGCCGGGTCATAACCGCGGTAGATCCTTACCGTCCGGTTTCTGCGCCAGGGAGGGAGCTGCCGCTTTACGTGAGCCTCCACCGCGTCACTGGCACATATGAGCCTGTCGATGCGTGGATTGAGGAAGGCGAGCCATGCGGAGGGATCATGCCAGTGCAGACTTAGTGAGCCGTAGTAACCGATGATCTTTACCTTCCTTCCCCGCGATGCCATCAGGCAGCTGGTCATCGCCTTCCCGAATGTGACGTGGATGATGTCAAAAGCGCCCTGATCAAGTATCTCTCTTAGCCTGCCTATGACCCGCCTGCTTATCTTCCTGTCAAATATGACATAATAAACCTTTATCCCGCTCTCCTCCATCTCTCTTGTCTCCGGGGTCGGCCTCCGGGTGACTACGCTGATATCGACTCCCATGGCACGGAGTCCGCGGATGAGCATCCTGTCAGCAATAGTGTTGAAGGGAGAGAGAGAAATATCGCTGATGAACAGGACCCTGTAAGCCATGGACGGATATGATGGTTCAGTAACTCAGAGTTTCGGCGTTTGCCATCTCTATGAACGACAGGTAGATAAGCTTGGCAACATCCTCCATTATCTCAGGGGTGACGGCAGTCTCATCATCACCCGGGAGGTGGTAGAACACCGGTTTCACCCCGTCAGTGGTGGAGAGGCTCATTGTCCGGAATCCATCTGCCAGGAACACCAGTCCGTCGCTGCGGGGCCGGCCGTAGAACGATCCGCCTGAGGCAGAGACTCTCATCGGCCTGTGGATGTATTTGTCGTTGGCTGCCTTGAAATACTCTGTCAGCCCTCCGCATGTGGCTGATGCGCTTACCGCCAGCCCGGTGCCGTTACCCACCATGTCAAGATTGATGTATGTGACGGTCTTTTCTTTCGGGAAAATCGGGTTATGCGTGTAGAATTTGCTGCCCAGCAGTCCGACCTCCTCGCCTCCTATCAGGAGGAACAATACAGTACGTTTGAGTTTGATGCCCGAGGCCGCCAGCGCTTTAGCGGCTGCCATTATGTCAATGATACCGCTGGCATTGTCGTATCCGCCGTCGACGAGAAGTCCTCCGGCATTACCTACGGCATCAAGATGACCGCCGATGATTATCACCTCGTCCTTCAACACCGGGTCACTTCCTTCGATCACACCTGCAACATTGCATGTTTTGCCCTCGGGGTGCCGGGTGGTGTTCGCCCTTATGGTCATTGTTTTTCCGGTGGCGAAGGGGGCGGGCTTGAATGTCTTGTCCATCTGTTCCAGGAGAACCTTGTTATCCTTCCCGAGGCCTGCAAATATATCGGCCAGCGGTTCCGGCCCTATGCCGCATACAATCATGTTTTCGACATAGGAAATATTCGGGTTGGCGCTGTTGCCGTCAATGTATAGCATTCCTGCGGCACCGTGGGCGGCGGCGTTTTCGACCTTATACTGATGGTAGCAGTATTTTACCCATTTTGCGTACTCGGGATTGCGGACATCCTTGAAAGGTACATCGCGGTTCATCAATACTATCTTTCCTTTGACGTCAATGCCTTTGTAATCGTCATAATTCAGCTCCGGGGCGGTTGTTCCGTAGCCCACAAAAACGACTTCAGCGGTGACCTCGCCGTTGCCCGAGTTCATCCCCGGGTAATAATCCGCCGGTGCCGAGTAGCTTTTCCTGATGACAGAGCCATCCTTCTGCGTTATGTGAAGCTGCAGCGCCCCAATATCGTTTACGACCGTATAGGGATGGTCAAACCACTGGAAGAATGAGCCGTTGTCACCGGCAGGTTTTATTCCCCATTCACCCAGTTTACCGGCTGCCCATTCCGCTGCTGCCAGGTATTCGGGTGTGCCGGCCAGCCTGCCGTTGAACTCCGGGGCGCACAGTTCCGCCATCCAGCCGGCTATCTCTTCGCTGCTGATCGAATGGAAATGTTTCAGCAGTATCTGTTCGTCGGTCTGCTGTGCCTGAGCCTGGCTTGAGATTGTGGCCGTGAGCAGGAAAACAACTGTAAGGAGGATGGTTCGCATATCTGAAAATTTTCAGGTTAGAGTTGATATTAACAATTGCAAATATATCGTTTTACATAACAGATATGAACCGGGAGCGCTTCATCGCCCTGTTTTACGGCAGTCCGGGTCAACTTATCATTGTAAAAGTCAAAGATTTTGCTAAATATTGCGAGATATATATGTGAATAGATGAGCAGCGAGACGATCCCGAGACCTACCAAACGCCTGGTGACGCGTGATTTCATCATCCCGTTTGTACTGGTTACGAGCCTCTTCTTCCTTTGGGGGGTGGCTCACAGTCTGCTTGATGTTCTCAACAAGCATTTTCAGGATATCCTTGGCATCACCAGGGCGAGGTCAGGGCTGGTACAGGCTGCGCTTTACGGCGGGTACTTCGTGATGGCCATCCCGGCAGGGCTCTTCATGAACAGGCTGGGTTACAGGAAGGGTATCATCACAGGGCTGCTGTTGTATGCTGCCGGAGCGTTTCTGTTCCTGCCAGCCACGTTCATTCAGACCTTTGAGTTCACGCTGTTATGCCTGTTCATCATTGCATGCGGACTGACCTTCCTCGAGACGGCGGCAAACCCCTATTCGAGTGTGCTTGGCCCCAAAGATACCTCGGAGCAGCGGCTGACGCTCTCACAATCGTTCAACGGCCTGGGGTGGATTATCGGTCCGGCCCTGGGCGGGATGCTGATACTGGGCGGCAGCGGAGAGGCTGACGCGAACAAGTTCTCATCCATGGCGCTGCCCTACATGATAGTCGGCGGGGTGGTGCTTGTGGTAGCCCTGATGTTCGTTTTCACCCGTATGCCTGACATCCACGAGGGAGAGCACGACAGTCGCGGCGACAGAGGCACGTACGGCGGTCTGCTGAAGGTAAGGCACTTCCGGTATGCCGTCATTGCCCAGTTCCTTTACGTGGCCGCGCAGACGGGAATAAACAGTTTCTTCATCAATTATGTAGTGGAGACGATGCCGGACTACTCGCCGGAGAAGGCGGCGTACCTGCTCTCGCTGGGATTTGTCTTCTTCATGTCAGGACGCTTCATCGGGTCGCTCTTCATGAGCTGGTTCAGTCCCAGGGTGATGCTGGGGATCTATGCCATTGTCAACACCGTGGCCATGGCGCTTGTGATGCTTGGGCTCGGCTGGCCGTCGCTTGTTGCTCTCTATCTGAATTATTTCTGCATGTCGATAATGTTTCCTACAATTTTTGCGTTGGGATTAAAAGATCTCGGGGGGATGACGAAGAAAGGCTCCTCGGTGATTGTGATGACCATTGTGGGAGGGGCTATATGTCCGGTAGTCATGGGGCGCATTGCAGATGTTTCGGGGATGGCAGTCGGGTTCGTGGTGCCGTTGCTCTGCTTCGCTTTTATTGCATGGTATGCCTTCTTCAGGGCGAAGAGTATCAAGAATTTAAAGAATGAGGATCATTCGCATGTTTAGAAATGAAACATTTTTGGTTGTTTTTACGTTGCTTTTAGCTACCGGTATATGCAATGGTCAGAAGACCTGGTGGGGGGAGTATTCGGTTTTTGCAGGCGGGGGCAACAATGAAATCTTCAGGTTTAAGGAGCTTATGGGCACTGGTGCGGTTAATGGAACGGGAGTGTGGACGGCGGGTTTTGACATGCGGAGGATGTTCGGTGATCACTTCAGCATTGAGACAGGGATTTCATATGCGCACCAGTATTACTACACCAGTCCTGCTCCGGGGATAGATGCTGAGGACCGGCCGGGGAGGTTTGGCATGCTGGCCATGCCCATAACAGCCAGGGTCGATTTCCTTAAGTGGTTCTTCGCGGATGCAGGGGCACTCTTCGCCCTGCAGCCGGGTGGGTCGCATATTGACAACATGACCGGGCTTGGGGCCACCATAGGGGCGGGGTTTCAGTACAATTTCAAGTCTGATGTTTTTATCCGGGTACGGGCATATGGAAACCAGTACGGCCTGCTCCATCTGTTTCCTGAGGACTATCCGCAGACGCTTGTCAACACAGGGGTGACGGTGGGGGTGGGGTACAGGTTCATCCATCTGGGTAGGTGCAACTGTCCTGACGACAACAGGCCGGGGAGAAGAATCTATTAATCTTCAGCTATCTCTGCAATCAGTATTTTCGCCTCTGCCCATTTTTCATCAGGCATCCGGGCTCCGATATTCTCAATCACTTTGCCGGCCAGTATCGATCCGAACATCCCGCATTTGTCGAGGCCGAATCCGTGTGAGAAGCCATAGAGGAATCCTGCTGCATAGAGGTCGCCCGCGCCGGTGGTATCAACCGCCTTGACTTTCAAGGCATCCACCTTTATGACCTCGTCGCCGCGCTTGATCCACGACCCGTCGGGGCCTGTCTTGACGACGGCAATATGGAATTTTTTCGATATCTCGTCGAGTGCCTCCACGGGACCGAGGCCGGTGAAGGCGCGGGCCTCCTCCTCGTTTGCGAAGACTATATCGACATATTCCTTGACAATCCGGTCGAAGGCGGGAAGCATCTCATTCACCACGTTAAAGCTGGCCAGGTCAAGTACCACGCACATCCTGTTTTCTTTTGCCAGGCGGCATGCCTGTTCAACCAGGGGGAGGTTAAAGATGAGGTAACCCTCGAGGTAGAGAACGTGGTATCCCTTGAAGTATGCGCTCCGGAGTTCTTCTGCTATGAGTTCTGTAGCTGCTCCGAGGTGTGTGGCGAATGTGCGTTCGGAGTCGGGGGTCACCAGGGCGACGGCGGTTCCCGTTGGTGACTCGGGAGAACGCATCAGTACGGGAGTAAGGCCGGCGTCGACCATATCCTTCTCGTAGAAGTTTCCGAGTTCGTCGCGGCCCACTTTACCAATGAATGACGAGGTTACTCCCATGACGCCGAGGCCGTACATTGTATTACCTGCCGAGCCGCCGGAGGCGAGGGTTTTCTTCAAGCCGTTGATAGCCTGTTTTATCTCACCTGAGCGGGATGCATCTACCATTGTCATGCTTCCTTTGGGGAGGCCGAATTGGTTGAGGCAGGACTCATCCTGAACTATAGTCATCACATCGACCAGGGCGTTGCCGATGCCAATAATTTTCTTCATCCGGAAAATTTTGACAAAGATATTGCTTAATTCGTTTTTAGCGGTTACTTTTGCCACGCTTTTCGGAGCGACAAATCTTCCTCAGTAGCTCAGTTGGTTAGAGCACCTGACTGTTAATCAGGGGGTCCTAGGTTCAAGTCCTAGCTGGGGAGCGAAGCCGGTCGATGACCGGCTTTTTCATTTTGTACAGGACTTGAGCCCTCGCTGCAGTCTGACTGCTTCGCTGAAATGCTCCACGGGAGCATTTCCTGACGCTCGCATCGGTTCAAGTCCTGGTTGGGGAGCGAAGCAAGTCAACCACTTACACGGATTTCGGGTAAGTGGTTTTTTCTTACGCGCCAGTTTTGGGCCAGATTCTTGACGATAATGAAGTATTTTCGAAGGAGAAATCAATTATCACACATCTGGTAAAAAAAAATGTTCTGAAATAATCGGTCAATTCTTAATACAACGGACAGAATAGCCAGCTTCGTCAAATATATAATATCTATTTAGTCCAAATAAATCACTATCATATTGTAAGATTGGATTAGGTCCATCTGAAGACCACCAGTAAGCATACTCACCAACACCTTGGAAACCGCCATAACAAAAACCGCCAGGAAGTGCACTAAAGCCAGAAATATTTGTTCCGTTTCCCCCATTTAACCAACCTTGGGTATCTTTTAATTTAGCTCCAGCATCTTTGCCAACATAATCGGATAAGGTTTCCCATTCCATACTTGAAGCTACATGCCATAAGGTTGGGCAAAGGCCTCTAGAATCGTTTACAGCATACCAATTGTACAGTCGCCCATAAGTGTTTATTGTTTCGGTGTTTGTTGTGTTATTGTAAGTACAAAAGCCTCCTGTTGTAAGTTGATGCCATTCAGTCAAATCGGTAATGTTGGGGATTGGATCGCCATTGCAGTATCTGGTTGTTTTCAGGTTTTCAACCATCCATGTCTGCGTCCCTATTTTAATAGCGTTGTAGTTGTTATTGTCAATATCAGCTACAGTACCTGCAGGGGTGAATAAATCTGAATCCTCAATATTTTTCTTACATCCATTTGTAAGAAACAGTACTACCATAAGGAACAGTAAGTATTGCCAATTTATGTTATTCATTTGTGTTTGAAATAAATTCCCCGTTGTCTAAATTTTGCTTTTAGATATGCCAAGTAAAGTTATGCCATATTTAAAGCAAAGTCAATTATTTCATTAATAGCCTCTAGGCGATGGCTGATAACCAATGGCCATCCACTCAAGAGTTAACCCCGACTTGCCTCCCAATGTGTGTTAAGTGATTTCAGACCTTCTATTGAAGTGGTCAAAGATGGACGGGTTTTGTGGAATTTTAAATGATTGGATAGACCTATCAATTCTCCATTTGTTTGGCCCATACCCTCGATCCTCCCTCCACCCTCCCCAGCCCCCATCCAACATGGAGATCGGGTCTCTGGGGGCAAATTTGATACCTTAACCTGACCTGAGAAAGGGGGAGGTTGGGGATGGTTTTATAATTGTGTCCAGATATATGGGTGGTTAAGACACCAAAACATCATTCGTTTCCTGGAGGTATGGTGTCGTACCCATAGGCATTCCACTCAAACTGCCATTTTCCAGCATCAATACGCTTAAGTATGCATAAGCCGACACCCTTGACCACTTTACGCCGAAAATAATTGACCACCTGTTTTATGCCTCAAATGACTGTTAACATGTAAATTATACTTTTTGACACTTGATCGGCCGAATGTGGTCAACCTGGCTGGCTTTTGCACTGTGGCGCCATATATGCGATTGAATGGTTGTATAAATACCACATTCGGCGCACCCATAATTCGAACGATATACTGAAGTAGCCTATAACTGGTCGTTACAGTGGAAGAATCTTTTTATGCTTCTAATCAGCCAAGCTAGC
>JBGSLG010000071.1:0-1868 GCA_041740815.1 Bacteroidales bacterium
TTACTGGAGTATGGATAATGAGCCGGAGATATGGAACGGTACCCATGACGACGTAATGCCTTCGCTGTTGTCTGCCTCTGCATTTATGGATTCATATTTCGCAGTGGCGAAAAAAGCCCGTGAAAGGTATCCGCAAATCAAGCTGACAGGCCCGGTGCCTGCAAATGAATGGCAGTGGTACAGATTTGGAGATCAGTCACTGACTATTGACGGGAGATCTTATTGCTGGCTGGAGTACTTTATTAAAAAGGTTGCCGATGAGCAAAAATCATCAGGAATACGTCTGCTGGATGTGATTGACATCCACTGGTATCCGTCAGAATCTTCTAATGCCGAACTGGTCCAGCTACACCGTGTCTTCTATGACGAAACCTATGTATATCCCGGTGCCAACGGGGTAAAAACAGTTAATGGCGGCTGGGACAATTCCCAGACCAAAGAGTTTATTTTTAAGAGGATCAACGACTGGCTGCTCTTGCATTTTGGCGAAAATCACGGCATCGGACTTGGCTTGACAGAGTGTGACATAAATACATCTGACCCCAATATTGTCTCTGTGGTCTATGCCTCCATGCTTGGCACATTTGCCAATAACGGTGTTGAGGTATTTACGCCCTGGTCATGGAAAAAGGGAATGTGGGAGACACTGCATCTTTTCAGCCGCTATACAAAACCCATTAAAGTTAAAGCTACCTCAAGCAATGATGTAACTGTCTCGGGCTACGCTACCGTCAACAGCAGCAGTGATTCAATGACAGTCGTTCTGGTTAACCGCGATCTCAGTGCATCACGGACGGCTACCGTTAATCTTACAGGTTTTTCTGTCTCCAATGGAAGCTATCAGATTCTTGAATTATCCTCGTTACGTTCAACTGAGACATTTATCTCACATACATCCAATGCCTTAAAAAACAAGACAGTCACTGTTTCAGCCAATTCGTTCAATATAACCCTGCCGGCAATGTCAACAACTGCAGTAATATTGAAAGGAACAGGAACCGGCATAGAAGAAAATCAGCAGGATTTAAGTGATCTGAACTCGTTGTGGGTTTTCCCGAACCCGGCATCGGGAGAAATTAAGATTCATCTCCCTGATCATGTATCAGGAAATATAAAATTAAAGTATACCGATCTTTCAGGCAACACCGTGCTGACAATGGATGCTGAAAATAATTCAGAAATCGATCTGTCAGAGGCAGGGCTTGTAACCGGGATGTATGTTATAACAGCTGAATATCAAGGTCATACCTGGAGCACAAAACTGCTCTACACCGGGGGTAAATAACAATCCGGCCTCCGGGTAACCGCAAAGCAGAAGGGTCCTGCCCCGGCGCTGACCTTAAGAGCCGGACGCATTACCAAAAAAAAACAGTAATTACCCGGAAACATGATTTAAGTGTGTTTTCTTATCAATTAATTGACCTTAATTTTACTGGAAACTTATTTGTCATGAATATCCCACTCTGGCAGTACCTCGTCTCCATGCCTTTATACATAGGCATCCTGTTGATCCTGGTAGAACTGATGCGTAAGTACTGGAAGGCATCGGCCATTTTCTGGATCCTGGCTCTCTTCACATTCCCGCTATGGTTTGAACAGCTTGATGGCTGGTTTCGCTGGGTGAAAACATTCTCTGTTCTCATACCAACTGCATTGATTCTGGGATTAGGGCGACTGGCCCATGCCGATGTGCGGGCCCGGTTCTGGGAATTCTTCCGCAGGAACTGGGTCCTGTGGGCTCTTTATGCGGTGCTGGGACTGAATATCCTGGAGGCTTCACTTAAAGACCTTGCATTGGGTAATTACTTCAACGCCATCTCCGGCTTTATCCTCATTGTCACCATCCCCCTGTTCAAGTCGAAAGGCAG
>JBGSLG010000072.1:0-7690 GCA_041740815.1 Bacteroidales bacterium
CTGAGGGCTGTGGACTGTGGACTAAGAACTACTGCCTATTGCCTATTGCCTACTGCCTGATATGACTGAGGACTGCAAACTGTAAACTGTAGACTGTAGACTGAGAAAGCTACCAACTCCCCCCTGCTCCGCCACCGCCGAACCCGCCGCCGCCAAAGCCACCGAAACCGCCGCCGCCGCCACCGCCGCTACCGCCAGAGAATCCTCCCCAGCTGCCGCCATGCGACCGGCCGCCTCCCATCATGCTCAATAGCAGCCAGAGAGGCAGGTTGGATGACCCTCCCTTCTTGAGATGCTTGTTGTTGGAGCTTCCGGCTGAGATCATCACAATGAACAGGATGACTATTATGAAGAATATTATCCCCGGCAGAGCTGGTGACATGTCCCCTCCTCCATAGCTCCCGTAGGTGTACTCCCCGGCTGCCAGTGCCATAAGCACATCTGTGCCGGCATCGAGTCCGCCGTAATAATCATTCTCCCGGAACCGCGGAAGAATCTCCCTGTCGATGATTTCCGCGGCAGCAATATCCGGTATCGCCCCCTCAAGTCCGTATCCCGTGGCAATGAATATCTGGCCTGACGATGCCTCCGTCTTGGTCTTAACCAGCACCAGAAGCCCGTTGTTGAAGTCGCCCTGCCCCACTCCCCACTCCCTCGCAACCTTGTAGGCATAGTCGGACCGGTCATAACCCTGCAGGTCATTTACAATCACCACGGCAATCTGGTTGGAGGTGGTGTCATTAAATGCAACAAGCTTATTTTCAAGCGATTGCGCCTCTGATGGTGAGAGAACACCGGCAAAGTCATTAACCAGTCTCGGCGGATCAGGTCTGGCAGGAAGAGTCTGAGCCATTGTAATGAAAGAGGCAGGCAGCAACAAAAACAGAACCAGTAAATTCTTAAGCTTTCTCATCTTCATGCCCCCGGTTCATTATTGTCGAAAGAGATAGTGTCAACTATCTCGTTTACATCGTTTCCAGAATACGGGAAGTGCTCCTTCAGCTGTTCACCGGCCTTGATTATACCTTCGGTCAGGCCCTCTGTGAAGAGGTTTTCACTGAACCGATGCGTCATATGGTCACGGATATTATCCCAGAATCCGAGGGGTACCACGGCATTGATCCCCGTGTCACCGATAATGGCAAACTTTCGCTCTTTAAGTGCCAGGTATATCATCACCCCGTTGCGGTCAGCCGTTTTGTGCATGCCCACCTTCCTGAAGAGCCATGCCGCTTCATCAAGCACATCAGCCTTACACGATGTCTCAATATGAACGCGGATCTCACCGGAGGTGGCATGCTCAGCTTCACGTATGGCATTGACAATAGCCTCCTGCTGTTCGCTGGTAAAAAAAGTTGAAGCCTTCATTATATTGGTCCTCAGAACTCTACCCTGGGCGCCACCTCGGTTCCCTCCTGGGCTTCAAAGTATGGCCTGTCCTTGAATTTGGTAAAGGAGGCGATAATGTTGTTCGGGACTTTTTTGATGAATGTATTATACTCCCTCGCAGCATCGTTGAAGTTATTCCTTGCCACGGCAATGCGATTCTCCGTGCCCTCAAGCTCAACCTGAAGATCACGGAAGTTCTGGGTTGCCTTAAGCTCAGGATACTGCTCCACCACAACCATCAGTCGTGCAAGTGCCGAACTGACCTCGCCCTGCGCTGCCTGAAACTCCTGCATCTGCTCAGGAGTGATGTTGGAAGGATCAACAGTCACCTGGGTGGCCTTAGCCCTCGCCTCGATGACCCTCGTCAGCGTCTCCTGTTCAAAGGCTGCAGCACCTTTGACAGTATTGACAAAATTCGGTATCAGGTCAGCTCTCCGCTGATACTGTGTCTCTACATTGCTCCACTCAGTGGCTACCTTTTCATTCATCGGGACGATCTTGTTGTAGATCCCTACTGCCCATGAAACAATAAGAAGAAGTGCGACGATAATTATTACGACCAGCACTATTCCGCTTACAGGTTTCTTTTCCATTTTTCCGTTTGTTTTAATTTGGTTTCAAAATTAAATAAAAAATCGGTGTAAAGACGATATAACCAATGTCTGCATTGCATCTGGCAAGATTTCATGTTTTTTTCAATTGAGCTTCCCGGCGATACTAATTAATGTAATTTTGGGGAAAATTACACAACCATGAGAACCATTGCCATTGTTGCAGGTGGAAATTCATCCGAATATCCTGTTTCTGTCCGCAGCGCTCAGGGCGTTGCCACGGCGCTGAAAGGAAAATATGAAACATATATTATCACAATCAAGGGAACGGACTGGACCTGGGAAGATGCGAAGGGACGGCTTTTCAGGATAGACAAGAACGACTTCAGCCTGGTGCTCGACGACAAGCGGATCAGGTTTGACGCCGCTTTTATCTCAATACACGGTGATCCGGGCGAGAACGGCCCGCTGCAGGGTTATTTTGACATGACCGGCATCCCCTACACCAGCTGCGATGCATTCGTCTCTGCGCTGACATTCAACAAACAGGCCTGTAAACTGTATCTCAACGAATACGGCATCCCTATGACAGGCGGACTTTTGATTAGGCAGGGACAGCAGTATGATGCGGCAAAGATTCTCATGCAGACCGGGCTTCCCTGCTTTGTCAAGCCTAACGCAAGCGGATCAAGCTTCGGGGTGACGAAGGTGAAAGAGGCGGGTGAATTCGCCGAAGCGCTTAAAAATGCCTTTGAGGAGGGTCATGAGGTTCTGGTTGAATCATTCATGAAGGGAACGGAAGTAGCATGCGGCGTGGTAAAGACCAGGCAGATGAAGATTGTGATGCCCGTTACCGAGATAGTGCCGAAGAAGGAATTCTTCGACTACGAGGCAAAATATACTGACGGACTGTCTGAGGAGATCACCCCGGCCAGGCTGCCCGAGGAGGTCACTTCACAGATCCAGGAACTGTCTTCAGAGATATATGATATACTTGGATGCCGCGGTATAGTGAGGGTCGATTTCATCGTCACCGCCGAGGGGCCGCAGTTCCTTGAGATAAATACAATCCCCGGCATGACCGAGGAGAGCATTATCCCAAGGCAGGCAGCGGTCTTCGGCATCTCGCAGACCGACCTCTACTCCATGGTCATTGAAGATCTGTTTTGACGACCTTTCCTGTCTTCAGTCCACAGTCCACAGTCTTCATAAGTGACTGCCGGATGAGGACTACTGCCTACTTCCTGTAAAGGTCTGAAGGTCTCAGGTCTGAAGGTCTGAGGGTCTGAGGGTCTGTCGCTGCGCTCCGTCCTGCGGTCCTACAGTCTATGTTATTGATTATTAATCCTTAACTCTTAATTCTTAATTCTTAATTCTTCTCCTTCGCCTCTACCAACCGCGTAATAAACGCCGTTACCTCAGGCTGTTTCGAGAAGTTAAATTTGGCCCGCGTGGGACCCTTTCCCACCTTGAGGGAAACGGCGCTCTCAGGCAGTGCCGCAAACAGCTCCTCATCGGTCTTGTCATCACCTATTGCGAGAATAAAATCGTGGATCCCCGAAGCGGTCAGCTTCTTCGCTGCAGAACCCTTGTTATAACCTGACATCTTTACCTCAACAACCTTATGACCGTCAATGACCTGAAGCGGCATGTTAAGTATTGATTCCTCGAGCTCATTCTTAAGCTCAATAGCTCTGAGAGCTGAAAGATCCTCATCAGCATTGCGGTAATGCCAGGATAACGAAGCCCTCTTCTCCTCAACAAAAGACCCCTTGCATCTGTTGGTGAACCGGCTGAGTAAAGGCATTATCCTTTCTTTCCATGAATCATCCTGTTCCAGAGATGTCTCCCACTCACTGCCGGGAAAGCGGATAAAAGCCCCGTGTTCTGCAACGAGCGTCAGTTCAAGATTGGAAAACCACTTGTCGAGGAAATCTCTGCCGCGCCCGCTAATGATGACAACATCAGTCACAGCCGCCAGCCTCTCTGTGAGTGAAATAAGCTTCATGTCCGGGATGGCCAGCTCGGGTAACTCCCTGATCGGCACCAGGGTGCCGTCGTAGTCAAGGAAGAGCAAAGGAGCTTCTGCCTTGCAGAATGATTCGATAATCCCGTTTTCAATATCACGGGTGATAAGCCTGACCCTGAAACTCTGCTTGTCAGCCTTAACCTTCACGGTAGTCCTGAGAATGTCATCCGCCCATGAGAAAACATCATAATCGCGGAGCCGCTTTTTCATGGCTTCAATACGGCTTTTCTTTTCCTCCTCCTTCATTGTCAAGGCCTGGTAAATAGAGTCAGCCATCTGCGATACGTCCGACGGGTTGACAAGTATCGATTCACTCATCTCTGCGGCAGCTCCTGCCAGCTCGCTGAGAATGAGCATTCCATAATGCTGGTGCTGCGCGGCAACATACTCCTTCGCCACCAGATTCATCCCATCACGCAATGGTGTTAGCAACCCAACATCGCTGTGTGAATACAGAGCCACCAGCTCATTGAATTTAAGCGACTTATACTGATAAATTACCGGGTTCCAGTCGAGTGTCCCATATTTGCCGTTTATGCGGCCTACCGTAGCCTCTATCTCCTTCTTCATCTCCTGGTAGCGGGCAATGGTGTCACGTGAGGGAACCATCACCATGTTGAAGATCACCTTTCCCCTCATGTTGCTGTAACGCTCAAGGAAAAGTTCAAAGGCAGCAAGCCTGTTGAGAAAGCCCTTAGTATAATCAAGCCTGTCAACTGAGAAGATAAGCAGACGGTCTCTCTTCTGCTTGCGTATCCTCGAGATGAATTTTTCAGTCTCAGGCAGCAGGACGGCATCATTGAATTTTTTATAATCTATGCTTATCGGAAAGGCATCAGCTCTTGAATAAATACTTTCTGACATTACGGTATTAAGCGAAATATCATAGCCGAGAGACCTTCTTACGGATTTCAGAAAATGCTGGGCATAGTCGTGCGTATGAAAACCGATCAGGTCAGATCCGAGAAGCCCCTTAAGTATTGCGGCCTGGTATCCGTCAGGCATGATGCGGAAGACCTCATAGGACGGAAAAGGAATATGTAAAAAGAAGGCTATCGATGCCTCAGGAAACGCTTCCCGGACCATCCCCGGCAGCAGAAACAGCTGATAATCATGTATCCATATAAAATCACCAGGTCTGATTATCTTTTTCAGCTCTTTGAAGAAGAGCTGATTGGCTTTTCGGTAACTCTCGAAATAGTCCTCTCCGAAGACCGCCATGGAAGGGAAATAATGAAACAGCGGCCAGATCAGGTCATTGCAAAAACCGCCGTAGAACTTCTCATTGATATGGTCAGGAATCCTCACCGGCATAAGTTCAAAAGTATCTCTCACCTCCTCAATTGAGTTCATCTTTTCGGCAGAGTGCTCACCCTTGCCTACCCAGACGGTCTTATCCATCAGGGAGGTGCTCTCTGCATTGCTCATCCTGTCTGTGAGTGAGAGCACTGCAGAAACAAGTCCGCCGGTGTTCTGAACAGCCGTAAGTATGCCGTTGCGCCCTTTAATTGTGAACGGGAGCCTGTAGGCTACTATCACTATTCTTTTAAATTCTGTCAGTTTATTGTACTCCATTTTTGTATTGTTAGAGGAAGACGGGCCTGTCAAGCTTGGCCGCAATGCGGTATATGGCGTTCATCAACCCCACATGACTGTATGTCTGAGGGAAGTTACCCCACTGGCTCCCGTCACGTCCGGCATCTTCGCTGAAGAGACCCAGATGGTTTGAGTATTCAAGCAATTTCTCCAGTGTCATGGCAGCTTCGTCGACCTTGCCGGTGCTTGCCAGAGCCTCAGCATACCAGAAGGCGCACACAAGGAAGGTAGTCTCCGGCTTGCCGAAGTCGTCATCATGAATATACCTGTAGAATAAACCTTCCTCCGTCTTCAGATGTTCAGCAAGGGCAGCCAGATGCTCACGCGCCCTGTCACCTGAAGGATCAAGATAATTCATTGTCACCAGGTGAATGGTGGCGGCATCGTAGTTATTGTTGTCAATGGCCTGCATGTATGCCTTCAGATCAGGGCGGTAGCACATCTCGATCTTCGCCGCCGCTCTGGCAGCGAGCTTGCCTGCCTTGGTCCTGAGGTCGTTGTCGGAAAAATAGGCTGCAATTTTCTCCGCTGCCTTACTGCCGGCCCAATGGAACAAAAAGGTGTAGCAGTTCTCCTGCATCCTGTTACGGAACTCCCATATCCCAGCGTCAGGCTTCTCCATAGTCTCCTCAATACGGCTGAGGAGCCAGTATATGACCTCTCTCGATTTCTTATACGAGAGGTAGTTGAGCCTCCTGTCAATGTAGAGTGGCAGGAGACTTGCAAGAACCTGCCCGTAGATGTCATACTGCTCCTGGAAAAAGGCATCATTACCTAGATGCACCGGCCTGTTACCCATGTATCCCGCAAGATCAAGCTCTCTCTCTTTGGGGACAGCTGTGCCGGCGATGGAGTACATGGGATTTATCTTCTGCTTCTCTGACAAAATGATATTCTGGATATAGAGAAAATACTTTTCCAGCTCGTCGAAATGCCCGAGATTGTTGAATGCGTTAAGGGTATAATACGAATCTCGCATCCAGCAGTAGCGGTAGTCCCAGTTCCTGCCGGCTCCAGGTGCCTCAGGCAGGCTGGTAGTGCCCGAAGCAATAATGGCCCCGGTATCCTCAAACTGATGAAGCTTCAGGACCAGTGCAGACCTTATGATCTCATCCTGAAAGATATTGGGTATTGAAGTGTTTTTGACCCAGTGTCCCCAATATTTGGAGGTCTTCTCAAGAAAATCGTCAGCCGTGGCCTCCAGCGGCGCCTCCAGCGGAACACCGTAGGTAAAGGCCATGTAACAGGTATCATTAAGTATGAACGGCTGATTATTTATGATATAGGTAAGAGGTATATTTGTCGTAAGCCTGACCTGAGTATCAAAATTGAGGAACCGGATATGATTGCTTCCGGCCACAATCTCAGGCCTGAAAGCCCCGTAGTTGCCTACCGGTTCGCATTTCACGGTTATAAACGGATTGCCGTCAAGAAGCTCTATCTTGCGTATGAGCATCAGCGGACGGTAATATCTGTCATACTGGTAGAATCTCGGAGCAAAATCTGTAACCCTGAATTTACCATCATCCGTAATGAATTCAGTTGTAAGGATATTGGTATTTTTCAGGTATGCCTGGAATGTATAAAAATTCTTTCCTGCGGGTTTGACGGAGAACTCGCCTCCTTTCTCTCCGTCAAGCAATGATCCGAATAGGAAACTGCTGTCGAACCTGGGCATGCACAACCATTTTACCTCTGCTGTCTTGTTTATATAGGCAAGAAATGAACAATTGCCTATCACTCCCATGTCATACTTATGTATGGATTCCATAGTGTGTAAATGTTAAATAATACTGCCCTGAAAAGTATCCGGCAGCAAAATGCACCTGTTCCCCGGGAGGGGGATGGTTACAATATAAACAATTTATCGGAGTTGATGCAGTGCTATTGCATCCAACATCTGCATTTCAAGTCAAAAAATCAATCCGTTTCAAACTTCAACTTCTCAAACCTGTACGCATCGATCGGTGCGCAGGAACATACCAGGTTGCGGTCGCCGTAACCGTTATCCACCCTTCCCACCGAAGGCCAGAACTTGTTCTCGACGATCGATGGCAACGGGAACGCAGCCTTCTCACGCGGATAGGCATGACTCCAGCTGTCTGCGATGACAGCTGCAGCAGTA
>JBGSLG010000073.1:0-7013 GCA_041740815.1 Bacteroidales bacterium
ACGGTTTATTCCCCGGGTTATGGAATAGAGGTTTACAAAATCCCATGTCTCACGCACATACTTGGAAATGGCGAAGAGGCTGAAGTATTTGACTGTATTGGGACAAAAGAACTCCTTGTGCTTGACCTCCATTGTATCGAACACACAACCATCGGAGTCGATGCCGATAAAAAAATCTTTTTCGGGTTTAAATTCTTCCAGAAGAGTCATTTTGTTTGTCATTGCTGGTTAACTGATATTAATACAAACATAAGCCGGTATTGTTCCTGTCAGACACCGCTATATGCGCTGAATCCTCCGTCAATGGGTATCACTACGCCTGTGACAAAGGATGAGGTACCTGACAACAGGTAGAGCATGGTGCCTACCAGCTCTTCAGGTTCGGCATAGCGCCCCATGGGTGTGGCGGAAATAATTTTCCTGCCTCGCGGGGTCATCTCTCCCGTCTTCTCGTCGGTCAGCAGGAAGCGGTTCTGGTTGGTGAGCAGAAAGCCCGGTGCAATGGCATTGACCCTGACACCTGTAGGAGCGAAGTGGACAGCCAGCCATTGTGTGAAGTTGTTTATTGCGGCCTTGGCAGCCGAGTAGGCAGGTATCTTCGTCAGAGGCCTGTAGGCGTTCATCGAAGAGATGTTAAGGATGCTTCCGCTTCCTTTTTTCACCATATCCTCGCTGAGGATCATTGTTGGCAGGACGGTTCCCTTGAAGTTCAGGTCGAAGACGCCGTCAAACCCTGCAATGTCGAGATCAAAGAATGTCCCTTTCAGTTCCTTGTCGTCAGCGGAAATAACCTCTTTGACAGTTGTGGCTGAGGCTTTGTTTCCTCCGGCACAGTTGACAAGAATATCAAGTTCGCCAAACCTGGAACGTATTTTTTCCCTGGCTTTGAGTAACGATTCCTTGTCGGTCACATCGGCACCGAAGCTGATTGCTCTTCCGCAATCAGGCCGCAGTGCAATCTCAGCTGCCATTCCTGCGCCTCTTTCGGGATTCACATCCAGTATTATTACAGTCACGCCGGCGCTGCACAGGCCTTTGACGAGGGTTTGACCTATCACCCCGCTGCCACCGGTGATGGCGGCTACTTTTCCTTTAAGGTCACTAAAATCATTCATATGTGGTTATTTAAAGATCTTTGATGAGTTTGAATTTTGGTACAAGGGCTTTCATTATGAACCATGTAAAGACGTAGGCCAATGCGCAGAAGATGAACATAATAGTGTAACCTGTCTGTATATGTCCCAGTGTCTTGTAATGGTCGAAAAGCAATCCTGCTGACTTGGATATCAATATACCTCCCAGTCCGCCTGCCATGCCCCCGATACCAATTACAGATGCCACGGCCTTCTTCGGAAACATGTCAGAGACTGTTGTGAAGAGGTTAGCTGACCAGGCCTGGTGTGCTGATGCACCGATACCTATAGCTATTACCGCATACCAGAAGCTGAATGTGCCCAGGTACTGGGCGCTGAGCACCACGAGAGGGAAGAGAGCGATGATAAGCATTGCTATCATCCTGGCGTTATATGGATTGCGTCCGCCTTTCATGAATACTGTCGGGAAATAACCACCGCCGATGCTGCCCACGGTAGTCATTGAATAAAGTATTGCCAGCGGAAGGGCGACAGATGTTCCTGTCATGCCATACTGTGCCTGCAGGTATGCAGGGAGCCAGAAGAGGAAGAACCACCACACACCGTCAGTCATGAACTTACCTACAACGAAGGCCCATGTCTGACGGTAATGAAGGAGCTTCAACCATGGTAGTTTTTCTTTTGGGCCCGGATGATCATTTTTTATGTCATTGATAAGCATTGCAGCCTCACCGGCGGCAACGTCATCACTGTGGATGTAGTCATACTCCGACTGTTTAATACGTCCTTTTTGGAGCATTCGCGACGGTAAGTCATATAGCCAGAACCAGAAGATAAGCCATGTAAAACCTATAGCCCCGACTACGAAAAAGGCCTCCTGCCATCCATATTTCACTGCCAGCCATGGTACTACAAGCGGGGCCAGGATGGCGCCCACGTTGGCACCTGAGTTAAAGATACCGGTTGCGAAGGCTCTTTCCTTCTTAGGGAACCATTCGGCAGTAGTTTTAATGGCTGCGGGAAAGTTTCCTGATTCGCCGAAGCCCAACAGTGCGCGGGCGCCCATGAAACCTGTGGTGCCTCTTGCAAAACCGTGAAGGATGGCTGCCATAGACCAGATAACGAGTGACCATGCATATCCCTTTTTGGTTCCCAGCCAGTCGATGAACCTGCCAGCAAAGAGCATGGAGATAGCATAGACGAACTGGAATGCGATGACAATATTCGAATAGTCAGTTTCGGACCATGAGAACTGTTCCTCAAGGGTGCCCTTCAGGAGGCTGAGGACCTGACGGTCCAAGTAATTTATTGTTGTGGCGAAGAAGAGAAGGAAGCAGATGGTCCACCTGTATCGTCCTATCTGTGCATTGACCTTGTTCAGCGTATTCATGATCAGACCAGCTTGTTTTTAAGGTTATTTATTATTTCTATTGTTGCTTTCACTTTCTCCGTCAGAGTGTCCCATCTTTTCTCATTCACAATGGCGTCTGTCACCAGTGCAGATCCCATCCCTACGCAGGCCACTCCGGCAGCAAACCACTTTTCAAGGTTTTCCTCCGAAGGGTCAACTCCGCCGGTTGGCATAATGGTTGTCCAGGGGCAGGGACCTTTGACCGCTTTAACGAAAGAGGGTCCTCCGACGGCATTCCCTGGAAATATCTTAACTATCTCAGCTCCCAGTTCTTCAGCCTGTGATATTTCGGTCAGGGTGCCGCAACCGGGTATCCACAGGACCTTTCTCCTGTTGCAGATCCGTGCCACCTCAGGATTCAGCACCGGGGATACGATGAAGTCTGCACCCATCTGCATGAATATGGCTGCCGTAGGCGCATCAGCAACCGAGCCGGCACCGATCATCATTCCCGGACAGTTTTCCACGGCCCATTTCTTAACCTCGGCAAACACCTCATGCGCGAAGTCACCCCTGTTGGTGAACTCAAAGACTTTTGCGCCACCGCTATGGCATGCAGAGATAACCTTTTTGCATATCTCGCTGTCGTGGTGATAGAAGAGAGGCACAAGGCCTGTCTCCTGCATTGTAATTGCAACCTGAATACGTGTGAACCTGCTCATCTCTTTTGTCTTTTTTTCAGAAGCCGAAGTAATTCTTTGCATTGTAGTACGAGATGTTCTCCACCATCTTGCCGATTGTCTCCATCTCTGTTTCCGGGATCTTACCCTTTTCGATATCCTCGCCCAGCATGTTGCATAGGATCCTGCGGAAGTATTCATGACGCGGGTATGAGACGAAGCTCCTCGAATCAGTGAGCATCCCTACAAACCTGCTCAGCAGTCCCATCAGTGAAAGGGCGTTGAGCTGATTGATCATACCTGTCTCCTGATCAAGGAACCACCACCCGGCGCCGAACTGAATCTTTCCGGGAACACTGCCATCCTGAAAATTACCGATCATTGTTGCAATAAGTTCGTTATCCCTGGGATTAAGATTATAGAGTATCGTTTTTGTCAGTTTGTTGCCTGCCTCAAGCCTGTCAAGCAGCCTGGAAATATCCTTTGCCACAGTGAAATCGCCCATCGAGTCATAACCGGTATCAGGACCGATTGATGCAAGCATCCGGCTATTGTTGTTACGGATAGCACCATAGTGGAACTGCTGGGTCCAGCCTCTCTCAGCATCCATCACCGCCAGTTCGTAAAGCATTACTGACTTGAACTTCACCACCTCCTCGCGGCTCAGCGTGGATCCGGTAGTCACTTTCCTGAAGATGGCATCTGCCTCGCTGGCAGTACAGTCCTCGGAGTAAAACTGTTCTATGCCATGATCGCTGAGGAGGCAGCCGGCATCAGCAAAGAACTGATGTCTCCTTCGCAGGGCATCAATCAGCGAGGCAAAACCTTTGATCTCAGTGTCAGAGGCCTCCGAGAGTTTTTTAACATAATCGGTGAACTTTACCGGGTCTTCCACCGCCATGGCCCTGTCAGGCCTCCATGTCGGAAGTACTTTGATCCCAAAGTTGCTATTTTTCAGTTTGATATGATGCTCGAGGTCGTCTGACGGATCATCTGTTGTGCATGTCACTTCGACGTTGAATCTTTTCATCAACCCTCGTGCCGAATATTCAGGTCTCCGGAGCCGATCCGTACACTCTTCCCATATCTCCGGTGCGGTGGAGCGGTTGAGAATCCTGCTGATCCCGAAGACCCTTTTCAGCTCGAGGTGTGTCCATGCGTACAGGGGATTGCGCATTGTGAAGGGCACCGTCTCAGCCCAGCGGTCGTATTTCTCGCGGAAGGTGGTTGTATTCCCGGTTATATATTTTTCATCGATCCCGTTGGCCCTCATGGCTCTCCACTTGTAATGATCGCCCTCAAGCCACAGCTGGCCGAGATCGTCGAAGCGCCTGTCGGCAGCAATTGCTTCCGGGCTCAGGTGACAGTGGTAATCAATTAAAGGCATGCCTTCAGAATGCTCATGATACAGCTTTCCTGCAAAATCATTCTGCAGCAGGAAGTCTTCGTTGATGAACTCTTTCATTGGATGGCAGATAATTTTTACTGACGGGTAAAGAGACGGATGATGTGCCTGTGGTAGATATTCTCCCAGACGCATGATGCTATGATTGCGGAGTTGGCATCAAGGGCATCCGTGTATTCCTTCCCCATCTCAGCGGCCACTTTGTAGCCCACGTGAATAAGTTGGCGGAAGCTGGGATTGTAGTTCGGGTGTCCGGGTACATGTCTGAGTGTTTCAGCGTACTTCTTTGTATCCCAGGTATCAACAACCTCCGGTGTCGGAAGCAGTTCAGGCTTGATATCAATTACAGTGGCATACGGACCGCAGAGTTCATCGCGTCGTTCAAATGCACTGCGATATATTCGCTTTGCGATATCAAGCCCTGTGCCTCCGGCGAGGGCAAGTCCAATCACCTCCTCGAGCCATGTGGTGCCGGCCGTCTTGATGTGCAAGCCGCAGTCATGCTTACGGATAATCTGCCCCATGACCGGGTAGATTGAAAACTTGTCGCTCCCCGAATGCACGCTTAGCTTGAGCCCTGAAGGCAGGCCGAACATCCTGACCGCATACCTGATGACAAGGATATCCTCCTCAAACTCCTTTCCGAAGCGAACCGGATCTCCCTCATAGTCAACCCCTTTGTTAAACCTGCCCGTGAATTTGGGGGCTATGGTCTGCACAGGGACTTTCAGGTCGGCCAACGCCTTTAGGATAAAGAGCATCTCCAGTGGCTGCTGCGGCTGGTCAACCTCATCCATCGAGACCTCTGTGACAAAGTTGCCTTCGCCCTTGACCGATGCTATATGCCTGTAGATTGCGGCAGCCTCATTTATGGCAAACAGGAATTTTGAGGCGAAAGCCCTGAGAAAGTCTTCAGTTATTGTGAAGTGGTCAGTGATGCCAGGGATCTGCAGTTCACCGCAGAAGGCCCGGTGTGCCTCCACAAAGCCTTCGATATCAGTGTCAGATGCGCTCTTGCCGATAAAATCAGCCACATCAAGAGTGAAGAAGTCGGAGTGGTCTATGAACCGCCCGACGGTTGTTAGGTTAATATGGTCGGCATCAACGAAGTACGGGCCGCTGTAATCCATGTCGCGGACAGCTGCATCAGCCTCAGCGCGTGTATCAGAGGGTTCCGAGTGAACGATATTATGTTCCCTGTTTGATTTGTTCCAGACAGGGGTGATATCAACGCCCAATTCGGAAGAGGCCTTGATCAGGGCTTCCAGCTGGGCCTTGCCCTGGTGTGAGAACCTATCTCCGATACCAAACGAATATTTACCTGTCTCTTTCATGTTGATCATTTAATAGGTTTAAGCAATGTCGAAAAATAGCAATAAAAAATAAATGTGATGTATAATTTCTAAGTAAAAGCATGGACAATATGAGCTTTCTTACAGTACTGTATCCCCAGTTATTGACAAATATCACCGATGAAAATTTGGAACTTCACCTTCCGGGTCGAAGATCCCTGGGGATGCCTGTAATCATCAATATCAGGATCGGGAAAAACAACAGAATCCCCTCTTATGTTAACGAAAAACTGCTGCTGAAATTCAATTATTGGACCAACGCTGAATTATCCTGTTTGGCAATACGTGGTTAAATAATATTGAATCATTGCAGGTCAGTCCAGTTTACCGAATCAGTGCCGTCAGCAGTTTTTATTTCAACATGATTTTTACCAGGACTGAGTTTTATATTTCTCCAGATAACTGTTGCATATTGATCTGTGTCCATCTTCCCGACCTGTTTTCCATTTATGAAAAGCCTGGCTGAAGGAGCAGTTGTAAAAGCTATTATGTCAGTTATATCTTCTTTTCGTTCCGTATATTCCTTAGAGCACAGATGGGTTGTTTTTTCTTCTTTATTCCAATTGGCTTTATAAAGATAAAACGCATCTTTTCGGTGGGTGCGGTCAAAGGAGACGAGACCTTTGTCATTATTAACGTATGGAGTGGTTTGAGATGAAACAATTTTGTTGTCTTTATCCAGGATTGAAAATTCAACTTCACAGCTATCATAGTCAGATTTGGCAGACAGGAATATATCAGCTCTCAATTCTGCCCTTTTGTCAGAAACATGAAGCTTTCTGATAAATACTCCGGCAGAACTATATAGAAGTGGCGAGATACAGGCATCATCACCAGTTACAATGAGCCATACATCACGATATAAGCCTCCATACATATTAAAATCTCCGCCCTGGGGAGCCACATCGAAATTCAAAGAGTTATCACAGATTACGTTAATGCTATTACTTTCTCCATATTTCACAAAGTCGGTAATCTCATATGTAAAAGTGTTGTTCGTAAGGCCATAACCGGAGTTGAAGCCCGACTTGTATACCTTGAAGCTGTAGCCATCGAACCGGTTGAGGCCGTCAAAGGTGCCGAACCACATCAGTCCTTCCCGGTCCTGGTGCATGGTGAGGGCCACGCCCT
>JBGSLG010000074.1:0-7317 GCA_041740815.1 Bacteroidales bacterium
TCATTTAAACAGTAAATTTTACATGTCAGTAAAGATCAGATTAGCTAGGAAAGGCCGCAAAAAGCAGGCCTACTACCACGTGGTGGTAGCAGATAGCAGGTCGCCACGTGATGGCAGATTCATTGAGAAGATCGGGATTTACAACCCGATTACTGACCCGGCAACAATCGACATCAATTTCGAGAAGGCTCTGGGTTGGCTGCAGAAAGGTGCGCAACCTACGGACACATGCAGGGCGATCCTTAAGTACAAGGGCGTAATGATGAAGAAGCACCTCCTTGACGGTGTCAAAAAGGGCGCCTTTGACGAAACTGAAGCCGACCGTCGTTTTAACGAATGGCTGAAGGGTAAGGAAGAGCAGATCGAGATGAAGAAGTCAGGTCTTGAGAAGCTGGGCGAGGACGCCCGCAAGAGGAGACTTGACGCCGAGAAAGCGATCAAGGAAGCAAGGGCAGCTGAATATGCGAAGAAGCTCGCAGCTCTGGCCGCTGAGGCAGAAGCAGCAGCTAAAGCCGCTGCAGCACCTGCAGCTGCTGAGGAAGCAGTTGCCGAGGCCCCCGCAGAGGAGGCAGATGAGGCAGTCGCCGATGAGGTGACAGTTGTTGAAGCCCCCGCAGAAGAGCCTGCAGAGGTAGTTGCCGAAGTCCCAGCCGAAGAGCCTGCAGAAGCAGTCGCTCCGGAGGTGGCAGCAACCGAAGCTGAAGCAGAAGCTCCCGCAGCCGATACCAAGGAAGATACTGCAGAAGAGAACGAAAAGACTGCATAACATTTTTTTGTCCCCTGCCGCTGAACAATGAAAACGTTAGGCAGAATAACCAAAACCTACGGCTACGAAGGAGCCGTGGTGGTGAGAAGCGAAAGTGGCATCACAGGGGAACCGGAACAGGGTGAACCGGTATTCGTCGTAATAGACGGGATACCGGTTCCCTTTTTTACACGGGAGGCCTTCTCCCCTACACCAGACACACTTGTAATATCATTTGACGATTACCTTACTACGGAGTCAGTGGCAGCGCTTAAGGGATGCGAGGTGCGTACCGCCGGAGAGCCCGGTGCAGACGATGAGATGTCGGAACTGACAGGCTATACCGTGACCGATGCTAACAGCAGTCTCACGGGAGTCATTACCTCGGTCATAAGGAACCCCGGACAGCTCCTTGCAGTGGTCAATACCGCCGGCGGTGAGATTTATGTACCCCTGCACCCTGATCTTATACTGTCAGTTGACCAGGAGAAGAAACTCATTGAGATGTCGCTTCCGGAAGGCCTGGCAGGGCTGAACGACTGACACCACGTATTCCATTTTTTATTTGCCTGATGCAGCGCCGGGATTATTATTCCGTCTTTCCTGTGTTATTCTTACAACTTAATCAGAAGCAGTCATGAAAAAATCTTTTGCTTTAGCAGTCATTCTGGTGTTTGCCGTGCAACTGGCACAGGCTCAGACCGCATACACGGAGAGAAGGGATGTCTCAGGTTTCAGCCAGGTGGGCTTTGCAGTGGCCGGTGAGGTACTCATTGACCTCGGCGCCACCTACAGCGTCGTTCTCGAGGGAGACGAGGATTATATAAGGGAGATTGAGACGAAGGTGTATGGCAATGAGCTGAGGATAAAGAGAGACAAGTGGTTTGATACCGGAAACAAAAAGGTAGTTGTAAGGATCACAATGCCTTCCGTTGACGGCATAAGCGTATCAGGTTCAGGGAGGGTCAAAGTAAATGACCCGCTCAAAGGGGGAGATCTTGATATAGCTGTCAGCGGTAGTGGCAAAGCTATTCTGCGGGATGTTTCACTCAATAATATCGAGTGCTCCATCTCCGGATCAGGCAGTCTCGTCATTGAAGGAGATGGTACGGCCAAACGTCTTGAGATCAATATCTCAGGTTCGGGTGGCTATCTGGGGGGAGCCACCAAAGTGGAAACTATGGAGGCATCTATCTCCGGCAGCGGCAGCTGCGACTGTTACGTAACAGGAAAGCTTGAAGCCGCCATATCCGGCAGCGGGAACATCACATACGCGGGTAACCCGAAGATTGATGTTGCCATATCCGGTTCAGGCAAGGTGCGGATGAAATAATCAGCCGCGAAGTATCTTTACAACTCCGTTTCCGGAGACCCTGATGACCGAAGAGGCTTTAGCCCTGCTTCGGTCATCCTGTTTCCAGAGGCATACATAATCGACCAGCGCTTTGAGCTCCTCGCTTATCTCGTCGAAGAGGGCCGGGGCGACAGCACCGCTGATGTTTGCCGAGGTGGACACAAGGGGCTTGCGCAGGCCTGTGATGAGCTCGTCACAGAAGGGGTCGGCACATATCCTCACGCCTACGGACCCGTCAGCCGAAGCCACCCCTTCAGCCAGGCTGCGTCCCCTGTCATAGACAATTGTCAGGGGCGACTCTGACAGCTCCGCCAGCTGCAGCGCCACCTCAGGCGGGTTGTCGACGTATCGTTCAAGCATGCCCGGCGAGTTTACAAGTATTATAAGGCTCTTGTTCTCAGCTCTTTGCTTAATAGCATATATCTTACGGACCGCCGCCGCGTTGGTGGCATCACACCCCAGTCCCCATATCGTATCTGTGGGATAGAGTATGACTCCTCCGGCACGCAATGCCTTCAGGGCGTTTTTTACATCATCTCCGAATTCGTTTATCATACCATTACGTCATTTTCGCGCAACGCATTATTTAGCGAGGTCTTCTTGTCTGTCGACTCCTTCCTCTCTCCAATGATGAGGGCGCAGGGGATGTTGTACCTCCCCGAGGGATAGTCCCTGGGGTATGTGCCCGGTATGACCACGCTGCGCGGCGGTACATAGCCTCTGTATTCCACTGCCTGGCTTCCCGTAACATCAATAATCTTCGTTGAGCCGGTTATCACGGTGTTGGCTGCTATCACCGCCTCGGTGCATATGCGGGCTCCTTCGACAATAATTGCGCGTGACCCTATGAAGCAGTTATCCTCCACCACCACCGGTGCTGCCTGAACCGGCTCAAGGACCCCTCCCAGGCCCACTCCGCCGCTGAGGTGCACGTTCTTTCCCACCTGCGCACATGAACCCACCGTAGCCCAGGTGTCTACCATTGTTCCCTCATCGACATATGCCCCTATATTCACGAACGAGGGCATGAGGATGACGCCCCGGGCGATATACGATCCGTAGCGGGCAACGGCATGTGGTACCACACGCACCCCAAGCTCCGCGTAACCGTGCTTCAGGTCTATCTTGTCATTGAACTCGAGCGGGCCGGCAGATGTGGTCTTCATCTCGCGCATTGGGAAGTAGAGTATCACAGCCTTTTTCACCCAGCTGTTGACAACCCACTTGTCGCCCTGCGACTCTGCCACTCTGAGTATGCCTTTGTCAAGAGCCTCTATCACCTCCTCAATTGCCTTTCTGACCTCCGGTTCGCGCAGCCTGTCGCGCTCCTCCCATGTGGCCTCTATCAAGTCCTGCCTGTGCCCCATTTCTGTTTTGTTAAATTATTATTGTTAAGCCGGAAAGTTAAAAAACAATAATAGCGGTTATTTGGTTTCTTAACTTAAATGTATAAGTATAAATTTGAATTATATCTAAAAGGACAATCATGATGCGTAAAACTCTACTCACCGCCATTCTTGCCGGGTCATTCATGTTCACCGGTGCACAGGACAACCAAAGCTATCAGCTTCCTCCGGAGGCCATTGTCTCCCTAATTGATGCACCGCAGACACCCTCAGTGCTTCTCAGTCCTGACAACCAGACAATTCTTCTGCTGGATCGTCCGGGACTGCCCACAATCGCCGACCTTTCGCAGCCTGAATTGCGCCTGGCAGGCATCAGGTTTGACCCCTCCACCAACGGCCAGAGCCGCGGCAGGGGAGTAAACCGGATCTCCTCAATGAAGGTCGACGGAACAGACTTGCGTGTTCTTACAGGCCTCCCTGCCGATCCGGAACTGGGAAGCATATCATGGTCTTCTGACAGCAGGAGCATAGCATTCACAAACACCACCGGAAGCACAATAGAGTTATGGGTGGCTGATCTTGTAACTATGACCGCCCGCAGTATTGATGACGGCCTTAACGGAATCTTCAGGGGTACCCTGAGCTGGCTGCCTGACGGATCAATAGTCTACCTGCGCACACCGCGCGACAGGGGCAAGGCACCCTCAGCCTCACTGGTACCGGAAGGACCGGCTATCCAGGAGAGTGATGGCAAACAGGGCGAATCACGTACTTTTCAGGATCTTCTGAAGACGGTTGATGATGAAAAGATATTTGAATATTACGCCACCTCTGAACTTATCAGATGGGACGGTCAGACCTCCAAAGCCATTGGAGGCAGGGGCATAATTGCCGACGTCTCTCCCTCACCTGACGGCAAATGGCTTATGATGACACTTGTAGAAAAACCTTTCTCATATATTGTACCTTATTATTATTTCCCTTCACGGACTGAGATATGGGACCTTGACGGAAAAGTGGCAAAGACACTCCTTGTCAAACCACTGCAGGAGAATCTCCCAAGAGGTTATGATGTTGTCAATCCCGGTCCGCGTAACTACAACTGGCGCAGTGACAGACCGTCATCGGTAACGTGGGTTGAGGCCCTGGATGAGGGTAACTACCACGCCAAAGAGATGCAGTACCATGACCAGGTCTTTATGCTTGATGCTCCCTTTACCGGCGACCCCGTAGCTTTCATTGCCACGGAGAAACGTTTCCAGGGCATCATGTGGGGTAATGAAAACCTGGCTATTGTAATGGAGGGACTCGCAAAATCTCGTGTAAGAGTCACCAGCACCTTCAATCCTGCCAACCCGCAGACCACAATAAAAAAGATATCCGAGCTCAATTCGGACGACCGCTACAATAACCCCGGGTTCCCCCTTACTGTCCCCAATATTTACGGCAGGTCAGTGTTGCTCACCGCAGACAAGGGCCGGAGCCTCTATCTGTCGGGACAGGGTGCCTCTCCGGAAGGCGACAGGCCCTTTATTGATAAGTATGATCTCAAGACCGGTAAGACCACCAGGCTATGGCGTTCGGAGGCTCCTTACTATGAGACTGTTAATGAATTCATTGATCCTGCCAAAGGCCTTCTCCTTACAGTAAGGCAGTCAGTCACAGAGGTTCCCAACTACTTCATCCGTGATCTTAAGAAGGGAACTCTCAAGCAGGTAACTAATTTTGAGAATCCCTATCCGCAGCTGGCAGGTGTTCATAAGGAACTCGTCACCTATAAACGCAAGGATGGTGTCGATCTCTCCTTCACTCTCTATCTGCCTGCAGGTTATGACAAGGAGAAGGACGGGCCGCTGCCAACTATTCTATGGGCCTATCCGCGCGAGTTCAACGACGCGTCCACGGCAGGCCAGATCAGTGGTTCCCCCTACAGCTTCACACGTATCAGTCCTTCGTCAGTACTGGTTTATGTGACACAGGGTTATGCCGTACTGAATGATGTCAGCTTTCCGATAGTAGGAGCTGAGGGCAAGGAGCCGAACGACACATTTGTTGAGCAGCTCGTAGCCAATGCAGAGGCTGCTATCAACAAGGCAGCTGAGATGGGTGTCACCGATCCGGCCAGGGTAGCAGCCAGCGGTCATTCATACGGAGCATTCATGACCGCTCACCTCCTCTCGCACTCCAGGCTCTTTGCAGCAGGTATTGCTCGCAGCGGAGCCTATAACCGTTCACTGACCCCCTTCGGGTTCCAGAGTGAGAGACGCAGTTTCTGGGAAGCACCGGAACTCTACCTTGACATGTCGCCCTTCACCCACGCCACGAAGGTCAAGGACCCGATACTACTGATACACGGTATGGCCGACGACAACCAGGGTACATTCCCCATTCAGAGTGAGAGATACTACGCTGCACTCAAGGGTGCAGGCGCCACAGTAAGGATGGTGCTGCTGCCCTCGGAAGCCCACGGATACGCTGCCCGCGAGTCGTTGCTGCACATGCACTGGGAGTATCTCATGTGGCTCGATAAATATGTGAAGAACAAAAAACAATAACTGCAGCGCGCGGTTAGGTTTTGTTAAAAAACTCATTAGTTTTGTACGCAAATCTTATTAAAACCTAAGCTTATGATTAGTAGTTTGTTCTGGATAGCACCTGTTGCCGCGGTGCTGGCTTTGCTCTTTGCATGGATTTTCTACAAGAGCATGATGAAGGCGCCTGCCGGCAACGACCGTATGCAGGAGATAGCCGGTTATGTCAGAGAAGGTGCGATGGCCTACATCAAGCGCCAGTACAGTGTTGTCTTCAAGGTCTTCCTTGTTCTTGTAGTTCTGCTTGTGATAATGGCTTACATGGGGGTTCAGAATCCTTTTGTGCCAGTAGCTTTCCTGACGGGAGGGTTCTTCTCGGGTCTCTGCGGTTACCTTGGAATGAGAACAGCCACCAACGCATCATCAAGGACAGCCCAGGGGGCTTCCGTCTCTCTGAACAGGGGTCTTAAAATTGCATTCCGCAGCGGTGCGGTGATGGGACTTATCGTTGTAGGGTTCGGACTCCTTGACATTGTGATCTGGTTCCTTGTTCTGAATAATTGGGTCTTCAGTCCCGAAAATATGATTGAAGGATGGAAATGGGCGGGCCTGACTTTTGTTCACCCCGGCACCACTGACCATCAGAAGATGATCGAGATCACTGCCACCATGCTTACCTTCGGGATGGGCGCCTCTACACAGGCTCTCTTTGCCCGCGTAGGCGGCGGCATCTTCACCAAGGCAGCAGACGTTGGAGCTGACCTCGTAGGCAAAGTTGAGGCGGGCATCCCTGAGGATGATCCCCGTAACCCTGCTACAATTGCTGACAACGTTGGTGACAACGTAGGCGACGTGGCCGGTATGGGCGCTGACCTTTACGAATCATATGCAGGCTCTATACTTGCGACGGCAGCTCTTGGAGCAGCCTTGCCAATTGTAGCTGCCGGGGACCAGATCAAGGCTGTCATATCACCGATGATCGTTGCTGCAATAGGAATCCTGCTCTCTATAGCCGGCGTCTACATGGTGCGAACCAAAGAACAGGCTACACAGAAGAACCTGCTCAACGCACTTCTTCTGGGAACAGGCGGCAGCTCTGCACTCATACTTGTTGCAATAGCAGCCCTTGCATTTACCGGATGGATCACATGGGGAGTCTTTGGCGCCGTGGTCGCCGGCCTCGCTGCAGGTGTAATAATAGGCCAGTCGACCGAGTACTTCACATCAGATGAATATAAGCCTACAAAGGACATTGCAAAACAGACCCAGCAGGGCCCGGCAACTACAATCATTGAAGGGATAGCCGTTGGGATGCAGTCGACATGGATTCCTGTTCTTACA
>JBGSLG010000075.1:0-10484 GCA_041740815.1 Bacteroidales bacterium
GTAGATGCTGTTCACCTGTCTCTTATAAAGCCTTGAGGCTGTAATGACCGGATCAATTGAGGCTTTCAATGAATAGAATGCCGGAATTGAAATTCCGCCCCTTGTTCTGGCCTCAATGCCCTCATCCTGCCAGTAATAGACGGATCCGCCCACAAAACCGTCAAAGGTGAAGTCAGTTATTTTCTTGTTTACGGAGATTATCAGGTCATTGTTCAGGCTGAATCCCCTGGCAAGTCCAATGTTATAAGAACCTTTCTGTGATTCGCCCCAAACCTCTGTTCCTCCTGGAATAACCGTACCATTCCCGGCGCCCTGGAATGAGCCCTTTGATACCTGGATATCCTGTTTGTTGCTGTAGGTGTCATAACCGGTGCGTAAGGTAGCCTTCAGCCATGAATTGACATCGTAATTCAGTGAGAATGTACCGTTGAAGATATCCTTGTTGACACTGTGCAATCTCTCGTATCTGTCAAAATATGGGTTATTGTTTCCGGCTGTGTAGCTGCTGTTCTGTACTTCGTTGGGAACTACCCAGTAATCCTGGTAATCGAGGATATCCCAGTCGGGGGCCGACCATATCAGGAGTGCGTACATAGGGTCATAGCCGGTATAGCCGCTAAAGCCCACATTCGGTGAGGAGTGTTTGTTATAAGATACGCTTGAGGAGAGGGTAAACTTATCTATTCTCATGTCGCCACCCAGGCTGTAGGTCAGTTTCTGGAACTGGGAATTGGGATATATACCCTTGTTCTCAACCCATGAAACTGATGAGCGGATGTTTCCATATTCGCTCTGCTGTGCCAGGCTGATGTTATTGTTAAGAATGTAGCCCTGCTCGAGGAAATTGCTGAAATTGTCTTTTCCGCTGGGAAGATAGGGCATCTCCTTCATTGTTTTTGAAACAGGGTCCCACTGAATGACGTTCTGTCCTTCCAGGGGTGCGCCCCATGCGCCGTCGCCAGAGCGGACATAGGTATTTGTTGTGGTATTGACAACCCGTCCGTATGTCGACTGTATTTCAGGTATAGCCAGAAATCCTGCCGTGAACATTGTGTTGCTGTTAACTGAGACGGTAAGCCCTCTGGCTGCGCCACCCCTTTTTGTTGTAATCATGATGGCACCGCTTCCTCCCCTGTAACCGTAAAGGGCTGAGGCTGTTGATCCTTTGAGAACGCTGATGTCTTCAATATCATCTGATGGAACATCCCTTAGGGTCATATTACCGTAGGGTACACCGTCTATGACTATAAGAGGAGACTCCCCGCGAAGGAGTATCTGGGGTTCTGCAGTAAACTCGCTGCTGTTCCGTACCATCAGGCCTGCAACTTTCCCGGTGAGTGAGGTTCCTACGTCTATACCCTTGACAGTCGTTACGGCGTCGCCCGACACTTTCTGGACAGCATATCCGAGAGCTTTTTCCTCCCTTCTAATACCCAGTGCCGTGACAACGACGGCATCCATGCCAATTAGTTCTTCGGCCAATACTACCTCAAAGTAAGTCTGCGACCCAACGGGAATCTCGGTGTTTTTCATCCCAATAAATGAGAAAACCAGGACGTCGGTCGGAACAACGTTGTCAAGTGAGAATGTTCCTTCCATATCGGTGGCAGTTCCCATTATCTTTCCCTTGACGGCAATAGTTACACCTGGAAGGGGTTCGCCCTTGGTACCGGTGACTTTGCCCGTGACTTTCATCTGCTGCAACCCGTTTACTTCTGTAAGATATCCGGGAGCGAGGATGATCTTGCGGTCAATGATTGTATGTGTCACATCAGTCCCGGCAAAAAGCCTGTCAAGCACCACATCAATAACCAGATTATCGGCAGTGATGGAGACCTTTCTTTCGGTATCCAGCAGTTTTTCATTATAGAGGAAGAAGAATTCTGTCTCCTCCTCAATCTTATCGAGCACTGTCACCAGCTGTGCATCGGTGATATCGAGTGACAGTCTTGTCTTCTGGGAGTATGCGTCTGTCGCATGCGCCTGCATGATCCCCAGTACCAGGAGTGCAAATACTATACGCATCGTTAGAAGGATTTTTTTCAGGGGGTGGTCAAATGCGCTCCCCCGGAGTTTGGTTTTTTTCATAACTTTGTAAGTTTTCAGGTTAAAAAATGTCTTAAATGATGTTTTTTCAGGAAATCGTTGCCGCGATTTCCTTTTTTTTGTCAGTTAAGGGCTGTGGATTTTTTTCATGGGGTTGGAGGATTGGTTAAGGAATTTTTATTTCAGGTATATTTTCACAGTACTCTTTGCATAGATTGAGTCGGCCATAATTTCCCTCGGAGTTATCTCGTATCTTAGGGGTGAGGTCATACTCAGGAACTTAAGTACTTCCTCAAGAGGATCATCCTCGAAGGTAGCCCGGAAGGAGTAGTTTTCCAGATCACTGTCCATCAGTTCCACATTGACGTTGTACCATCTTTCCAACCTCCTTGCCACCTCTGACATGGAGTCGCTTCTGAATACAAGCTTGCCTTCCGTCCACGAGGAATACTTCGAAGGGTCAGCATTGGTTCTTGTTATTCTGCCGTTCCTGTAAACTAGTCTCTCTGACGGTTGCATGACCATACCCTCTTTGTACTGTTCACAGTTTACCAGCACACTCCCTGTTTCCAGCACCACCTCTGTATAATTTTCATCGGGGTAGGCATTGACATTGAAGTCAGTGCCGAGCACTGTAAGCTCCAGGTTGCCGGCTTCAACCCTGAATGGGTGTTTAACGTCAGGTGTCACCTCAAACCAGGCTTCGCCGGTCAGCGCCACGTTCCGCTTACTCTCAAAAGGCATGGAATAGCTCAGTGTTGATCCGCTGTTCAGCATGCCTTCCGTGCCGTCAGGCAGAGAGAAGGTTACCCTGGAGCCGGCAGGGGCATAGATGGATGCAACAGCCTCTTTACCGGCATCGCCGGCCATTCCTCTGAGCAGAAGAAATCCTGTACCTAAAAGCAGTGGGATCAATATTACAGCAGCAGCCCTGGCATAGAAACCCGATAGTTTCCTTACCAAGGTTTTGTTGTGTTTAAACTCGTCAAGCCTTATCTGATGATGTATACTGTCAAGCAGGGGTCTTAGCTCTTTCCCCGTTGTGATATCACTGTTCATGAACCCGTTCCAGTCATCTGCAATGAAACTCTTAAGTTGTTCATTGCCTTCACCGGCCGAGAACATTCCCCTTACCTCACCTGAATCCTTCTCCCCGGCAATGCCGTTAACGTAATTTAAGATTTTCTCGCCGTCCTCTTTACTTAATTTCATTTTGCTCCATTTATTAACGGGTGTGACTGTTTTTCACTCCCGTTATATATAATATCCACGGGAAGTAAAAATCTCATAAAAAAGAGTAAAATATTTTTCACCGGGGAAGTGCCAACGGTTTTTTAAAGCAGAAAAAGAATGATAAACAGGATCACCGGGAGGTTTTCCCTGTTGATTTTGCTGCGAAGGATTTTAAGTGTAGCGGATATGTAATTATCGACCGTACCGGGAGACAGACCCAGTTCGGCAGCAACCTCCCTGGAGGATTTCCCTTCGATTTTGCCCATGACGAATGCTTTTCGCTGAGATTCAGGCAGAGAATCCAGTAATCTTTGCACCGCCCCGAGCACAGACTGGTACTCATAACCCTCTTCAGTCGCAGATGTTGAGAGTCTGTTTTCATACAACGTTTCAATCACATATTTCTGAAGATAGCTCTGTCTCCGGAAGAGTTTGCAAATATCGTTATAGGCGATGGTGAAGAGGTATGCGCGGAACGAAAGTTCCCTGTCTATTTTGCGATGATTCTCCCATACTTTAAGAAAGACCGACTGCACCATCTCTTCAGCTTCGGCAGATGACCTGAGATATTTCATGGCGAATGCATGGAGTTTCCCGGCATACATGTCATAGATCAGGTCGAATGCCTCCAGGTCGCCCTTTCTCAGTCTTTCAGCCAGTTCGATATCGTTGACAGTCACTTTTTCTTAAAATTGCATTGCATCAAATATAACCCACATCTCCGGTTTATCCTATTGTAAACAGGAAAGGCAGGTCAATAAATTACCAGGAGAATTCCTGACCGTTCTCGGTCAAATTTAATCTCAAACATTCTATTTGTGTTGGTCGATTGACAAAACTGTATTAATTTACATCGCCAAAATGAAGTTAAAATGAAAAATGTCATCTATTCTGTCCGTGTCATTGTGATTGCAACAGTACTTTGTGTTTTCGGAGTAATAAATGCAGACGCCCAGCGACTTAAGGCCGGTCCACAGGATCTCTCCTTCTTCTCATCCGTTGATGATACTGACCAGCCCTATTCGGTTTATATACCGGAGAATTTCGATGAGTCGAAAAGCTATCCGCTCGTAGTTTTCCTTCACGGTGCGTGGTCAAATCACCGGCTGGGGATGAGGCGTCTCTTTGGCGTCGGCAACAGCCAGGGCTATGACTTCATTAAGCCCGGCAACGTTTCCTTTGAGAATGATACCGAGGCAACAAGATACTGGCCGGAGTTCAGGCCTGTGGGATACATAGCGGCCGCCCCCCTTGCCCGGGGCACCGCCGGGTACCAGGGAATCCCGGAGATGGATGTATATGATATGATTGACGACCTCAAGGCGCGCTTCCGCATAGATGAAGACCGGATTTACCTCACTGGCTTATCTATGGGTGGCGGCGGCACACTGTGGCTTGGCCTGACGCGTCCTGACATATGGGCAGCCATCGCTCCCGTCTGTCCCGCCCCGCCGGATGGCACCCTTGAGCTTGCAGGGAATGCCGGAAACCTGCCGGTTCATCTTTTTATAGGCGACAAGGATTTCCTGTTTCAGACTGCGCAGGAATGGAAGGCGAAGCTCGGTACCACAGCACAGAGACTTGACTATGCTGAGTATCCGGGGGTCGGTCATAACAGCTGGGAATGGGCTTATAAAGACGCATTCATATTCGAATGGTTCTCGCAGTTCAAAAGAGACCTTTTTCCCGAACAGGTTAAATTCAGCACCAGGAGCTTCAAATACAATAAGGCTTACTGGGTGAAATTCGATGACCTTACTCCAGGTGAGCTGGCAACTGTTGATGCGAAGTTCACGGCAGCCAACAAGGTCGAAGTCTCCACGTCAGGACTGGGAGCATTCACCCTTAATCTTGACGGCCATCCGCAGTTCAATACTGCAAAGAAAGTCTCTGTAAGTGTTGACGGCCAGCTCTTTTCAGTGAGAAGCGCCGGGTCGGTATCCTTCATGAAATCGCAGGGCGGGTGGGCAAACAGGAAATTCACGCCGGGGCTGACATCAAAACAACCCGGAGCTGAAGGGCCGGTCTACGAAGCTGTGGCAGGCAGCCACATCTATGTTTACGGCACCGGGGGCAATCCCTCACAGGAGGAGCTTGCGGCAAGAAGGGCTCAGGCCGCCGCTGCAGCCGACTGGTCGGGTCGCGGAGGACGTATCATGGTCTTCCCCAGGGTCATATCCGACAAGGAGGTGAGGCAGAGCGATTATGTAACCTCAAACCTGATTCTCTTCGGTACGAGGGAGACCAATGCCATCATCGAATATTTCTCTGATAAGCTGCCAATGCATCTGAATCCTGATGCAGAGGGTTACGGCCTCGTATATATTTTCCCGATGAACCGGCACTACATACTGGTCAGTTCCGGCCTCGCATGGTGGACGCCTCCGAAGAAGGCTCCCGGTCAGGGCGGTCTTACATTCATGGGTTCAAGTATTGAAATCCTCAGGAATTATCAGGATTTTATCCTTTTCAGGGGCACACCCGATGATATTGTCGCATCAGGCAGATTCGACAATGAGTGGAATCTTGCCTCAGAGGCGGTATCCGCAATGAGGGCTACCGGCGTCATAACCGTCAGGTAACAGGACAGATGCTTTAAGAATTTATTTCAATAATTCAAAAATAAGAGAAGATGACGAAGATTATCCCATTAATGATTTTGGCTATGCTGGCGTTTCCAGGATGCAACCAGAAACCGGCAGTCAGAGAGGCTGCCTCCCCCGATGCGGCGAAGATTACAGGATGGATAGCCTCAATGACCCCTGAGCAGAAAGCCTACTTTGTTACAGGTACGGGAATGACAGGCTTTGGCCCGCAGCAGGAGGGCCCGGT
Source organism: Bacteroidales bacterium (assembly GCA_041740815.1). Lineage (GTDB taxonomy): Bacteria > Bacteroidota > Bacteroidia > Bacteroidales > VadinHA17 > SR-FBR-E99. Next base: position 6,112 of record JBGSLG010000075.1, read on the forward strand.
CAGCGCCGGAGCACCTGTGGTGGGACAGACAAAGAGCCTGGTTCCAGGAGCTGCCGGTACAACCTATGAGATCATGGATCTGGGTATCACAGCCATGGTAGTGGCCGATGGCCCTGCAGGACTGCGTATAAGCCCTATCCGCGAGGGAGTATCAGAGACCTTCTATTGCACGGCATTTCCGGTGGCTACTCTGCTGGCATCGACCTGGGACACAGAACTGGTCAACAGGGTTGGACAGGCAATGGGGAGTGAGGTTCTTGAATATGGTGCCGATGTGCTTCTCGGGCCCGGAATGAATATCCATCGCAATCCGCTATGCGGCAGGAACTTCGAGTACTACTCGGAAGATCCGTTTGTAACCGGTAAGATGGCTGCAGCCATGGTCAACGGGGTTGAATCACAAGGAGTGGGCACCTCAATCAAACACTTTGCTGCCAACAACACCGAAACCAATCGTAACTCACTTAACACGATCGTTAGCGAGAGGGCAATGCGCGAGATCTATCTCGAAGGCTTTCGAATTGCCGTTGAGGAGTCACAGCCATGGACAGTCATGTCATCGTATAATCTGATCAACGGCACCTATGCCCCTGAAAATCATGACCTTTTAACCAGGGTGTTGCGTGACGACTGGGGTTTTGAGGGATTTGTAATGACTGACTGGTTTGGAGGCAGAGATCCCGTGGCTACCGTGAAAGCCGGCAATGACCTGATCATGCCCGGTCTGAACATGCAGGCCGAGGCTATCCTCCAGGCGCTGAAAGACAGTACACTGGAGGAGGCAGTTCTTGACAAGAACATCGAGCGGATCCTTAATGTCCTGGTCAGGTCACCCAGGTACAAGGGATACAAGTACACCAACAAGCCAGACCTCAAAGCCAATGCCGGGGTTACAAGGCAGGCTGCAACCGAGGGCATGATCCTTCTGAAGAATGATGGCAAGACTCTGCCTCTTGGTGCAGATATAAAGACTATTGCGGCATTCGGCAAGACATCACTTGAAATTATTACCGGAGGAACTGGCAGCGGCGATGTGAATGAAGCATACAGTATCTCCCTTACGGACGGGCTTAAAGGTGCCGGGTATATTGTTCATCAGGGTCTGTTTGACATGTATAGCAGTTACCTGGAAAAAGAGAAGGCAAAGCAGCCTCCGACAGCACCTTTCATGCCTGTGCCTCCGATTGCTGAGATGAAGATTGATGCGAAACTGGCGGATAATATGGCCACCGAAGCTGATGCTGCACTGATAACCATCGGAAGGAACTCGGGTGAATTCTTTGACAGAAGTGTGGAGGACTTTAACCTCACGATGGATGAGGCTGAGATGATCAGGGTTGTATGCGAAGCCTTCAGGGCTGCAGGTAAAAAAACCATTATTGTGCTCAATACAGGCGGTGTAATTGAGACGGCCAGTTGGAAGGAGCTGCCTGACGCAATCCTGCTTGCATGGCAGGCCGGGCAGGAGACCGGCAACTCGATAGCTGACGTCCTCAGCGGGAAGGTGAATCCATCGGGTAAATTAGCAACAACATTCCCGATGGTGTATAGCGACGTGCCCTCATCAAAGAGCTTCCCCGGGGTTGTCACTGAAATGGCAGAGCCACAGAGAACGGAAAAAACCCTGTTGGAGTTATTCATGAGGCCTCCTGCCTCAAAGATAGTATATGAAGATGGCATCTACATTGGTTACAGATATTACAACACTTTTGAGGTGCCCGTTTCATATGAGTTCGGTTACGGGCTCTCATACACATCTTTCGGGTATTCCAATCTTGTTCTCAGCTCGGATAAATTCCGGAACTGGCTTACTGTCAGCATTGATGTCAAGAATACCGGAGAGGTGGCAGGTCGTGAGGTCGTTCAGCTATATCTTTCTGCTCCGTCAGGCGGTCTTGACAAACCCTCATCGGAACTGAAAGGCTTTGGCAAGACCAGGGCCCTGGCCCCGGGTGAGGTTCAGACCCTTACCTTTGATCTGACACCGAGGTCTCTTGCGTCATTTGACCCCTCATTGTCAGCCTGGATAGCCGCGGCCGGAGAATATACGGTTAATGCAGGAGCCTCTTCACGGGACATAAGGCAGAGCAGCACCTTCTCTCTTGCAAAGAGTATCAAAGTAAAGGAGGAGAGCAGGGTACTCATCCCCACGGAGACGATTAATGAGCTAAAACACTAGTTTCCAGTGCCGGGAAAAATGACTAATATTGTGCCTGAAATTTCAGGCAATGACAATAATTAAAAGCGTAGTCTTTGATATCGGAGGAGTCCTGCTGGACTGGAACCCGAGACATCTTTACAGAAAGGTATTTGGGAGCGAGGAGGAGATGGAGTGGTTCCTCGCCAATATCTGCACCTATGAATGGAACGTTCAGCAGGACGGCGGGAAGCTGTTCAGTGTGGCCACTGCCGAACTCTCGGCGAAATACCCGGAGTACAGTGATAAAATTGCCATGTATTATGGCCGCTGGACAGAGATGCTGGGTGGGGAGCTAAGTGATACCGTTAAGATATTCGGGGAGCTTAAATCGGCCGGAATGCCCCTCTACGCGCTTTCCAACTGGTCACATGAGGCCTTCCCTTATGCTTACGAACGTTACGGATTCATGAAGCAGTTTGATGGTCTTGTGGTCTCGGGGTTCGAGAAGCTGCTCAAGCCTGATCATGCAATTTACCGTGTTCTGATGGAGAGATACAATATCAATCCTGCCGAATCGGTTTATATCGATGACAACAAACCCAATGCTGATGCAGCCGGGGAACTGGGATTCAATTCATTTCATTTCCGCTCGGCCGAACAGCTGAGGATCGAACTGAGGGCCCTGGGTCTAAAAGTCTGAAACGGGTCATTCAGCATGTAAGGCTGATTATCAGATAAGGCATCTCCTGCTGGTCAGGAGTTTCCTGAAAATTTTTTGCGACAAGGGAGTATTTCTGTTTAAATTTGGATACAAAACCTTCCGGGATGAGAAATATTCAGGGCCATTTTAATGGCAACAGTTGCAGATCGGGCATTTCAGCCATCAAAGGGACCAGGTCCTTTATTCTTACTGCAGCGATAATACTTGCCACCTCCGGAGTTATTTTCTCTCAGGAGCCGGTGGTGGTAACGACTGTAAAACGCCCGGCAGAAACAGTCAAAAAGGACTCAGTGCCTCCGCCACAGGTAGTCCCGCCAGTTGTCGTGCAGGATACAACCCCGGATACCAATAAGAAATCCGACAGCTTTCCGGACAACATTGTACTGAAATCCAATTCTGTAATTTCATACGACAGGACATCAATCGGATTTGGTCTCGGCCAGGATTACGGAGGAATCGGAGGCAATATTCTGACATATCCCCATAAAAATTTTGGAATGTTTTTCGGTCTCGGGTACAATTTCGTGGGGGTAGGGTACAACCTGGGGCTGAAATCCAGGATTGCCCTGGGAAACAGCAATGAACACATTGCTTTTTATGGCCTTCTCATGTATGGTTACAATGCCGTCATCATCGTGGAGAACAGCAAGGACCTTTCAAAGGTGTTCCATGGCTTTACGGTCGGAGCCGGCATTGAAACCAGGCCATGGTCTTTCAATGACGATTACATCTCCATTGGATTGAATTTTCCTTTCAGAGGCTCCAGGGTTCAGGAGTATGTCGACTACTTGAAAAATTCATATTACGTGGAATTTGAACGTGAACTGTTACCTGTCTCATTTACAGTAGCATACAGAATAACTCTTAATTAGCCTCTTCCGGAAACCGGATCCTTACGGCTCGGGAGTGACAAGATAAAAACCTGACATATGGATAAGCCTTTGCTCAATGACCCGGACGTGCATCCGTCACCGGAGGTACTTCAGAATGCACTTGGAGCGAGTTTCCAGGTATATGAAAAGACGATGACTGCAATTACCGGAGATCCTTACGGACTGATACCGGAATGGAGATACTACAATGACGGGAAGGCCTGGCTCTGCAAGGTAGTCTTCAAAAAGAAGACAATATTCTGGTTGTCGGTATGGAATGGCTACTTCAAGGCGGGATTTTACTTTGTGGAGAGGCACTGCCAGGGGATCCATGAGCTTGATATCGACGAAAGCATCAAAGAGGAGCTGAAAAAAGCAAAACCGTTCGGCACGCTCTACCCCGTGGGACTTAGCATCAGTAAATCAGAGCAGATAAAAGACCTGCTTGCTCTTATACGGTACAAGAAAGGGCTGTAAGTCTAAAGTCCATAAAGTCCGTAAAGTCTGAAGGTCCCTTAGATTTGTCTTATGGGACCACATTCTAATTGTGATTTTTATTAATTCCGTAATTTGCTTAAAAACCAACCGGTATGGGTGAATTATTGAAGGTCATAAGCTCTCAGACTTAACGTCAGATAAA
>JBGSLG010000076.1:0-3096 GCA_041740815.1 Bacteroidales bacterium
CTTGTCTTCGGGGACCTCGTATACGGGGTTGAAGCCTTTCTCAACTTCTACCCCGAGGTTGTTCTTTGCCAGGTCACGGATATGACCGAAGCTTGATACTACCGTGAAGTCCTTTCCGAGGAATTTCTCTATCGTTTTTGCTTTTGCAGGTGATTCAACTATAACCAGATTTTCTGTCATCCGAGATTTTTTAAAAACAGGGCAAAGTAAGCGATTAACGGAACTAACTTCAAAATTATTGGGCAAGATTCTGTATAAATCATTAAATTAGCGCCCATATTATGAGGGTATCATGAAGGATAAAAAGTTCCGGAAGAACTTAATATGGTTCTGGGTGATAATGTCTTTGCCGGCGGTTTTCCTGCTCACATTGTTCATTCTGATATCAGCCAACAAGCTTGGTCCCGTTCCCTCCTTCGAGGAGGTTGAAAACCCTGCCAGCAACCTTGCGGCAGAGATATATTCGGAGGATAATGTCCTTCTCGGCAAATTTTATTTACAGAGCCAGAACCGTACATGGTCGGAGTATGAGGATATTTCGCCATATGTTGTAGATGCGCTTATAGCCACGGAGGACATCCGGTTCTACAGGCACTCGGGTATTGACTTCAGGGGTCTGGCCAGGGTGCTGGTCAAGACGATCCTTTTAGGACAGGAGACCGGCGGCGGCAGTACAATCACGCAGCAGCTGGCCAAGAATCTTTTCCTTCCCAGGGATCTCTCCAATGACCCTGCCATAGTACGTGCCACCAGGCTGGCAATCACCAAATTCAAGGAGTGGCAGACGGCCGTGAAGCTTGAGAAGAGCTATACCAAGGAAGAGATCATCACAATGTATCTCAATGTATTCGACTTTATATATAATGCCGTGGGCATCAACTCGGCAGCGCGCATCTACTTCAACACCACCCCTGACTCACTGAACATAGAGCAGTCGGCCATGCTGGTAGGCATGCTCAAGAATTCAGTGGCATACAACCCCCTCCGAAACCATGATGGCGCCGTCAAAAGACGCAATGTGGTGATCTCACAGATGGAGCGTTACGGATACCTGACACGTGAGGTGGCTGACTCGGTAAAGGCGCTGCCACTGGAGCTTGACCTGCGTGAGGACAGTCACATCACCGGCCCGGCGACCTACTTCAGGGAGTATATCCGGGCAACGATGAACAGCAAGGAGCCGGAGAGGAAGAACTTCTGGTCAGAGGACCAGTATAATGATGCACTCTGGCGCTGGCAGAATGACCCTCTCTACGGCTGGTGCTACAAGAACACCAAGCCTGACGGATCATTCTATAACCTGTACCGTGACGGGTTGAGGATCTACACTACCCTTAACTCAAAGATGCAGGGTTATGCCGAAGAGGCTCTTGTAGAGCATCTGACCAAAAACCTGCAGCCTGTCTTCAACAGGAAGGCAAAGACTTACAGGAACCCGCCCTATTCCAATGATCTCAACTCTGACCAGGTCAAACAGATAATGAACAGGTCGGTGAGGCAGAGCGACAGGTACCAGAGCATGAGGCGTGCCGGTGTGCCTGAGGATTCTATCACCCTGGCCTTCAATACTCCCATGCCGATGAAACTGTTTTCATGGGAAGGAGAGAGAGATACGCTGATGACGCCGCTTGATTCAATCAGGTACTACAAGTTCTTTGTCAGGTCGTCATTTATGGCAATGGATCCGCACACCGGGCATGTCAAAGCCTATGTGGGTGGCCCCGACTTCAGGTATTTCAAGTATGATGCTGTTACCCAGCAGAAGAAACAGGTGGGTTCCACAATCAAGCCGTTCCTTTACACCCTTGCGATGCAGGATGGCTATTCGCCTTGCTTCGAGGTGGAGAATATAGCACGTTCGTTTGACCTTCCTGGTGACTCGGCGCAGTGGATCCCCAGGAGCTCAGGCCCCGAAGAGTACCACGGCAGGATGGTGACCCTCAAGTGGGGGCTCGCACAGTCAGAGAATTATATCTCTGCGTGGCTGATGAAGCAGTTTTCGCCGCAGGCAGTTGTTGATCTGATGCACCGTATGGGCATAAGGAGTTTTATTGACCCGGTATACTCGATATTCCTGGGCACCTCAGACCTCTCTCTTGAGGAGATGGTGGGGGCTTATGGCACTTTTGCCAACAAGGGGGTCTATACGCGGCCGCTGTATGTTACGCGCATTGAGGACCGCAACGGCAATGTGATCTCAAACCTCACCCCGTTCATTGACGAGGTGATAAGTGAAGACGATGCTTATCTTATGTCAACACTGCTTCAGGGGGTTGTTAACACCGGCACTGGTCTGAGGCTCCGCGGCGCCTACAGACTTACCAACCAGATGGGAGGCAAGACGGGCACAACGCAGAACCACTCCAACGGGTGGTATATGGGTGTGTTGCCTGACCTTGTTGCAGGTGTGTGGACCGGGTGGGAGGATCAGGCTATTCACTTTGAGGATCTCTCCCTGGGGCAGGGATCAAATATGGCCCTGCCTGTCTTCGGCCTGTTTATGCAGAAGCTTCTTGCCGACAGTGCCTTTGTTCATCTGGGTGCGGCGCAGTTCGAGGCCCCTGCCAACTTCAATGTTCAGCTTGACTGTGAAAACATAAAGAAACAGCAGCAGAACAGTCCTGACAGATTGCGTGAGTACTAGAAAAGTCTGAAGGTCTCTTTTCAGTCTGCAATCGGCAGTCAGCAGTCCACAGTCAGGACTGAAGAGTGAGGATTGAGGACTGAAGACTACTCCACTACTACCTCCCCTGCAAGCAGGCCCCTTCGCTAAAATTGCCCACCGGGCAATTTATTAACGCTCGGCCCTCTACTGCCTGAAAAGGTCTGAAGGTATTGAAGTTGATAGCTTTCTCATGAGAATAGGTGCCTGACCATCCCCTCAATCTTATATACCTTTGATATCTTTATTCCGGGCTGTTCCCTGATGCTCCTGTGATATCCCGAGACCACTACCTGTTCAAACCCCATCCTTGAGGCTTCCATGATACGCTGTTCGAGTCTTGCCACCGGCCGTATCTCTCCTGAGAGCCCCACTTCTCCGGCGAAGGTCGTATGCTGGTCTACGGGTGCGTCAAGATTTGATGACATCACCGC
>JBGSLG010000077.1:0-21412 GCA_041740815.1 Bacteroidales bacterium
TACGACAGCGCGGTAGATCAGCGCAAAGCCTTCAGGCAGATAAATACCTGAACGGATCCTGCTACCGAGCATCTCACCCATTGTAGCCAGTATTGCAAACTTGATGAAGCTGGCCGTGAACGCCCACCCGGTGCTGAACCAGAGAAAAAATTCATACAGTCTTTCGGACAAGATAAATGGAAGGAACAACCCGACAAAAACAGCAATAAACAGAATATCAGAGCGCTTCATTATAATTTACGATTTGCGATTTGCGATTGTCGAATTGCCATTTACGATTTGCGATTGTCGATTGTCGATATGACTGGCGACTGAAGGTCAGTCCACAGTACACGGTCTAAATAACTGATTGTCAACTCTTAACTCTTAACTCTTAATTCTTAATTTTGCCACTGCCTGCTGAGGACTGAAGACTGCCGACTCTTATGCGTGCATCCACTGCTACGATTCCTTCAGGTGTGCCCAAAAGAGGATTGATGTCCATCTCACTGATCTCCGGTGCCACGGTCAGCAGTTCAGAGATCGAAGTAATCACCCTGACGAATGCCTCCTCATTCACGCCTGCTGCACCGCGGATCCCTTTGATTATTTTATATGACTTCAGCGACCTGATCATTGATACTGCTTCCCGCTCCGACACCGGCACCAGGGCCGTGGCAACATCCCTGAATACCTCGATGAAGATGCCTCCCATTCCTGCCATGACGAGATGGCCGAACCTGCCCTCGCGTGTGGCGCCACAGAAGAGCTCCCTGCCGCTGATCATCTTCTGCACCAGCACGGCGGTGACACCCTGCAGGGTGATCATCCGGGTGAATTCCATCAGTACCTCTTCAGAGGAGGTGATATTGAGTGTCACACCTCCTATATCAGATTTATGCACCGGTCCGACAACCTTCATCACCACAGGGTATCCCATATCTTCTGCGGCCCTGACAGCGGCATCAGCAGTAGGTGCCACGCTCTCGGGTACAGTGGCTATACCAACTGCATTAAGCAGCCGGGTAACTTTCTCGGGGGAGAGATAACCTTCGCCGGAACCGTCAATCACCTCTCTAATCGAGTCTTGGTCAGCCATGACGTTAATAACCTCAAAATCTGACGGGCAGGGTGTTGCCTGCACCCTGCACAGGGCCCTGCCGAACAACACTTCGTCAGTGAATATTGCATTTTCGTGGGCAATGAATTCGGCAATCTCCCTTCTGACATTTATGACCGAAGGCATTATGGGAAACACCGGTTTGCTGCAGCTGCGAATCTTGTCATGCAGAAGGCTGTAGACATCATCTACGGGGAAGAGTCCCGGACTGCCGAAGATGACAGCCATGGCGTCGATCTCGTCAAAATCGTTCTCACATGCATCGATTATAAATCCCAGTTGCTCAGCAGTGCCTGTGGCAAGAAAATCAATGGGATTTGCCACCGATGATCCCGGGAAGAGTTTCTCAAGAAGACGGTCAGCGGCCTCTCCGGAAAGTCGTGGTATCTCCATCCCTCCCTCACTCAGGGCATCGGTCAGCATCACTGCCGGTCCGCCGGCATGGGTTACTATTGCTATTCTTTTCCCATTAAGCTTTTTGTATGTAAAGAGAGCAGCCACATATGCCAGTTCGGTGCGGTTGAAGCACCTGACGATGCCGGCCTTGCGCATCAGAGCCTCAACAGCAGTGTCCGGCGATGCCATTGCCCCTGTGTGAGACGATGCAGCGCGGGAGCCCGCCTCCAAGGTACCTGCCTTGATGGCGGCGATCCGGCATCCTTTGCGGATCAGTGATGCAGAGTGCCTCAGGAAACGTGCCGGGTCATAAATATTCTCGATATACATCAGCTTTATCGCCGAACTGGTTTCCGGATCATACGTAAGATCGAGATGCTCAAGAACGTCCTCCACCCCTATCTGGGCGCTGTTGCCCACGGACCAGACACTTGAGAATGGAAGTCCGCTTGTGATAGCTGCCTCAAGAATGAATACAGCCGTTGCACCAGAGCCGGAAATAAAATCGATGCCCCTTGCCGACAATCGTGGGATAGGCTCAGTGAATACCCCGTGATAATGGTTGCTCAGATATCCGATACAGTTCGGACCGATGAGCGACCCGCCTGTCTTATTGATTGTCTCCACTATCTCCCTCTCAAGAGCAGCGCCCTCTTCATCCTCCTCGCTAAACCCCGCAGAGAGAATTATGAACCCTCCCGTCTTCTTTTCATAAGCAAGCGTATGAACTATTGCCGGACAGTATTTCGATGCCACAGCCAGTATGGCCATGTCCGTTCCGGGGAGATGCGACACATCGGGGAACGCAGGAATTCCCTGTACTACGGATGCTTTTGGATTGACAACATATATCTCACCACTGAAACTGCAGGCCAGCAGGTTTTTCAGGACCTTACCCCCTGCCTTGGTGATGTCATCAGAGCCGCCAATAACAGCAATACTTTTGGGATTCAATAACTTATCACTGATCATGATCCGTGTTTGAGTTCTTCACGAAAGGTAGAAACATTTTGAAATATAACAAATGATTGAGGCTGTTTCAGCGGATGCATGATGTCATTCAGTCGGCAGCCAGCAATCGGCAATCGGCAGTCAGGACTTGAAGACTGTGGACTGCCGGCTGAAGACTGAAGACTGATAATATGCTGCATAATATTATATTTGGGCAACCTTATTCAATCAGTCATACTATTTTTGTTACCAAATCACTAATGTATGAAGAGCAACAGAAGCAATACAGCTGTCAGAACCGGATTTATTCTCCTCCTGGCAATATTCCCGCTGCTTGCCGGCGGACAGATAGCAAAGGATATTGATCCCGACGGCCCGGGGTACGCCGAGAACTGCACCAGCATCATGGTAGGCAGGCTCGCCTCCACCGACGGCTCGGTCATGACATCACATACATGTGACGGCAGGTACCGCACCTGGCTCGAGGTGGTTCCGGCCATGAAGTTCGAGAGGGATACGGTCCACCATGTCTACTGGGGCACGTTACACAGTGAGGCCGCCTGGGATATGACAAATGTTATCCGTAAAGGCGAAATCCCGGAGGTGAAATCCACCTTCGCATTCCTGAGCACCGCCTATCCGTGCCTCAACGAGAAGCAACTGGCCATAGGCGAAACCACCATCTACGGACGCCAGGAACTCATCAACACCGACGGCCTCTTTCTCATCGAGGAACTTGAGAAAATTGCCCTCCAGCGCTGTACCACGGCGCGACAGGCGATAGAACTCATCGGAGTGCTTGCTGAGCAGTACGGTTACGGCGACATGGCAGAGTGCATCACCATAGCAGACCCGAAAGAGGTCTGGCAGCTTGAGATAGCCGGCTCCGGAGCGGGTAAACCGTCGGCCCTGTGGGTCGCCCAGAGGATCCCCGATGACCATGTTGGCATCGCCGCAAACATACCGAGGATATCCGACGTGAAGTTCAATGACCCTGATCACTTCATGACCTCAAAGGACCTTCGCAAGAAAGCAAAGGAACTGGGGTACTGGGACGGCAAGGAACCGTTCAAATTCTACAAGGTTATTGGCACTGGCAAGCCCTACGCAATCAGGGAGTTCTATGTGCTTGACAAATTGGCACCGGGACTGGCACTTACAATGGAGATGGAAGAGCTTCCCTTCTCCGTAAAACCCGACAGCAAACTGTCGGTAAGCGATGTGATGGCTCTTTTCCGCGAGACCTATGAGGGTACACCGTACGACATGACGCAGAACCTTATGGTCAAGGTCACCCGCAAGGATGAAAATGGCAAGGAGATAACCGACACGGTGAAATCGCCTGCCGTCAATAACTGGATGAACGCTGACCTGCGTACCCTGATCAACGAACTTAAGCCGGGCACCATTGAAAGGCAGAGGACCATTGCCATCGCAGGCTGTTCCTACTCGCACGTCATACAGTGCCGCGACTGGCTGCCTGAAGAGGTGGGTGCAGTAGCATGGTTCTCATTTGATAACCCGGGCCAGAGCCCGCGTATTCCCATCTTCTCAGGCACAATGTCACTGCCTGAAAGCTTTCGCATCTGCGGTCAGCACCGCTACCGCGAGGATGCAGCCATCTGGTCATTCCGCGAAGCCAACAGGCTCTCGACGGTTAACTGGGAGAGGGGACGCAAACTCATCGAACCTGCCGTGGAGGAGATGGAACAGAAGGCTCTTAGCGAGATGTCTGCACTTGAAGAGAGAGTAAAAGGTCTTGTTAAGGATGGAAAGAATGACGAAGCCAGAAAGGCAGTCACGGAGTATTCCAACTCCTTTGCCTTCGCTGCAATGACACGCTGGCAGGAGATGAAGAGAACCCTCTGGCAGATGTTCGGAAGAGGCTTCTGAGAAAAAAACCTGCAGTGGTGTGAACCATCCCATAGAGTGGGTGTTATTGTTATAAGGTTAACAGAAAACATGGCCACAGGAATAGCGGTAATACTCGATAAAAAAGAATATAACAGGTCTGATATCCTTGCCATGCTCCAGTGCAGTGAAGATGAGGCACCTCTTCTCTATCGCAAGGCTGTCACCGTCAGGGACAGGTATATCGGCAACAACATCTACCTTCGGGGACTTATTGAATACTCGAACATATGTGGCAAGAACTGCCTCTACTGCGGTATCAGGCGTGAAAATCACAAAGTCGACAGATATGCTCTGACCAACGAGGAGGTAATTGAGGCGGCCATGACCGCATTCAGGCTCAACTTCGGCTCCATAGCCATCCAGTCGGGAGAGAATCCATCCAATTCCTATGTTGATAACATGGAGGAACTCATCCGCACAATCAGAAAGCTTACTAACGGACAATTAGGCATTACTCTATCCCTGGGCGAGCAGAGCAGGGAAACCTACAAGCGTTGGTTTGATGCGGGAGCTCACAGGTACCTTCTGCGCATTGAGGCCGCCAGCGAGGCTCTTTACCGCAGGGTGCACCCTGATGACGATTTGCACAGGTACCACCGGAGACTCGAGTGTCTGAAGATAATACAGGAGACAGGCTACCAGACTGGCACCGGGGTAATGGTTGGGCTTCCTTACCAGACGATGACACACCTGGCTGATGATATTATTTTCATGCGTGATTTTAATATTGACATGTGTGGCATGGGACCATTCATTGAACACTCAGACACTCCTCTGGGGGCCCGAGGCACTGACAACCTCTTTCTCAGGGAGCGTTTCAACCTTACTCTCCGGATGATAGCCATAATGAGGATCATCATGAAGGATATCAACATCGTCGCCTCCACCGCCATGCAGACCATCGACCCTGTCGGAAGGGAAAAGGCCATTACAAGCGGGGCAAATGTTGTGATGCCCAACCTCACTCCGGACAGGTACAGGCCCGGATACAGGATCTATGAAGGCAAACCAGGGTTCAATGAAATAAATAAGTCGAACATCAGCGGTCTGAATCTTGATCTTCTCCCGGGAACAACTCTCGGACTTGGTGTTTGGGGCGACACCCCTCATTTCCGCAGAAGGCTGGCCAGCCTTTGAATATGGTGCCGAACAAATCTGCATCATAACAACTGATCTCATTTTTTACGAAATTGCTGCACATTTTCAAACCTGACATGATGAAAAAACTTCTCTTTTCATCAGTGATCCTGCTGGCATCACTGATAAGTTTCAGCCAGAACCGCCCGACACTTGACTATTACATGCCTGCCGGCGTGTCATTTGACAGCAGTATTCCGGCGCCCGGCTCCATTGGCCATGAGGTGGGCGAATGGCATGTCACCCACGACAAGCTCGTCGGGTACATGATGCAGCTTGATGCTGCCTCAGGTAAGGCAGCCTGGGAGGAGTACGGCCGGAGCTGGGAAGGGAGGCCCCTGGGTCAGCTGATCATTACGTCGGAAAAGAACATGTCACGGCTTGAGGAGATAAGGCTGGAACACCTGAAGCTTTCTGACCCTTCTGTTTCAAAGGGCATCATAACGGCTGACATGCCGCTGATCATCAAGCTCGGTTACGGCGTTCACGGCAATGAGTCAAGTGCGCAGAACGCTTCCTTGCTGACTGCTTATTATCTTGTCGCCGGTCGCAGTAGCCAGATAGACGAAATACTTGACAAATGTGTAATCCTTATTGACCCTTCGCTCAATCCTGACGGACTGCAGCGTCACTCATCATGGGTCAACATGCACCGCGGGATGACTCTCAGCACCGATCCATCAGGGCGCGAGTTCAATGAAGCATGGCCCGGCGGACGCACCAACCACTACTGGTTTGACCTGAACCGCGACTATCTGATGCTTCAGCATCCGGAGAGCGTGGGTCGGGTAGCCGCGTTTCACCGCTGGATGCCTAACATCAACACCGACCATCATGAGATGGGCGCAAACGCCAGTTTCTTCTTCCAGCCCGGCGTGCAATCGCGCAACAACCCGGTAGTACCTCCTGACAACCAGGTGCTCACTGCCGAAATAGGAAGTTTCCACGCAAGGTATCTCGACTCCATCGGGAGCCTCTACTATACAGAAGAAAGCTTCGACGATTACTATCTTGGAAAAGGTTCCTCCTATCCCGATGCACACGGATCGATAGGTATCCTCTTCGAACAGGCGGGAACCAAAGGCCACCTGCGCGAGGTGCCGGGCGGAATCCTCTCCTTTGCCTTCGCAATAAGGAACCAGTTTAATGTTTCGCTCTCCTCCATCGAGGCTGGCATGAACATGAGGGTGAAGCTGCTGGATATGCAGAGGGAGTTCTATATCTCAGCCCTCAGGGAGGCAGAAGCCGCCCCGGTGAAAGGATACCTCTTCAGCGCAGGCGATGACAAGGGCGCATGTGCCCGGTTCGTTGAGAACCTGCTCAGGCATAAAATAGAGGTATTCAAGTGTAGCAAGCCCATAACAAAGAACAGTATCAGCTACGGTACCGGTGACAGCTATTTCGTGCCCACAAGGCAGAAGGATTACCGTTTTGTCAGGAGCCTGTTCGAAACTGTGAAGACTTTTTCAGATACCGTCTTCTACGACATCTCCACATGGGTCATGCCGCTGGCCTTTAACCTCAGCTACACTCCGCTTACCGGTGCAGAGGCGGCCGGGATGGCAGGCGAAAGGGTTACCGCGCCGCCCTTCCCGGAAGGTTCACTTACCGGAGAAGGTAAGGAGTACGCATGGCTCTTCGAATGGAGTGACACCTATGCCCCCAAAGCGCTCTACATGATTCAGAGCGCAGGTCTCACAACACGGGTGGCAACGGCGCCCTTTACCGCTATATTGGCTGACGGTAAAAAAAGAACCTTCGGTCAGGGTACGGTTATGGTACAGCGTGGCGAGAATACCCGTCCGGCTGAGGAGATCAGGGAGACACTCGAGCATGCAGCCCTGGATTGCGGAATAACTGTCTACGGAGTCGCCTCAGGTCTCACCCCATCAGGCATCGATCTTGGCAGCGGCGAATTTGCAGTGCTCTCCAGGCCGACGGTGATGCTTGTCATTGAAGATGGCACACCTGCCGACGACGCCGGTGAGATATGGCACCTTCTCGATGTGCGTTACGGCATGCCCGTTACGCTCATCACCCCGTCAAGACTGGCATCGGCACCTCTGACTAAATACAACGTCATAATATTCGCTGGCAATCCCGCGGTATCCTCCGGTGCCACAGACCGTCTCCGCGAGTGGAACAGGTCAGGCGGCACCCTGATAGGTTACAGGGGAGGTAACCGCTGGCTGGCTGCCAACGGCTTCGCTGAGATCAGCTATATCGATAACCCGGCGCCAGACCCGGGCCGGGAACGCCGTTATGCGGAAAGAGCCGTTAACAGGGCCATTCAGTCAGTGCCGGGAACGATCTTCCGCGCCGCGGTTGACATCACTCACCCGCTCTGTTATGGCTACACACGCCCTTACCTTCCGGTGTTCAAGACCGACGCAGGCGCAGTGAAGGTCACGGGAAGCAGCTACAACACCCCCGTGAAATACACGGCTGATCCGCTGCTTAGCGGGTACTGCTCAAAAGAGAATATCGAAAGAATAGCCAACAGCGCTGTTGTCGCCGTTCACCAGGGTCCGGGAAGGGTGATCTCAATATATGACGACACCAATTTCAGGGCAATCTGGTACGGTACCTCGAAACTCTTTGTCAACGCCGTCTTCCTGGGACAGGTTCTCAGGCAGGAAAGCAGATACGGCCAATAGCTATCTCCTCGATCTCACGGAGGGCTTTCTCCAGTGAGACATACTGCGATCTGTCACCAGCCAGTTCAAGGATGATCAGTCCGGCGGGCTCGCCGAAATATACCTCATTGACTCCCAGCCTGGTCCTGATGACACAGCCATAGGTAGTCAGCAGTTTCTGTACCTGTATTCCCAGGTCGTCGCGCCGTGGCACCAGGGCGCCGAGAAGCGTGGTGCCTTCGCACTCCACGGAGGCATCAGACGGTCCGTGAGAAAAGGCCATCTCTTTAACGAAGATACCCTCTATCCTTTTCAGCTTGGCATACAGCTCCTCACAATCGTCAGGGAGCCCTGCCAGATGAATGATTATAAATCCTTCACGACTGCACAGCTCTTCGCTTAGCTCGTGAAAGCCCAGGCGTGTGCTGATAACACTGCCATGATCGGAGAGGGTCTTCTGAACCAGCCCTGCCTCCTTGATCCTGTCTGTAACCTTAATTCCGATAACCCTGACCATGATTGATAATTTAGTAGTAAAGGTCCCGCTCACCATTCCTGATGCGGTCAATCTTCTTTCTTATGCTCTCCTTCATTCCCTCATCGAGGTCTGCCATGTTCTTCTCTATGGCTTTCCATCCCTTTTCGGCAAGTGCCGGAGATGCATAGTCAACTATATACTCTGAGAGCGTAAGGATGGCGTTGGGAGTACAATAGCGCTTGATAAACCCGGGAACAGAGAACTCCATGAAATGCTCACCGGTACGTCCGAGCCTGTAGCACGCAGTACAGAATGAGGGTATATAATCGTTGTCGATAAGTTCGTCTATCACCTCTGCCAGCGATCTCTCGTCATTGATCTTGAACTGTTCGCGGTTTAGGTTCTGTGTCTCATTCCTGGAGGCTGAATAGCCACCGAGCTCAAGCTTTGTTCCCCCGTCAATCTGTGACACTCCGAAGGCCATTGCTTCATGACGCACATCAGGTGTCTCGCGTGCCGTGAGGATCAGTCCGGTATAAGGCACCGCCAGACGCAGAATGGCTATCAGCTTCTTGAAGTTGTCATCGCTGACATAATACTTGCCGTTAAGGTTAAGCATTGAAGCATCCTTTATCCTCGGGAACGAGATTGTATGCGGGCCCACATTGTAACAGGCCTCGAGGTGGTTGGTATGCCTCACCAGTCCCATAACCTCAAACCTCCAGTCGTACAGGCCAAACAGAGCTCCTATACCCACATCGTCGATGCCGGCCTCCTGGGCCCTGTCGAGACCCGTGAGCCTCCAGTTGTAATCGCTCTTCTTTCCTCCGAGATGATATAACTTGTATGCTTCCGGGTCATAGGTCTCCTGGAAGATCTGGTAGGTACCTATCCCCGACGCGCCAACGGTGCGGAAGCCATCGATATCAAGAGGTGCTGCATTAATATTAACCCTTCTTATTTCCCCCCTGTCCTTCTTGATTCCGTAAACCAGCCTGACGGTATGGGCTATGAACTCCGGGCTATACTCCGGGTGCTCTCCATAAACCAGTATGAGTCTCTTCTGGCCGTTATCCTCAAGTGCTTCAACCTCATCAGTAATCTCTTTGTCAGTCAGGGTCTTTCGCTTTGCCTCCTTGTTTGTAACCCTGAACCCGCAATACTGGCAGTTGTTGCTGCATTTATTACCGATGTACAGAGGTGCAAACAGGACGATCCGGTTGCCATAGACCTTTTTCTTCAGCTCACGGGCACCGGCCTTGATCTCTTCAATGAGGTCGTTGTCGGCATTGATAAGTGATGCTGTCTCTGCCAGGGTGAGGCGCTCCTTGGAGAGGGATTTCGCGATCAGCTCCCTGACCCTGATCTTGTCTGCCTTTGCGTTATTTAGGATTGACCAGATCTCTGCAGGATCGATGAATGGCTCCATGCGGCGGTCAGGTATACTCAGCTTTTCCGGATTAAATTTCATTTTCTTGGTTATTAAATTCCTCCCCTTCAGAATAACATGCAAAGATAGGTTTTTCCGACCAGGTTATCCCCCGAGGTCTCAGAAAATAAGCTCCTGCATCTCTTTGACGCCCTCGGCAAGAAGCTTCCCTGCCGGAAGGTCAGACCGCGATATCCCGAGCTGTTTGTGAAAGAAAAGGGTCATACGTTTTCCCGGTATGTCATCTTCATAATTCTCCAGGTGAAGGTAGATGTCAGGCTGAGGGCCGGCATTCCCTGCTATATAGACCATTCCCCGTGAGAAGAAGGCATCCGCAGCACATGATACAGCATACACTCCGGGAGGTGGCACCAGCTTCACCGGGTCAGTGACAGGGATCCTGAGAAGTGGCACATCAGGCGTAAACCGTGGGTCTTCTGCAACAGCCGTACCGATGATCAGGTAAAAATGATCAAGATAGGCATTTGCCCTCTGTATGTAGCCTTCGGACAGTGCCTGCCTGATACGGGTGGAACTTACGGTCTCATTCTGCACCTCCTGCATCGGTATCTCCTCAGCCTCAAAACCGTATCTCTTTCTCCACTCCCACAGGTTGCGGTAATCGCCCTCCTGGTTAAACCCGAAGTGGTGGTTATGGCCAACTACTATCACCCTGGCTTTCAGGATACCGCACAGGAGTTCCCTGACGAACTCTTCGCTGGTGATGTGTGAGAAATCACGCGTGAATTCAATGATTATGACATTATCGAGTCCGGCCTTACGGAGCATCTCAATCTTTTCCTCTCTTGAGCATATAAGTTTCAGCCCTTTCCCTGCGCTCTCCGGATAGAGTACCATCCGTGGGTGAGGATCGAAGGTGATAAGCACGCTCTCTCCTCCGTGATCTGCGGCCAGTTTCTTCAGCCGCCTTATTATGGTTTTGTGCCCTATATGCACGCCGTCGAAGGAGCCCGTCGTAACAACGGGCGAGCTGATGACCGCTGCATCCTCAAAGCTTCTGAAAATCCTCATTATACTGCCGGCTGGCTGTTCTCTTTTACGAAGTAGGCCACCTTTTCAATTGAGGTTATCATGTCAAACTCTTCGAGATAGACATTGTCGGGGACATTCAGCGGTACGGTGGTGAAGTTCATAATCCCCTTGATGCCGTTGCTGACCAGCATAGAAGTAACTGTGACAGCCTGGTCAGGAGGAACGGCCAGCACCGCAATGGTTATATCCAGCTCGCTCTTGTACTTTTTCATCTGGTCAAGGTGATAGCACTTCACTCCCGCCACTACCTTGTCAACCTTCTGGGGATCAACGTCGAAAGCAGCAACCACGTTCATATTTGTACGTTTACCCCTGAAATATCCAGTGATTGCCCTTCCGAGGTTACCCATACCGATTATGGCAACATTGAGGCCGCTCCGGGCGTCAATTATTGCACCTATGGTTCTTATCAGTTCCCTGACGTCATACCCCTTGCGCATGACGCTCCCATACCCTATCAGCATCAGATCACGCCTGACCTGTACTGCAGTAATGTGGAGCATGGCGGCAAGCTCGTGCGAGAAAACATAGTTCCTGTTTGCTGCGAGCGATGCAGACAGTGCCCTCCTGTACTGACTGAGGCGTTCAACCGTCTTTCCCGGTAGTGTCTTCATAATTCAGCCTTTATGTTTGTAACCTGTAACTTTGGAATTATTACCGTAAATACTGATCCTTTGTCGGGTATACTCTCCACATTGATGACCCCGTGATAAAGCTCCACCACCTTCCTGACGATAGAGAGACCGAGGCCGCTACCGCTGATATTGCGGGTTTTGTCATTCTTTATACGTGAGAACTCCTCAAAGAGCATATTTTTTTCCTCTGCATTCATGCCAATGCCGGTATCGGCCACTGAGAAGGTGAATTCATCGTCGGTACAGTCGACTGTGATTGTCACCGTGCCTCCTGTGTTGTTGTACTTAACGGCGTTTGACACGAGATTGTTCATAATTATCTCAAAATCATTGGGGTCAGCCCATATCGTCTCACACCCCTTTATGTCTGTCACGAAATGAATATCCTTGTGAATTGCATAGGGACTGACGGTAACCACGGCCATTGAGACCAGCTCCCTCAGGCTTACATTCTGCATCTTCTCGAGCTGACGCTCGAAGCTCACCTTGGTGAAGTCGAGGAGATCCATGATCAGGTGCCGCATGCTGTCAATGCGCTGCAGGGATCTCTCAATGGCAGATGCGTATTCATCAATCGAATCGCCCATCTGCCTCTCCTGCATCATCTTCAGGTAGCCCTCAATGGCATTCAGCGGCGCCTTGAGTTCATGTGAGAGTACTGAGAGAAACTGGAACCTGACCTTTTTTCCCTCAACCTTCAGTTTATGCGTGATACGCCTGAGATACTGCTGTTTGGTGATCTGCTCTACTGACGCCTTGAGCTCTTGCGGGGTAAAGGGTTTGGGAATAAAGTCAATGGCCCCGTCGTTGTGCGCCTTCACTGCCACATCGATTGAGGCATATGAAGTGATCATAGCCACCACTATGTCATAGTTCTTCTTCCTTACATACTCGAGCACCTCAACGCCCTGTATACCGGGCAGCTTGTTGTCGAGCAGCAGGATATCAGGCATCTCGCGGTCAATGATCTCAATGCCCTCCTCGCCGGTGGCGGCCTCCAGGATATTGAAAGTATAGTCCTCATCCATAAACGGATAGGTTACATGGAAATTCCCGAGGATCCTGGCCACGCCTGACCTGATGCCAGGCTCATCATCCACTACAAGTATCTTGAGCTGTGCCATGTTATATCTTCAGAAGTTTTTTTATTTCCAGGTCAAGCTGTTCCGGTCTCACTCCCTTTTCAAGATAGAGGTCGGCCCTGATCCACTCGCGGTCCTGTCCGCTGTTCAGGCCAAAGGTGAGGCCCGTCTCCCTTGAGACTGCGGTGGCAAGGATAACCGGCACCTCAGGGTATTTTCTCTTCAGCTTGTAACAGAGTATAAATCCGCTGTCATCGCTCTCCATCATCAGGTCGAAGACGGCAATGTCAGGTTTCATCTTCGAGATGACCTGTTCGGCCTCCGCCTGGCTCTCAACCGCCACAACCTCGTATCCTGCCTTGCGTAGATAAAAAGCCACCTGGAACAGGTAATCGGGGTCATCATCTGCAAGAAGGACGGTATATAATCTGCTGCTCATTATTTATGTAAGTTAATCAAATTCATGTTTCCTTCACGTCATCCATCCTGCCGCCTCTATTCAGGCCTCCGCGGAAGGATGATCCTGAAGGTTGTGCCTGTCGGACCTTTTGACGGGTCATTGTTTGTCTCCACGGTGATCTGCCCCTTATGCATCTTAACGATCCCGTATGTGGTCGCCAGCCCCA
Source organism: Bacteroidales bacterium (assembly GCA_041740815.1). GTDB lineage: Bacteria > Bacteroidota > Bacteroidia > Bacteroidales > VadinHA17 > SR-FBR-E99. Next base: position 13,437 of record JBGSLG010000077.1, read on the forward strand.
GTCCCGTTCCCTTGCCCAGTCCCTTGGTTGTAAAGAAGGGTTCGAATATCTTCGGTTTGTCCTCGTCTTTAATGCCGGTGCCTGTGTCTGAGACAATAAGGATTACATCGCTGACGGTGTCTTCAAGACATATGTTCAGCGTGCCTCCGTCAGGCATGGCATCGATGGCGTTCTTAAAGAGGTTGGTGAGCACCTGGGTCATCTGTTCGGAGTCTATTGAGGCGTCAGGACTGGTGGTGCGGTCGTCAACCACGGCCTTGATATTTTCAGGAAAGACTACGCCGGCAATGCTGTTCTCCGTCAGTTTTCTTATGTCTGTAAACTGGTGGTTCACCTGGTTTTTGCGGGCAAAGTTCAGCAGGCCTCCAACGATCTTCTTGCAACGTGCCGCCTGTTCAACGATGAGATTCAGGTCTTCACGCACCGGGTCCTCAGGCTTGCATTCGTCGAGGAGTATATTACTGTACATTATCACCACGCCCAGCGGGTTATTAAGCTCGTGGGCTATGCCTGCCGAAAGCTGGCCCATGTGAGCAAGTTTTTCCGATTGCTTGAGGGCGTTCTGCATTGTTGTCAGCTTGGCGTTGGAGAGAGCCAGGTCCTGTACCGACCTGTGAAGCTTCTCAATTGTATAGGGGAGGCACATCTCCTCCTCTGCCAGCCCTTTCACAATGGCCACTGCATGGTCTACACATGTTTCATATCCGCAGGCTCCGCAGTCGAGATGATCCTTGGCCGTCAGTTTGCCCATAGAGGCCAGTACGCTTTTAACCTCATCATCTTCAGGTATGTCTCGCCTCATATCCTCCGGACGGAAGCGGACGGAGAGGTCAAGTTTATCATAGATTTCCAGGTTAGTTCGCCAGTCGTCCATGTCGAGGGTGTTCATCTTCTCCTGAGCATAGGTACTGACGAGGGCTCTCCTGTTATACTGTTTGCCGCCCTTGCTCATCCCGGGGCCCATGATGCAGCCCTCGCAGCAAAGCAGCTCGAGGTGCTGACCGCCTATCATCCCCTCCTCAAATTCCTTTATAGCCTCCTGGAAGTCTATCCTTCCCTCGGCTGCAATTATGTTTCCGGTGATGGCATCGTCATTGACTCCTGCCGTCTGAAGAAGACCTCGTGTCACCGGGAATATGGCGCCACGGCCTCCCAGCGGCGGATCGAACTCTGAGGGAACGGCTGCTGCGGGAGTGATGCCGGCGGTTTCGAACATCTCCCTCAGCTCAAGGAATGTAATTGCGACATCCACCTCGGCATTCTCTGATTTTTTTGCCACACATGGTCCGATGAAGACCACTGAAAGGTCTTCACCGTATTTGTTTCTCATCACCCTTGTCATAGCCACCATAGGCGATACTACAGGTATCAGGTTAGCTGTCAGGTCCGGGTGGTAGAACCTGATGAAGGAGACAATTGCCGGGCAGTCAGATGAGATATAGTTTTCGGCACCGGCCTCGCTGATCAGGTTGCGGTAGCGGTGAGCCACCAGGTCTGCGCCAAAAGATACCTCGGCGACATAATCAAAGCCAAGTGCCCTGATCATTCCCACCACCTTGAGATGTTCAGTCATGTCATGAAACTCTGCTGGAAAGCTTGGTGCCACCAGGGCGGCCTTTTTCCCGGGTCTCTCCAGTACTTTCCGTACCATGTCCACGGTGTTCACAAACACCTTTGCGCCCTGGCTGCATACCTTGGTGCAGTTCCCGCAGGCGACACACCTCTCCGTTATCACCTCTGCCTGTCCGCCTACAATGCGAATGGCACGCGCCGGGCACTCCCTGACACAGGTGTAACAGGTACGGCAGAGTTCTTTTATTGTGTATACCAACATGATGCTATCCATTAAAGCAATACATCGCGTTTACTGAAGTGTGTATGAAACAACTGCTTATCAGCGAGCTCGGAGCACTGCTCAAATACCTTCCCATATAACGCTTCAACCGAGGCCGATTGTTCAGGGCCTCTTACCGCCTCCTGGTCGTCGGTCTGCCATATGAATTTTGATCTCTGCCGTACGGCCTCTCTTGAGCCGGCCGGCTCCATTCCTCCGCCGTTGACGCAACCTCCGGGGCATGCCATCACCTCTGCGAGGTCATAGCCGGCTCCTGCTTCGATCATCCTCTGAAGCTTCTCCAGTCCTTTCAGTCCGTCAACAACAGCCACGGTATAAGTCACTCCGGCCGCCGTCACCATGGCTTCCCTGAAGGTGCCGTTGTTACGCAGTTTTTTTACAGCCGGCCTGTCAGCCTCCTTCTCTCCTGCCCTGACAGCAATTGATCGCAAGACAGACTCTGTGATGCCTCCCGCGGCCTCGGCAAGAAGTGAGGCTGAACTGCGGAGAGCCATGGGCTCGTCTGCAGGCTCCGGATCGATGTTGGATATGTCAATACCGTAAAGGACTATAAGCCTTGCCAGCTCCCTGACGGTAAGCACGGTATCAATGTCGCTGATGCCTTTCCTCGTCATGCTGTCACGGCGTGCCTCGAACTTCATTGCTGTGCATGGAGTCACAGAGACGGTGTAGACCCGCGACTTGTCACGGGTAGCAGGAACAACGGATTTGATAATTGCTCCGGAGATCTGCTGAGGTGTCTTGAGTGTCGAAAGCAGGGGCAGTAGTCCGGGGGTAAACTGTTCGCAGTATTTGACCCAGGCCGGGCAGGCCGAGACTATCAGGGGTTTCCGTGCCGGGTTGCTTTTGGCGCTCATCACGGCATCAGCAAGCTCGGTTATGAGTATATCAGTCCCTGCGCCCGACAGGAATACCCTGTCAAACCCGATCTTTCTGAGAGCAGCGTTCATCAGCCTGTCGAAGTCGCGGTGATATTTCACGCCCAGCTCCCCTGCCAGTGCGTATGGCACCAGTGGCGAATACTGTATGACCCTTGTCACATCGCTTTTGCTGAGCTGTTCCTGTACCTCGGACAGGTAGTGTTTCTCATGGAGGGCTCCCGTGGGGCAGACCAGCACGCACTGGCCGCAGTGTATGCAGCTCGAGAAGTTGAAGTCGCGGTCCATAGCCGGCCCGACATGGGTGTAACGCCCGCGGCCGATAAAGTCTATTGAGGTGGCGGTGACAACCTCTTCACAAACCCTGAGACAGCGGCCGCAGAGGATGCATTTTGATAGCTCGCGCACAATGGCCGGGCTCGACTGGTCGCGGCGGGGTTTGATCTTGCTTCCGCGTATGCGTCTCTCCCTGACCTGCATCTCATCGGAAAGGCGCTGCAGCTCACAGTCGAGGTTGCGGTCGCAGTACAGACAGTCGTCAGGGTGGTTCGAGAGCAGCAGCTCCACTATTGTTTTCCTTGCTCTGATAACGCGGGGTGAGTGGGTCTGTATCTTCATCCACTCCTCCACCGGCGCCGAGCAGGCGGTGACGAGCCTGTCGCGGCCCTCCACCTCCACCACGCACATGCGGCAGGCGCCGGTAGGCGTGAACTCTGGCATCCTGCAGAGAGTGGGGATCATTATGCCATTGCGGTTAAGGGCTGAGAGAATGGTCTCCCCCTTCTCCGCCTTTATACTTTTATTATTTACCTCTATAGTGAACTGCATGGCTTATTTTACCGTTACGGCGCTGAACTTGCAAACATCATAGCATATTCCGCAGCCGATACATTTGTCGTCAACGATGAAGAATGGCTGGAGCCTGGTTCCGTAGATCGCGTTCACCGGGCATTTGGCGGCACACACGGTACAGCCGGTGCATTTATCGACATCGATGCTGAATGTCCTGAGGCCGCGGCACACATTGGCACGGCAGCGTCTGTCGAAGATATGCTCCTCGAACTCTTCGCGGTAGCTGGTCATGGCGCTCATGAAGGGATTAGGGGCTGTCTGTCCCAATCCGCAGAGCGATGTGTCCTTCATCACCGAGGCGATGGTCTCGAGCTGCATCACCCCCTTGAACCTCTCGAGGGTGGCGTTGGAGTCTTCTGTATTGGGTTTGCGGATGATATTCTCGAGTATCTCGAGCATTCGTCCCGTACCCTCACGGCACGGGATGCACTTGCCGCAACTCTCCTTGTGGATGAACTCCATGTAGTATCTGACAAAGTCTACCATGCAAGTGGTCTCGTCGATAATTATGAGCCCGCCGGAGCCCATGGCAATGCCGTTCTCCCGCAACACATCAAAATCGACAGGCAGCGCGAGATTTTGTTCAGTGATGAATGTTCCCGACGGTCCGCCTATCTGCAGTGCTTTGAATGCCTTCCCCTCGCGGATGCCATCGGCAATGCCTTCTACAATAGTTCTGAAGGGGGTACCCATCTCCACCTCTATCAAACCTGTAAACCTTCCCCGGCCGCCGAGGGAGAACAGCTTGGTGCCCTTGCTCCCGGCAGTGCCCATGTTACGGAACCACTCCGGGCCGTGTGACATAATGAGGGGGACATTCATCAGGGTCTCGACGTTGTTGATCACTGTCGGTTTACCGTACAGGCCGCTGGTGGTCGGATATGGCGGCTTCAGCTCCGGCATGCCGCGCTTGCCCTCCAGGCTGGCTATCAGCGCTGTCTCTTCACCGCATACAAAAGCTCCGGCCTCCTCCCTGATGACTATATCGAGATTGAACCCGCTGGAAAGGATATTATGTCCGATGATCCCGTAAGTGCGGGCAGCTTCGAGTGCTTTCCTGAGCCTGGCCAGGGGATGGGGCGAACCGATCTTCAGGTAGATAATTGCATTGGACGCTCCTATGGCATATGAGGCAATGCAGATACCCTCTATCAGCCTGTGCGGGTCTCCCTCCATGACCGACCTGTCGGCATATGAGCCAGGGTCACTCTCCTTGGCATTGCAGATGAGATACCTGTTGTCAGAAGCCGAGTTAAGGGCATACTTCCATTTCAGGCCGGTAATGAACCCTCCACCGCTGCGACCCCTCAGTCCGCTCCGTTCAACGATGTCACAAACCTCCTCATGTGTGTAGTTGCGTATGGTCTTCAGAAAGGCCCTGTAGCCTCCGCGGGCAATATACTCTTCAATATTCTCCGGGTCATAAAAGCCGCAGTTGCTAAGCACCACGCGCTTCTGCAATCTGAAGAAGGGGATCTCCTCCACGAAGGGTATGTCATGCCATGCCTCAAAGCCGGTGGTGCCTGCCTGGGCAACAAGGTCCTCAACGGGCATGTCATTGTGAAAAACGCCGTTTAACAGCGGTTCTATCTTGTCTTCTGAAATGTTCCTGAAAATAAGCTTGTTTTTCCCTGGCAGATGAACGCATACCATCGGTTCGAAGACTGCAGGTCCGTGGCAGCCGGTCATTATTACCATTCCGCGGATACCCATCTCGCTGAGATAGAGCTCTGCGGCGGCGGCGCTTTTCAGGCCTCCGGCGATTATTGCTGCCGAGCCTGAGGCAACGTAGATGACGGGCACAGAGGGCTTGTCACGGCGTATATCAGCCAGCCGCTTTTCAGTCTCCGCCGGCAGCGTATCGGATCCGTGCATGAGCACCTCGCTGACCAGGAAATCCCTGGAATCATTTTCTGTATGCTCTTTCATTTCAGGTCAGCCAGCGCTTTGAGTTTTGAAATCATCTCAGGTATATCCTCACTGCGGATATGAGTAAAATATGTATCACCTGTTGCCACAACGGGACCATCATTGCATCCTCCCATGCATGACGTGAGCTCATAACTGAACCGCCCGTCGCGCGTTGTCTGACCCGGGTCAATGCCAACCGCCTCACGTACCGCTGCCGCCACTGAGGTGGAGCCGTTAATGAAGCATGTGGTACCGTTGCATATCCGGAGGTGTACCTTCCCGCAGGGGAAAAACCGGAAACGGTCATAGAAGGTCGCCAGGCCAAAGATCTTGGTGGTGGACATCTGAAGGAAACTGCCAATCCTGACTATCGCATTCTCAGACAGATACCCTTCAGCTTCCTGTATATCCTGGAGGATCGGAATGAGACTCTCGTGACTTCCCTCCCTGTAGTGACTCAGAATATCATCTATCTTACTCATTATTAAAATGATCTGACTTTTCAGTTTCTGACAAATTTATGAATAATTATTGTTATTTCAAAAACATTGTTATTTTATTAACAAATAACGATTGAAATTGAATGTTGCTTATCCCGGGTAAATGAAATTTGTTGTACTTTTGAGTGGATATGAAATAAAAGAGGAGAGTTGGGACAATCTTACGAAATTGAGATTTGCCTTGGAAGCTCCTGTTTCTCAAGAGGTAACAGGGAGGTAGTACAGGTTCTGAGAGATTATCTCAGGAAGAATCACCTCGATGACAAGGTGGTGCTCCGGGGAGCGAGATGTATGAACCGCTGCAATGAAGGTCCGTTCATCATCATCAACGGAAAGTTGTTTGCGCAGGTAAGTATGCATGACATAGAAAAAATCCTTGAGAAGGAGCTGGTATAACCGGCCACTTTAACTTAATGCATTGATAATGAAGATACCCGATCAGGTAATTTACATAAATGAGGATAAGTGCCGCAACTCTTATTCCTGTGTGAGGGCATGCCCGGTGAATGCCATAGAGGTCAAGCCCGAGAGGCAGCACCCGGTGATAATTGCCGACAGGTGCATAGGTTGCGGGCTCTGTTTCCTCTCATGTTCCCCGAGGGCAATCGACTTCATGGACTCAAGGAGACAGGTGAGGGAACTGCTGGGTTCGGGACGTAAGACCGCAGCGCTCATTGCTCCAAGCATTGCATCGGAGTTTGATGACATCACTGACTACCGCAAGTTTGTGGGAATGATCAGAAAGCTTGGCTTCACCTATGTTCATGAGGTCTCTTTCGGGGTTGATCTGGTTGCCTATGCTTATAAAAAGCTCTTCGAAGAGTCGAGCGGTAAGTATTACATCACTGCCAATTGTCCCGCCATTGTGGAGATGATTGAGAAGTACCATCCCAATCTTGTGCCCAACCTGGCGCCGCTGGTATCTCCCATGGTGGCTACGGCCATGGTCACCCGTGATCTCTACGGCGAGGATGTCGCAAACGTCTTCATAGGCCCGTGTATTGATATCAAGGCAGAGGCCTCACTGTACAAGGAGAGGAATCTCGTTGAAGCAGTATTGACATTCATTGAGATCCGCCAACTATTCGATGAGGATGAGATCCGGGAAAAGACCGTAAAGATGGCTGAGTTCGACCCTCCCTTTGGCAACTGGGGAGCGCTCTACCCCTACCCTGCAGGCATACTCCAGGCTGCAGGTATTAAACGTGACCTGGTATCGAGCCAGGTTATCACCGCCTCCGGCGCCGAGGATGTAAAGGAGGCTGTCAACGACTTCGATCATCATATAGACACAATAAAACATCACTTTAACCTCTTCTTCTGCCCGGGGTGCATGCTGGGTCCAGGGATGATAAGGCACGACGAGCGGTTCAGACGCCGTTCCCTTGTCAAGCAGTATGCCGAGAAGCGCGTAGAAGCACTCGACAGCCATCAGTGGCAGAAGGATCTCGACCGGTGGTCATCTCTTGACCTGGCCCGCACTTTCAGAGCCAATGACCAGCGAATACCTGAACCCACCCCGGAGGCCATCAATGAGGTCATGAAGATAATAGGCAAGGAGAGACGATCAGAGGAGCTTAACTGCAATGCATGCGGTTATGGATCATGCCGTGAATTTGCATCTACAGTTGCAAAGGGACTGGCGGTGCCGGAGATGTGCCACACCTACAATCTCCGCAACAAGCAGGAGTATATTGAGACCCTGCGCCAGACCAACAAGAAACTTTCCGAGACAAAGAAAGCCCTTAAGGAGTCGGAGGAGCTGGCCATGAGAGAGAAGGACGTCGCACAGGATGCGTCAGATACAATGAACAGCATGCTCAACAAGCTGCCAAACGGGGTGGTGATAGTTGATAACGAGCTGAAGATACTTCAGTCAAACGAACGGTTCCTGGAGATCATCGGTGAAGATGCCAAGGCTATTGCTGAGATCATTCCGGGCCTGCGTGGTGCTGATCTGAAGACACTGCTGCCCTTCAA
>JBGSLG010000078.1:0-2988 GCA_041740815.1 Bacteroidales bacterium
CCGGACCCTTATCGCGGCAGCAGCCATGACCCCTGATTATGAAATTGCAGAGATAAAGGAGTTCGTCGCCGACAGGATAAACATGATCCCCGACTTCAGGCTTGAATACTTTGAAATAGTTGAGGATGTGACGCTTGTTCCCGTCAGGTCGGCTATTCAGATGTCACCCGAGAAAACCTGGTACGGCTGCATAGCCCTATATGCCGGCAATGTCAGGCTTATTGACAATATCGAGATGAAGTTGCGCTGACGAAAAGGATATTTATCTTTGCACATTAAATGGATTCATTCCTGCAGAACAATGATGATAGAGGTACTTAAATCGAAAATACACAATGTCACCGTCACCGGTGCAGACCTTAACTACGTGGGAAGCGTCACAATTGACGAAGACCTTATGGATGCAGCCAACCTTGTTGAACATGAGAAGGTGCAGGTGCTTAACAGGAACAACGGCAACAGGCTTGAGACATATGTCATCAAGGGCCGGAGAGGCTCGGGCGAGATCTGTCTTAACGGGCCGGCAGCCAGACGTGTCGCAATCGGTGATGTGGTGATCATCATGTCATTTGCAATGGTCGATTTCGCAGAGGCGAGGACATTCACTCCGCATATTATTTTACCCGATACAGCCACAAACAAACTTATCTGAAATTGAAAAAGGGGCTGAAGCAAACTTTTCAGGCCGTACTGTTCCTTGCTCTGGCCATGGTTCTCCTGTGGCTCTCATTCAGGGGCATCGACTTCAGGGATCTCGGTGATGTGCTGCGCAAAGCCCATTACGGGTGGCTGGTGCCTGCCATAATCGTCTCCCTCCTGAGTTTCCTGATCAGGGCGCGACGCTGGACACTTCTCATAGAACCGCTGGGATATAAGGCCGGGGTGGTTAACGCATACCATGCGGTCTTAACAGGGTATTTCGCCAACATGATCTTCCCGAGACTGGGTGAGGTAGCCAAGTGTGCCGCCCTCGGCAAGAAGGAAAAGATACCTTTTGACAGGCTCGTGGGAACCATGCTCGCAGAGCGAACGGTAGACATACTTACTGTCCTGGTGATCCTCGGTCTTACACTGGTTGTTGGCAGTTCCGTCACCGGCAGCTTTCTCTCCGAGAATGTCATCACCCCGGCAGAAGAGAAACTTTCATCATCCCTTGGCTCACTCACTGCCATTACCCTGTTCATCGTCGCCCTGGCAATACTTGTCATAGTGATCTATTTCAGGCTAAGGCCCAGGCTATCGGTTAAACCCCTGTTCTCAAGGGCTTACGCCTTCACAGACGGCATTCTTGACGGAGTGAAGTCCATACTCAGGCTGAAAAGAAGGTGGGAGTTCATCCTGCTTACATTTCTGTTATGGGTCTGCTATCTCCTGATGTCATACTTTCCGCTTTTGTGTCTTGACGCAACCTCGGACCTGGGCCTGCGAGGCGCCATGTTCATTCTGGTGATTGGCAGCTTTGGCATGGCAGTGCCGGTACAGAGCGGAATGGGAGCATATCACTGGATCGTGTCACGCGGCCTTCTTGTAGCCTACGCCATACCCCTCGAGGAGGGACTGGCCTATGCCACCCTCTCCCATGAATCACAGTTCTTTCTGATAGCCCTGTTCGGCGCAATCTCGATATATGCGCTTCTGGGGAAAAAAGGCGGAAAGGTTTTATCCTCTGTCGTTGCTGAAAAAGAGGCGTGATAGAGTTCTTTTGGTAAATTTGCCTGTTGCATAATCCTTTTCCCCATGGCAAAGAACAAGACTGTATATGTGTGCCAGAACTGCGGCGCCGAGTCACCCAAATGGATTGGCCATTGTCCTGCTTGCAGGGAATGGAACACCTATCGTGAGGAGCTTGTCACTCATTCTTCATCCACGGGGATAACTAAAGATGCGCCGCGGAGGAAGCCTGAGCTTCTCTCGGGGATAGAGGTGAATGAGAATGACCGTATCTCTACCGGGATAGGTGAGGCAGACCGCATCCTGGGAGGAGGGATGGTCAGGGGATCGCTGATACTCATGGGCGGGGAGCCAGGCATAGGCAAGTCAACCCTCGCTCTGCAGATAGCTCTGGCCAGCGAAGGAAGAAAAGTACTATATGTCTCCGGGGAGGAGAGCGAAGGCCAGGTCAAGCTCAGGGCTAAGCGTCTCGAGGGATCCAATGACAACTGCTTCATTTACAACGAGACCGAGCTTGAGAACGTCATAGCGCAGGCAGGAGCCATGAATCCCGGCCTGGTGATAATAGATTCAATACAGACACTCAGCTCCTCGGTGCTGGAGTCTTCTGCAGGGTCAGTGTCGCAGGTCAGGGAGTGCGCCGCCATGATGCTACGCTATGCCAAGGAATCCGGCGTGCCGGTGATACTCATAGGACACATAACAAAGGACGGCACCCTTGCCGGGCCCAAGGTGCTTGAGCATATCGTTGACGTGGTCCTCCAGTTCGAGGGCGACGGCAATTACGTCTTCCGTATCCTCCGCCCTGTTAAGAACCGCTTCGGGTCGACGGCTGAGATAGGCATCTTCGAGATGGCCTCCAATGGCCTGCGCGAGGTGACGGACCCCTCAGAGCTCTTCATCCGCCGCGACCGTGACCCCGCCAGCGGTGTGACAATTGCAGCTACGGTTGACGGCCTGAGACCCTTCATGATTGAAACACAGGCCCTGGTGAGCAGCGCCGTCTACGGCACTCCGCAGCGCAGCTCCACCGGCTTTGACACACGCAGGCTGAACATGCTGCTAGCAGTGCTGGAGAAGAGGGCAGGGTTCAAGCTGGGAGTGAAGGATGTCTTTCTCAACATCGCCGGCGGACTGAAAGTGAGTGACCCGGCCATTGACCTTGCAGTGGTGAGCGCGGTGATGTCATCAAATCTTGACGCACCCGTAGACCAGCATACGACCTTCGCCGGAGAAGTGGGGCTCTCAGGAGAGATACGGCCGGTGGCAAGACTCGAACAGCGTATCATGGAAGCCTCAAGGATGGGGTTTGAACAG
>JBGSLG010000079.1:0-1870 GCA_041740815.1 Bacteroidales bacterium
GTGGCCTTCAATATGATGAAAAGATTAAGGCAGATCCGGGATGCCATTTATTTTGTCCTGGATTTACTGACAGGTAGCTGGTCGATAAAATATGCCACTATACTGATTTATTGAAAAACAAGACTTGTTAAGGGTCGACTAAATATGATCCAGTAGGTCCCGTTGTGTAAAAACATTGTCTCCATGAATTATTGCTTCTGTTAAGTTTATTTTATTACATCAAAACATCTGCCAATATCGATAAGTTCTGAAAGGAGGTCATTTTGTCATGACGATTCAGCTTATCTTTGGGCACGGTGATAAAGACTGCCACAAAGATATTATCTTTTATACTGCTACTCCCTGTATGGATTTACCGGTTGTTTATTTCTCCGTGGACTCCGCCTTCATGCCGCCATGTTCCTACATGCTCGCAGTACGCAATTGATGCCTTCAGGTTGCATGGCCCCATCACCGGGATCATCATCTCTACCGGCCGTATCCTCAGGTGCAGGCCGGGAGGCACTCACGGTTATGATCCTGTTCCGGGGTTTATCTTCAGACGGTACAGGCCGGAAAAGAGTCTGTTTCGGTATGCCCCCAGGTGCAACAGGCTGAAGAGAAAAGACTAGAAGTTGAGTTTCTCCCGCAGCATCTTATATCCTGCACGGCTCACCGGGATCTTCTCTCCGGATTTAAGCACTGCCACGTAATTGTCCTTGCTGTATGGCTCGAGCCGGGTGATCTGTTCCACATTAACCATGTATGATCTGTGGACCCTTATGAAGAGGCCCGGGGGGAGGTGATCCTCATAATATTTCATTGTCTTGGGTTTCAGCGCCTTGCCTTCGCTGTAATAGATCATCACATAGTCATCTTCCGCGGCGAGGTATGAGACATTGTTCAGCGGTATGATCTTTATTCCTGCTCCCTTTCTGAATACGATTCTTGTCAGGTAACCCTCCGCTTCGGAGGCGGCGGCTACAAGCTTCTCAATCTTCTCCGGCTCGGGCTCCTCTTTTTCAAGGCGGCTGACAGCCTTCCCCAGCGCATCGTCAAACCGTTCCTTTGAGAAGGGTTTGAGCAGGTAATCTACTGCATTCAGTTCAAAGGCTCTTATGGCATACTGGTCGAAGGCTGTGGTAAATATCACCTCGGGCTTCTCATCAATGACTTCCAGTAGCTCAAATCCTGTCAGTTTGGGCATCTGTATGTCGAGGAAGATCAGGTCAGGACGCTTTTCCTTTATCTCCCGGGCTCCGCAGAATCCGTCGCCGCATTCGCCTATTACCTCAATCTCGGGGTGGTCCCTGAGCATATACTTAACCAGTTCCCGGGCCGGAGCCTCATCCTCGATGATCAGTGTTCTAATTGTTTTCATTCTTTTGTGATAGAATATTTTTCATGTCCTGCGAAAGGGGAACCTGACAGTTACATTGAAGCTCTCATCTGTGCGTTTAACGGTGAGGTCTGCCGTCTCGCCGAAGAACAGCTCCAGCCTGCTGCTTACATTTTTGAGACCTATTCCGGCTCCTTTTCGGGTGACCACGGCATCAGTGTCAACATTGTTGGACACGGAGATCACCACTGTGTTGTTCTCCATTACTGCGGTTGTATTGATGATCACCTCCTCCGTTGATTCATAGACCCCGTGTTTAACGGCGTTTTCATAGAGTGGCTGCAGCAGCATACCGGGCAGGAGGGCCGGCAGGCATTCGGGACTTATATCCTCCTGTATGACAAGGCGTTCACCGAATCTGACCTTCTCTATCTGCAGGTATAGCCGGAGGCTTTCCATCTCATTCTGAAGGGATACCGGTTGCTCATTCCTGGAAGAGAGCGAATAGCGCATGAAATCGGAGAGTTTGACTATCATTTCCCTGGCCCGGAG
>JBGSLG010000080.1:0-1913 GCA_041740815.1 Bacteroidales bacterium
AGTCGAAAACCGCTCCCGGCAAACCCGGGTCACGGTGATGGATGGGTGACATTGCATTGAAGAGATGGGTGGTGGTCTCAATGCCCATGGCAAAACCCCGTGATGCTTCACTGAACGTGGCGTTGCTGTGGCCCGCGGCACCGGTGATCCCACGCTCCTTCAGTAGGCTGATGATCTCAGCGGTGCATGCCTCCGGCGCAACGGTCATCATCCTGATTGTGCCCCCGGCACCGGAGAGAAGTTCAATCACATTCTCTGCCGTGGGCGTCCTGATCAGTTCTTTGGAATGAGCACCCCTTTTTGCCAGGCTGATGAACGGTCCTTCAAGATGAAGACCCAGCATGGCAGGGTGGGGGTTGTCCCGGACAACCCTGAAAGCCTCATTGTAGACCTCCGTGCTGTTGGTGGGCAATGCCAGGAGGAACCCGGTTGTTCCGGTTGATACTATCGATCGGGTAATGGCAGCCAGTGCATCTGCCGTCGGACTGCCTGAGAAAAGGTATCCGCCGCCTCCTGCAATCTGCAGGTCAACCAGCCCTGCCGTCACAAGATTACCCTTGCAGTCAATTTGTGTCACGTCGTCAGCAACAACCGGGTGATCCTCAAAACCTGTAATATAGCCGTTTTCGATTAGCAGAACCTTGTCTCTGACCAATTCTCTCCCGGTGAAAAATACTGCATTGTAAAGGGCTGTTCGCATATATGCTGCTCTGTTTATTCTCTTGACGAATTATTCAAAAAGCCTTCTAAGCAGGTTCCCTGATATGAATGACTTCTTGCGGAACCGGTGCAGCAAGGCATCATTGATATCCTGAATCCGACCGGCAATGTCTTCCATCCGGTAGAAACCAAGCCTGCCGCTCTCACTAAGAAACGCTGTACCGTAAACGCTGTTCACGGTCCTTCCGTCATTAAGCCTGGCAGGCATAACCTTTTTCCTGAATCGTTTGTATTCCGGGGCAAAGATCCTGAATATTTCCGCTATATCGCGTGCTGATGACAAATGATTCCCGCAACTGTCACACCGGTATGCTGAAAACCACCTGTTGCGAAACAAGGGTTTGGGTGCATGAGACTTACACACGGGACACTCAAGGTCCGTCGTCATCTCCTCCTCCGGGGTTTCAAACAGTGCCGAAAATGCCGGCCTGAAAGGGGAGAGAATATTACTGTACTGAACAATCCTGAGTGACAGGATTATTATCAGGTAGAGATAGATCAGCAGCAGGAAGTTATACCCGGGGCTGAATGCAAGTGCATCGAAGAGTCCGTGCAGTACGCTTGCAACAAGCAGGGCATAAATGACTGTAATGAAAGGTTTGTTCTCATGTTTGTACCTGTACCATGCATAACCCGGCAACACACTGAACGAGATATGTGCAGGGGTGCTTATGAAAGCCCTGAAAACGAGCAGATACTGGTTGTTCTCTCCCGCATTGGCATAGAAAAAATTTTCAATTACAGAAAAGCCGAGAGCAACGCATGACATATATATAATGCCGTCGGTAAGTTCATTGAACTGTTTCTTTATGAAGCCGTAAACAACTATCAGCCCCACAAGCTTTGCGAACTCCTCCACGGGACCTATCACCAGGAATGACCCTGTGGCGTTGCTGATGGCAGAATCATCAATGCCGAAAATCTGCAGGAATCCATAGACCCCGAGAGCTATCAGAACCGAGATTGTACCGCCTGCCAGAAAGGCCCATATCATTGAAACATAAGTCTCCTTTTCATAGATGTCAAAACTCCTTATCCAGGCTATGATTATAAATCCAATGGCTGCCGAAAGAAATATGCTGAGATGAAAGAAGCTCATGTGTTACTTGATATTAGACAAACATTACGGTATAATTCACACTTGTTTACCGTAAGGTCAAGGTAATATATTTTTTCTTCTCAGGTCCAGGTCG
>JBGSLG010000081.1:0-27153 GCA_041740815.1 Bacteroidales bacterium
GATTGTATATCAACAAAGCAAAGATACGAAAACGCAAAGAGACGTTGCGTGCAACGTCTCTGTATAGGAAAAAAAACGGTTGTAAGTTTATTGCTCCTTCACGATCTCGTCATCAACGAGGATGCGCCCGCAGTATTCGCAAACAATGATCTTCTTCCTTGACCTGATGTCAAGCTGGCGCTGCGGGGGTATCTGGTTGAAACAGCCGCCGCATGCATCTCTCTGTACCGAGACAACTGCCAGTCCGTTACGGGCGTTGGAACGGATACGCTTGTAAGCTGTGAGAAGCCTCTCCTCTATCTTGGTCTGCAGCTCTTCCGACTTCGCATCAAGCTGCTCTTCTTCCTTCTGTGTATCACGTGTGATATCATCCAGTTCCGATTTCTTGCCGTCGAGGTCGCGTGTCCGCTCATCAAGTGCATTCTGAGCCTCAGCCATCACCTCTTTCTTATCTGAAACCTGGATTGTGAACTCTTTGATCTTCTTGTTGCAGAGCTCAATCTCCAGCGTCTGGAACTCTATCTCTTTGGAGAGCGAATCAAACTCGCGGTTGTTGCGGACATTGTTCTGCTGCTCCTCGTACTTCTTTATGAGAGCCTGTGAGTTGGTGATCTCGTTGGTCTTGCCGGATATTGACTTCTCAAGCTCGGCCAACTCGCCTTTCAGATTGCCAATCCTGGTCTCGAGGCCTGCCACATCATCCTCCAGGTCCTGCACCTCAAGCGGGAGCTCGCCCCTGAGGGTGCGTATCTTATCTATGTCTGAATCAACAAGCTGCAGTGAATAAAGAGCCCTGAGTTTTTCTTCGATTGTAAGTTCAGGTTCAGCTGATTTTGTCTGTTTTACCATATTATACTTTTATTTTAAGGAGTATGACGGAACCCACATGACACTACAGTAATCTGGTGCTTATGTCTTTGTAAAATGCAAGCTTCATCCTACTGGTAGTAATTTATCGGATTCGTAATTATTCCGGAAAACCGGAGTGCAAAGTTAGGAAATTTTTTATGAATCAGGTCGTAGAGAATCTCCAAAGAAAATTTTTCGCTCTCATAATGGCCTGCGTCAGCCACCAGCATGGTTCGGGGGGCCTCTGCAAAGGCGTGGTATTTGATGTCGCCGGTGATGAAAGCGTCGGCGCCGGCGCGGGCGGCGGCAGGGATGAAGGCGGCGCCTGACCCTCCGCAGACAGCCACTGTAGTCAGGGTGCGTGAGGGGTCGCCGCTGTAGCGTATAGCCGGCAAGCCTGTCAGCAGCTTCAGCCGTGCGAGCAGCTCACTGCCGGTGAGGGGTGAGGACAGGATGCCGATGGCGCCGGCGCCGTGATAGTCGTTCTCCAGGGCGATGATGTCATAAGCCACCTCCTCATAGGGGTGAGTCTCCAGCAGAGCCCTGACACACGCCCCTGCGAGATGTGACGGCACGACTGCCTCAATACGTACCTCAGCCTCAGTATGGTTTTCACCCTTGCTGCCTGCAAAGGGATCGGCACCCTCGCCTGCACGGTAGGTGCCCTGGCCCTGCACATTGAAGCTGCAACGATCGTAGTTGCCTATATGACCCGCCCCTGCGGCAAAAAGTGCATCCCTCACCTTGCCGGCATGAGCCTCGGGAACAAAAGTCACAATCCTGGAGAGCTTGCCCTGAAGGGGTACAAGAACCCGGATACCTTCCAGCCCCAGCTTCTCTGCAAGGATATGACTCACCCCGTTCTGTATGTTATCAAAACTGGTGTGGGCTGAATAGACTCCAATGTTGTTTTTGACGGCCTCAGCCACACTCACCTCGGAGTCGCTGCCGTATGTCAGGCGCTTCAGCGGATTGAAGATGAGCGGATGGTGTGAGACAACCAGGCTGCATCCCAGGCTGACGGCCTCACGGATGACATCGGGCGTCACATCAAGGGTCAGCAACACGGAATCAACCACCGAAGCAGGATCGCCCACCTGAAGTCCGCTGTTGTCATATTGTTCCTGAAATGCCGGGGGGATCAGCTCTTCGAGCCATCGTACGAATTCTCCGAGGGTGACAGCCATAGGCTCATTCAATTTCATTCCTGATATCAACGAGCATAGCCCTGATGTTGCGCAGCGTATCAGCTATCTCAAGCCTGTAATCAGTCTCTTCACGGTTGTTTTTCAGGTATTTCCTTGCTCCGTCGAGGGTCATCCCCCTCTCCCTGAGAAGGTGATGAATGAGCCTGAGGTTTTTTATATCCTCCTGCATGAAGAGCCTGTTGCCCTTGTTGTTCTTTTTCGGACGGAGAACGTCAAACTCCTTCTCCCAGAAGCGAATGGTAGATACAGACTCGGAAAACATCTCCGCGACCTCCCCGATCTGGTAATATAGCTTTTCTACTCTCTTTTCCCTGTAAGGCATGGTATGTTAAATGAATCAGTCGAACGTCTGGCCGCTCTTGCCGGATATCTCAAGCATCCGGTCGTATTCGTCGGGAGTGAGATCGTTGAAATAATAGAGTGCCGGATCGACCTGCCTGCCGTTCACCAATACCTCATAGTGCAGATGGGGTGCCGTGGAGAGGCCGGTACTGCCCACGTAGCCTATCACATCGCCCCGTTTGACCTTCTGTCCCACCCTGACGTTGAAGCCGTCAAGATGAGCGTATACCGTCTGGTATCCGAATCCGTGGTCAATAATAATATGGTTGCCGAGTTCGCGGCGGGCCGACTTGACAGTGCCGATCACCCCGTTACCCGTTGCATACACCTCAGTGCCTGTCGGGGCGGTGAAGTCCATGCCTGAATGGAACTTTGAAATCTTGTAGATGGGATGAATACGGAAGCCAAAGCCTGATGCCGTGCGCTTCAGGTCCTTATTTGACAGTGGCTGGATTGCCGGGATGCTGCTCAGCATCTCCTCCTTCTCGGAGGCATATGCGATGAGCTCATCAAAGGATTCAGACTGAACGTATATCTTCTTTCTGATCTTGTCAAGCCGCATGGCAGTCTCGATAACCAGCTCCGAGTTGGAAAAACCCGTCATCGCCTCATACCTGTTGACGCCACCGATACCTCCCTCACGGTATGATGAGGGAACCGGTTCGGTCTCGAAAATTGTCCGGTACAGATTGTCATCCGTCTCCTGGAGGTGTCCCAGAACTTTCTCAACGTTCTCCATCTCTCGATTCATCAGATCATACTGAAGAGTGAGCTGCTCAATCTCCCTCTTGAGTGCCTTCTCCTGCGGGGAGTCAAACACAAATGCAAAAATGAACCCGTAAATGCCGGCAAGAAAGAGTGAGGCGACGAAATAACCGAAGAGACGCAGGAAGGTCTGTCTGATACCCAGCCTTATCCTGTCAAAGCTGAGGGTTTCATGATTAAACTTGTACTTTGTCTTTGGCATCTGCTATGATGGCAAACTGTGTGTGTTGCAAACATAAGAAATAATAGGGAAAATACAAAAAAAAGCCCTTTCGGGCCACTTATTCATAAAATAATGATCTGTCAGGGTTTTGTAAGGAAGTCGAGCATCATGAAATATTCATCCTCCGTCAGGCTGTCGCCGAAGTACCACAGCGGGTTAACATGTTCGCCAAACAGGTCGATCTGGTAGTGCAGGTGAGGCCCGGAGGAGATGCCTGTGCTGCCTGACAGTCCGATAAAGTCGCCCCGCGTCACCTTCTCCCCTCTTTTTACCCTGTAGGCACTGAGGTGGCCATAGATGGTCCGGTATCCGTAACCGTGATCTATCACAACCTTTATTCCGAAGCCGTCATTTTCATTTCCGGCATAATATACAACGCCTGCTCCCGTGGCATACACCTCGGTGCCTATGGGACACCTGAAGTCCTGTCCGAAATGCCACCTGGGAGATCCAAGCACCGGGTGCCTTTCACGGAACTTCATGCCGTCACCCAGTCGCATGGTTACATTGACCGGCCTGATATAGGGCAGATGTGCCCACATATCCTTCCAGTCGGCTGCCTTCTCAGTAAGCTCGGTGAGTGAGTTGTACTGTATGTTGGTCTGGGTCTTGAGGTCTTCAAACTTCGATCTGACAGATACCATAATGTCGGTATTCATATATCCCGTCAGGTCACCGAACCGAAAAACACCGCCTGAGCCCCCTTCGGAGATGTCCTCCGGGATCAGGGGAAGGTCGAGAACAGCCCGGTATGACGCATTGTCCGATGACCGGAGATCAGCTATAGCCGCAGAGGTGTAATCGATTTTTCTTTCGAGAAGCGAATAACTGAGCCTCATCTCTTCCACCCTCTGTGTCAGCAACTCCTCTTTGGGAGAGCCGAAAATACGATGGAAAATAAAAGCATAACATATTGTTACTAAAATAGAAACAATGAACCAGAACGACAGGCGAAGAAGTTTCTCACTCCTTTTTCGCCGGTGGTGCAGGAACTGAAGGTTGGCTGCATCAAAAACGTAGTTCTTTCTTTTCAGCATCAGCAGACAGGGCAAAGGCACTATTTTGACATGCTATCAGACAAACGTAAAATAATTAAATTAATTTTACAAGCCCGAAAAAAAAGAAATTCAACACAGGGTGCGGAGTTACGATGAAGGCAAATGATGTAAGAGAGGAGTTCCTCGGTTTTTTCAGGTCAAAAGAGCATAAAATAGTGCCGTCGGCACCGATGGTCATAAAGAATGACCCCACACTGATGTTCACCAACGCAGGGATGAACCAGTTCAAGGATATCTTCCTCGGCAACCAGCCGGCAACATGGAAAAGGATAGCCAACTCACAGAAGTGCCTGCGGGTTTCCGGCAAGCATAACGATCTTGAGGAGGTGGGGCTTGATACCTATCATCATACGATGTTCGAGATGCTTGGAAACTGGTCGTTCGGAGACTATTTTAAGAAGGAGGCGATAGAGTGGGCGTGGGAGTTCCTTACAGGCCGCCTGGGTATACCCCGGGACAGGATCTACGCTACTGTCTTTGAGGGGGACCCGGAAGAGGATGTGCCGAGGGATGATGAGGCAGCAGGATACTGGAGGAAATGCTTTGATGCACCCGACAACCACATCATTGACGGTTCAAAAAAAGACAACTTCTGGGAGATGGGTGAGACAGGTCCCTGCGGACCCTGTTCAGAGATACACGTCGACATCAGGTCGGAGAGTGAGCGCGCCGCCACACCGGGTCATCTGCTGGTGAACACCGGCCATCCGCAGGTAATAGAGATATGGAACCTTGTGTTCATCCAGTACAACCGCAGGGCCGGAGGCGAGCTTGAACTCCTGCCTGAGAGGCATGTAGACACAGGCATGGGCTTTGAACGCCTCTGCATGGTCATACAGAACAAAAAGTCAAACTATGACACCGACATATTCCAGCCACTGCTGGCAGCCTCAGCAGCGGTGACCGGCAAGCCATACGGAACAAAACCGGAGTGGGACATAGCCCACAGGGTCATCTCTGATCACCTCCGCACAGTAGCCTTCTCTGTGGCTGACGGACAGCTGCCGTCGAACAACAAGGCCGGATATGTGATCCGGAGAATACTCCGCCGCGCGGTCAGATATGGCTATACCTCACTGGGCATGAATGAGCCCTTCATCCATAAGATGCTCCCTGCGCTGATTGAATCGATGGGCGGACATTATCCGGAACTGACAGCACAGCAGGAGATAATCTCGAAGGTTATCTTCGAGGAGGAACAGTCATTCCTTAAGACGCTCGGAAAGGGCCTTAAGATGATTGAGCGGAGGCTGGAGACACTGAAGAAGGAAGGAACAGAGGTCTTCCCAGGCAGTGACGCCTTCGAACTGTTTGATACCTACGGCTTCCCAGTGGATCTTACCCAGCTGATATTAAGAGAACACGACATGACCCTTGATGAAGAGGCCTTCAGGAAGGAACTCAACGCGCAGAAGGAACGGTCAAGGGATGACGCAGCCGTATTGGCAGGCGACTGGGTGGTGGTGCATGACATGGACAGCACCATTTTTACAGGTTATGACCGTACGGAGGACAGCGTCAGAATAGCCCGTTACAGAAAAGTCAGCAGCAGGGGAAAAGAGGCTGTTCACATGGTCTTTGACAGAACACCGTTCTATGCCGAAGCAGGGGGACAGACAGGCGATAAGGGATACATCACTGCCGGAGACAGGAAAGTGATTATCAGTGACACTGTCAGGGAAAACAATCTCATAATACACATTGCAGATAAAGTACCTGATAATCCGGCGGCCGTATTTCATGCCGTGGTCGATGCCGGGGCAAGACAGGATACCGCCAACAACCACACTGCAACACACCTGATGCACCACGCCCTAAGGGAGGTGCTGGGGAAGCATGTGGAACAGAAAGGTTCGCTTGTAACACCTGAAAGACTGAGGTTCGACTTCAGTCATTTCAGCCAGGTGACACAGGAGCAGCTTGATGCTGTTGAAGAAAAGGTCAATGATCTCATTATGAAGAATATTGTCTCCGA
Source organism: Bacteroidales bacterium (assembly GCA_041740815.1). Taxonomy (GTDB): domain Bacteria; phylum Bacteroidota; class Bacteroidia; order Bacteroidales; family VadinHA17; genus SR-FBR-E99. Next base: position 6,421 of record JBGSLG010000081.1, read on the forward strand.
GATTCATGCTGACACACCGGTTGAAGAAGCTCTGGCCATGGGAGCCATGGCCCTCTTCGGAGAAAAGTACGGCGAGAGGGTCAGGGTGGTGACATTCGGAGAGTCAGTAGAGCTCTGCGGCGGTACACATGTCGAGAACACCTCGCTGATCGGACTGTTCAAAATCACTTCTGAAGGAGCAGTGGCAGCAGGCGTAAGAAGGATAGAAGCTGTTACCGGCAGACGGGCGCTTGAATACATCAACGCAAAGCTGAAGAAGCTCGAGGAAATAACGGTATTGCTCAGAAGCACCGGCAACCCTGTAGTGAACATCACAAAGCTGATGGCGGAGAATGCCACACTAAAGAGCACCGTGGAGAAACTGCAGCTCACAGCTGCCTCTTCTGCACGAAAGGAACTGACCTCAGGTGCCGTCACTGCCGGAAGCTGCCGCATCTATTCGGGTGTGCTGGAGAAGACCACTGGTGAGACACTCAAAAACATTGCACAACAGATCAGGCAGTCGGACGGCAGCAGCATTATAATCATCGGTTCAGAATATGAGGGGAAGGCATCTCTGGCGGTCGGGCTGGGTGATGAGGCTGCAGAGGCCTCACACCTGAATGCCGTTGAGATCATAAAGGCGGTGGCAGCATCCATCAACGGCGGTGGAGGTGGCCAGGCATCCCTTGCAACAGCCGGAGGGAAGAGACCGGAAGGCCTGAAGGAGGCGGTTGACAATGCCGTGGCCATGGCAAAGAATAAGCTTTAAAGGAGGACTACTCTGATTTCATTTCAATAAAATAGACTGTACATCCGTTATTTACATCATGGAAGTTACCAGAACCTTTGACCTGATAGACTGGGGGAACAAAGTCTATCCACGTGAGGTTATGTTCGGCGGAAAGCATGGCAACAATTGGGTCACCTACTCAACCGAAGCCATCAGGGAGCTCACCGACCTGTTCAGCTGTGGTATGATGGCCCTCGGTTATGTCAGAGGTGATCATATAGCAACAATAACCCCCAACAAGGCGGAGTGGAACATCGCTGACCACGGCCTGGCTCAGGCCGGCATGATACATGTTCCCATCTATCCGACAATAGGACAGGAAGAGTATGCCTTTATCCTTGAACACTCCGAAGTAAAAGCAGTAATAATCGGTAACAGGCAGCTTTACAGTAAGATATCCCCGATTATCTCAAAGACCCCCTCCATCAGGGCCCTCTACTGCTTTGAGGAGGTTACCGGACTGCCATCGGTAGATAGCATCATCGAGGAGGGTCGGAAGAACAGCGGGAGGCTCATGCCGGAGCTGGCCGCCATCAGGGATTCGATCAGACCCTCAGACCTTGTTACAATCATCTACACCTCCGGCACCACCGGCAATCCCAAGGGAGTTATGCTGTCGCACAATAACCTTGTCACCAATGCCATCGGCACAAGCACGGCACATGAGTTCGGCCTCGGATACAGGGCGCTCAGCTTCCTGCCGCTCTGCCATGTCTATGAACGCATGATGAACTACCATTTCCAGTACAAGGGAACGAGCATCTACTACCTTGAGAATATGGCGGTCATTGCTGACACGATGAAGGAGATCAGGCCTCATATTGCCAACACCGTTCCCCGTCTGCTTGAAAAGATCTATGACAATATTATCAGCAAGGGTAAGAACCTCCCTTGGCTCAAGAAGCAAATATTCTTCTGGGCCGTGGCGCTTGGACTCAAGTACAGGCTGACGGGCAACACGAAGTTTTATAAATTCAGGCTTGGCATAGCACGGCGGCTCATTTTCAAAAAGTGGAAGGAGGCTCTGGGCGGAGAGCTGCGTGTGCTCGTCTCCGGAGGCGCTGCCCTGCAGTCGAGGCTCGAACGCATATTCTGGGCGGCAGGGATACCGGTGCTCCAGGGGTATGGCCTCACCGAGACCTCCCCGGTCATTGCAGTCAATCCGTTCAGAATCCCTGACATCATGTTTGAGACCGTTGGCCCCCTCCTTGAAGGAGTAGAGGTGAAGATTGCGGATGACGGTGAGATACTGTGCAAGGGGCCAAATGTGATGATGGGTTACTTTAAGGCACCGGAACTGACGGCAGAGGTAATAGATGATGAGGGATGGTTCCACACAGGAGACATTGGACGCATGGAGGAAGGCCGTTTCCTGAAGATCACTGACCGCAAGAAGGAGATGTTCAAGCTCTCTGCGGGGAAATATATTTCGCCACAGGTTATTGAGAACAAACTGAAGGAGTCGTTCTTCATCGAACAGGCCATGGTTGTCGGTGAGAATGAAAAATTTGCAAGCGCACTCATCTCTCCCAACTTCACCTTCCTGCACGACTGGTGTTATATACACAGGATACAGTACCGTGACAACGCCGATCTCATTGAGATACCCGAAGTGATAGAAAGACTCAGCCGCGAGGTGCGCGAAGTGAACAGGGAACTGGGAGAGTTTGAGCAGATCAAACGCTTCAGGCTGGTCACGGAAGAGTGGACACCCCAGACCGGAGAGCTCTCTCCCACCCTGAAACTGAGAAGGAATATCCTGTCTGAGAGATACGAGTATCTCATCAATGAGATCTACTCCGTCAGGGAGAGAGAGAATGTGGTTGACAGGGTAGTGGGTGTAATAAAGACCGGCGTCAGCGGCATCCTGAGGAACCTCCCGAAGTTCTGAGTGCACGCCGGCAGTCAGTAGGCGCGTTCCGTCTTCAGGTGCGCAACCTCCTTTTATTTTTATACATTTGTCATCCGTATGAAGAGACCACGGTCCATATATGCTCTGTTCGCCGTTGCATCACTGGTGCTTTCAATGGCTTCATGCTCAGTACAGCCGTGCTATGAGGAGACAGACCCTTCGATGAATGTTTTTCTGCTTACAAGCGGCACCGGAGAGACCGCCCAAGCCGATTCGCTTAGAGTCATTGGCATCTCGCCCACTGACACAATCGAATTTGTCGACAGCAGGAAATCAGCGTCATTCTCTGTGACCCTGGACCCGTCAGCAGACCAGTCGGTCTTTTTCATAACCCTGAACGGAATCTCAGACACGGCTGTCATCCGCTATACAAGGGAGCCTCATCTTGTCTCACCTGAATGCGGTTATACATTCATCAGCATTATTTCCGGCCTGATGACAACACACAATATTATTGACACACTCATGATTGAGAACAACAACGTGAATCTCAATGGCGAAAAGAACCTGCATCTGTTTTATTAGTCTCTTCCTCCTCCTCGGAAGCAGGGCAGTGTCACAGGATACAGTCACCCTGCCTCTGCACCTTAGGGCAGGGTTTGATCTCTCCGGGCCGGTGCTGCTGCTGGTTGGGAATGATCTCACCAGTTATGGCATCCTTGCATCCGCAGACATCAACTCAGCACTGACTGTCAACTCTGGCATCAGGTACTCAACATTCCATTCCACGAAGTACAACTTCGATTTTACAAGCCGGGGCATGAGCATCGTTGCCGGCACTGATTATAACTTTATCAAGGCCAACGTGTCCGCAGGAAAGCATTATGCCGGCATCGGCCTGAGATACGGCCTGAGCTTTTATTCCGAGGAGGCTCCGGTGATAAGGTACAATAACGAGTGGGGTGCGGGTGAGTCGTCGCTGCCTCTGTCACGTCATGTCGGACATTTCCTGGAGTTGACTCCCGGCGTCCGCACTGAGCTCTTTCCGGGTGTCACCATAGGATGGAACCTGTATATGAGGCTGCTGATCAGCGCCGGGGCCGGGAAAGACCTCAAGCCCGTCTGGATGCCGGGTTACGGTGCCGGAACCAGGGGCATGAGTACCGGAGCCGAATACTATATGTCGTTCTCCATACCCTACAGGAAGATAAAGGTTGTAATTAAGCCCAAACAGGAACAGACTGAAGGCGAAGATGAGGAGGATGACGGGTCAACGGGAACAGGCACCCTCACTACCGGTTCAGGCAGAAGGCTTTGATACCGGCTTACGGCTGAAGATCAACAGCCCCATGAAGGTCAGGAACCCGTTGACAAGCAGCATCTCAAAACCAAACTTGTAACCGTTCAGCAGCTCCTCTGAGTAGGTACTGAGGATAAAACAAAGTACCGGCGAAGCAATTGCTATCCATGGAGTTATCCTGTCGTTCACAATTCTGTTTGTAAAAAGCCCGAAGGTATACAGTCCCAGCAGCGGGCCGTATGTATAGCCGGCAATTGTAAAGAGCTTGTCTATTATCGCCCTGTCATTCATCTGACGGAACAAAAGGATGCAGATGAAGAAGATGAATGCGAAGGAGAAGTGAACACCGTACCTTATCCTCGTCTTTTTTCCGTCATCCATCTCCGTCTTTTTCTCAAGCCCGAGGAAGTCAATGCTGAATGACGTCGTCAGTGATGTGAGAGCGCCGTCGGCACTCGGGAACGCCGCTGAGATTAGTCCTACGAGGAATACAACACCTGCCGCAGGACCCAGGTATTTGAACGCTATCGTCGGGAAGAGATCGTCTGACATGGCAACGTTAACACCTTCCACAGTCGCATAGAGCACCAGGAAGGCTCCCAGAATCAGGAACATGAACACAACAAAGAGATTAATCGTACTGAAAGTAAACATATTCTTCTGCGCATCCTTTAGATTCCTGATACTCAGGTTCTTCTGCATCATTTCCTGATCAAGCCCTGTCATTGTAATTGTAATGAACATGCCGCTGAAGAACTGCTTGATAAAATGACGCGGATGATCCCAGTCAGTGATTACAATACGTGACATGTCACTGTCGAACACATCTCCTATCAGGCTGAAGACCGGAGCGCCAAGCTCCCTGCTGATATAGAAGACTGAGAGAACTACTGCAAGCAGCATGAATGTCGTCTGCAGGGTGTCGGTCCATATTATCGTCCTGATGCCTCCCTTAAGTGTGTATATAATGATGAGCACTATAAAAATCAATACATTAACCCAGAAGGGGATGTTCCATGCATCGAACACAAAAATCTGAAGAACGTGAATGACCAGAAACATCCTGAGTGATGCGCCAATCACCCTCGAGATAATAAAGAACCCGGCCCCTGTCTTATATGACCAGAAGCCGAATCTCTGTTCCAGGTATCCGTATATGGAGGTCAGCTTCAGACGGTAATAGAGCGGCAGGAGGATGAGGGCAATCACCACGTAACCGAAAAAATACCCGAAGGCAACCATCATGTACGAGAACTGGGTCTCTCCCACCCAGCCGGGTACGGACATGAACGTCACCCCGGAAAGAGATGCTCCGATCATGCCATAGGCTACTACATACCAGGGTGATACCTTGTTGCCTATGTAAAACGACTGATGGTTGGCCTTTCTTGCTGTGATGAACGTAACACCGAACAGCATTAGAGTATAGGCGATAAAAATCAGAAGGATGAGTGTTGGTGTCATATCTCGGGAAAATTCACGCAAGGATAGCAAAAAGATCGGAGATAAAAATTATCATCCGTTAAGGTTTGCGGGAAATATTGAATTATTTTTGATGCAAATCAAAGTTATGCCGTCACGTTTCCCCTCCAAAATGCTAGAAGAGGCTGTGAATGAGTTCGCCTCACTTCCCGGCATCGGCCGCAAGACGGCCTTCAGGCTGGTGATGCATCTTCTCAGGCGTGACAGCGGTGAGGTGCGCCGGTTCGGGGAGACCATCACCCGGCTCCGCGAGGATGTCTGCTACTGCAGCATCTGCCACGGCATCAGCGATACACCGGTATGTGAGATATGCAGCGATCAATCGCGCGACAGGTCAGTCATTTGCGTGGTAGAGAACGTTCAGGATGTGATGGCCGTTGAAAATACCCGGCAGTACCGTGGATTGTATCATGTGCTCGGCGGCATTATCTCGCCTGTCGATGGCATCGGACCCTCGGACCTTACAATCACTAAACTTGAAGAGAAGGTGCGTGAGGGAACAATTAAGGAGATTATCCTGGCGCTCAGCACTACAATGGAGGGGGATACCACCAACTTCTACATCTACAAACGGCTTTCGGGATATGATCTCCGCATAACAACGCTGGCACGCGGTGTGGCCATAGGTGATATACTCGAATACACTGATGAGATCACCCTCGGCCAGTCGATTCTCAACCGGCGCCCCTTCTCGCTTCAGTCAGACCGCTCCTGATAACGGGCATTGCGCCCCGTATTAAATTGCAGTTTTCCGGTCAGCAACGACAGGGTCGCAGCTGTGGCGGAGAAAAGACATCATTTCTGTGTTGAGAGCCCGCCTCTCTTTTATCAGGCAGACAGCTTACGTCATTTTTTTATTCTGAAAATATTGCTTATTTTGATGAAAATAGAGAGCTGATGGCAGAGACATTTGACAGGTTCTTCTCAGATGCATCGCAACTGATGAAGAAATCGGCAATACGCGAGATCCTGAAACTTACCCAGAGACCTGATATGATCTCCTTTGCGGGAGGACTTCCATCTCCGGACTCATTTCCAATAGAAGATATTAAGCAGATCACTTCGGAGATGATGGATGAGGAGGGGAAGGATGCTCTCCAGTACGGCACCACTGAGGGAGATCTCAGGCTCCGCACTCTTCTTGCCGAACGTCACAGGAGAGACGGCCTCAACCTCTCCCCGGCAAGCATAATCATTACTACAGGTTCACAGCAGGCGCTTGACCTCTGCGGGAAGATCTTCATCAACCGCGGTGATGTGATCCTCTGCGGGCTGCCCTCCTACCTGGGCGGACTGAATGCCTTTTCAAATTATGGCGCCAGGCTGAAGGGCATACCTCTTGACGATCAGGGCATGAGGCCTGACATTCTTGAGAGGACAATAGTAAGCCTGAAAAATGATGGCAGCATTATCAAGTTCATCTACATAATACCTGATTTCCAAAATCCGACAGGCGTCACCCTCCCGCTTGCACGGCGGCTCGAGATTATTCGCATAGCAGAAAGACATGACCTGATCATCGTTGAGGACAGTCCTTACCGCGACGTTCGTTTCGAGGGCTCCCCTGAACCTCTCATGTCATCACTCGACACCCATGGCAGGGTTCTGACGCTGAACACCTTCTCCAAGATCCTTGCCCCCGGGTTCAGGCTGGCATGGGTCACCGGTAACCTGGAGATAATTGATAAGCTGGTAACGGCAAAGCAGGCCGCAGACCTGTGCACATCGCCCTTTGTGCAAAAGATAACGGCAAGGTACATTGAGAAAGGCCTGCTTGATGTCAACCTGAAAAAGACTGTTGAACTCTACCGTAATCGCCGTGATTACATGCTTAAGTGCTTTCGGGAATATATGCCTGAAGGAGTCAAATGGACCGAGCCCTCAGGCGGGCTTTTCCTCTTCGTCACCCTGCCTCCTTCTATGGATGCCGCCAGGCTGCTTGAAAATGCCATACAGAAGAAGGTCGCCTTTGTTTGCGGATCGGTCTTCTACTGCAACAATGAGGGGCACAATACAATGAGAATCAACTTCTCCTTCACCGGAGAGAAGGATATTTGCGAAGGTGTCCGCAGGCTGGCCGAAGCGATAAGGGAGGAGATGGCCTCCGCCTGAAAAGATGGAACTGTCGGTAATAATCGTTTCTTATAACGTCCGTGATTACCTCAGGCATGCGCTGAAGTCAGTTGTTGAAGCCGCAAGGGAGATTAGTCATGAGATTATCGTGGTAGATAACCACTCCTCCGACGGCTCAGCGGAGATGGCAGAGATGGAGTGCCCCACAGCACGCATAATTGCCTCCGGCGCCAACGAGGGGTTCTCGGCCGCATGTAACCGAGGCATAGAAGCCTCTTCCGGAGAATATATCCTCATACTCAATCCTGATACTTTCGTCTTTTCTGATGCACTGACGAATGCACTTCTCTTCATGAACAGCCATCCTGAAGCAGGTGCTGCCGGAGCAAGAATGACTGATGGCAACGGCAGTTTACTGCCCGAGTCGAAAAGAGGATTCCCCTCCCCCCTGACCTCACTTTTCAGATTCACCGGCATGGGCAGGCTCTTCCCGCGTTCAGCGCTATTTAACGCTTACTATCTCGGATCAATGCCTGCGGAGGAGATCTGCCGCGCCGACATCCTCACGGGAGCATTCATGATGATCCGAAGGGAAGCCCTTGAAAAAGCAGGCCTCTTTGACACCCGGTACTTCCTATACGGTGAGGATATAGATATGAGCTGGCGCATACGGAAGGCCGGTTACTTCAATTACTACCTCCCTGATGTTCAGATCATTCACTATAAGGGCCGAAGCACCATGAAAGACAGGGAGGGTTCCATGAAACATTTTTACGGGGCAATGAAGATCTTTGCCGACAGCCACCTCAGACAGAGATGGCATTTACCCGTAAACGCCGGTGTGACACTGCTGGAGAAGGCAGCACTGGCAAGGATACGCCTCCAAAGGTTCATTAAAAAGTGACCCCTGTTGTTAAAAAGGGAGACAGCACCTGTCATCTTGTAACAATATTTCACTTATATTAGTCTCTTTAAGTAAACTAACCACCTTGATGAGAAGGGCTAAATATATCTTCTGTCTGTTTTTTGTGATGTACGCCGTCTCTCTTGCTGGTCAGTCGAGAAGCGACCTCCGTGAGATGTTCGTCTCTGCCGAAGGTGATCTTCTTTTTGAAGACTACGCCGAAGCCCTCCCCAAGTATCTGAGCCTGTTACAGATCTACCCGGATAACTATAATCTCTATTTCAGGATTGGTCAGTGTTACCTGAACACCCCCGGTGAGAAGGATAAGTCGATACCCTACCTCGAGACGGCCTCCCGTAACATAAACCGGGAATACCGGTCCGGAAAGTTCAGCGAGACAGGCGCCCCGTATGATGCACTGTACTTTCTGGCAAATGCGTACCGTATAGGTAACGATTTCGACAAGGCCCTCGTCACCTACGACATTTTTATGAAGGATGTTGATCCGGAGCTGTATGACACCTCCCTCGTCAGGTTTCAGATACAGACCTGCCACAATGCCCGGCAGATGATGCGAAAGCCAGTATACCTTGTCGACAGGAACATGGGCAGCGTGGTCAATGACCGGTTCTCTGAGTTCAACCCGGTTATCTCAGCTGACGAGAAGACGCTGCTGTTCACCCGTGAACTGCAGTTCTATGATGCCGTCTTCTGGTCTACAAAGGTGAACGGAACGTGGACTGAACCGGTGAACCTCACACCCCAGCTCGGAGTTGATCAGGATTATTATACCTCGTCGCTCACGCACGACGGAAAGACGCTTTTGCTTTACAGGATAGACACATATGACGGAAACATCTACAGCAGCAGGCTTGAGGGCGACAAATGGAGCAACGTTAAAAAGCTCAATGCAAACATAAACACAAAATTCTGGGAGTCTCATGCCACAATGACACGTGACGGACGGAAGATATTTTTTACAAGTAACAGGCGCGAGAGCCTTGGCGGTCTTGATATCTTTGTCTCGGAACGTGACAGCACAGGCGACTGGGGTCCTGCGAAAAATATCGGGCCGGAGATCAATACAATATATAACGAGGAGACCCCTTTTCTTGCAAACAATGACCGCACACTCTTCTTCAGCTCGCGGGGCCACTTCAACATGGGGGGCTATGACATCTTCAGGTCTGACCTTGGTCCTGACGGCAGGTGGAGCACTCCCGTCAACATCGGGTACCCGGTGAACACCACTGATGATGATCTCTTCTTCATGCCGCTGGGTACAGGCGACCGTGGCTGCTATTCACGTTTTGCCGATGACGGGCAGGGCCGGATGGATATCTTTTTGTGCGACATCTACACAGAACTCAACCCCCGCTCCTTCTTCGTGACGGGCAAGGCCTCAGTTGCCGGTCTCCTGGATGAATTCCCGCAGCCGGTGAGTGTAACCGCCGTAAACAATGCACAGGCAGGACGAATGATGACAGCTCTTACAAATCCGATGACAGGCATCTACTCTTTCAGGCTGCCACAGGGAGCATATAGCTTTACCTTTGATTCCGATGACGCCATGTCACTGTCAAAGAGCCACGAGATGCCGGCAAATTACGGGAGTGATACCGTAATGATCGAACCGGTCATCCTCAGGGAGACAGATTTCTCGGCATATCTCCGGCTGTTGTCAGACACCCTGATCAGGGTCAGCTCCCCGGAACCGGTCAGAATAAGCCTGATAGCCGAGGAGAGGTCGCTGCTTCTTGTTGATCTGCTTTCTCCCGATTCCGTTCTTATCGCGGAGCGTCACACAATAAGTGATTCGACCTTCACCTTTACCTTCCTGCCGGAGAACGGTGAGAGCATGGTTTATTTCAGACTCACCGACCGCTTCGGCAATGACACTACGACTGCGGTCCGGGTTAGTCGCCGCGATGCCACTGCGGGGACCCTGAAACCTCTTTATAAGGAGATACCGGTCCGCCCCGCGGACGACAAGGCTGCGGTGAAGCTGACGGAAAGACCCGTTGCCATGCAGGATACCTCAACCGTTTCTGAAGGTATCGGTGCCGGACAGACCCCGGTACCGGGTGAGACGGAGACCAGAGGGGGCTGCCAGTGGTGGTGGCTGCTTATTGTTGCTGTCCTGTTAATCTTATTCCTCCTGTGGAAGAGACGAAAAAGTGAGAAAAATGAAAAAGATCATTAATTCGATGAATATGAAGAGACTAGCTATTTTGTTGTTCATTATGTCAATAGGGTATATAGCCAGATCCCAGGACAACATCAGACTACAGGAAGCCTTCTATGAGGCTGAGTACTTTCTGATGCGGGGAGACTATTCTGATGCACTCCCGTACTATCAGGGAATCTATGCTGCGATGCCTGACAATGCCAGCATCGCATTCAGGCTCGGTATCTGTTACCTTAACATTGAGGGCAGCAAGAACCTGGCAATAGAATACCTTGAAAAAGCATCAAAGAAAATCACTGCCAAATATCGTGAAGGGTCGCTGCGTCAGACAGAAGCGCCATACGAAGCCCTGTTCTTTCTGGGTGATGCTTACAGGATAAACTATATGTTTGAAAAGGCCAGGGAGGCATACTCAACATACAAGGAAACACTCCTAGCCTCTGACATTGAAAACATTATGTTTGTTGACCAGCAGATTGCAACATGCAATAATGCCCCGGCCCTGATGGCCTCACCGGTGAAGTTTACCGTTGAGCCGTTAGGCCATATCATCAATGACAATAATGACAACTTCTTCCCGGTGTTTTCGGCTGACGGCAAGGCCATAGCCTTTATGACCTCCATGAAGTTCTATGATGCAATCATGTTTTCACGGATGGTGAGAAATGACTGGACTGCTCCGGTCAATATAACCCCCGAGCTTGAGTCGGACGGGGACCATTATGTCTCCTTCCTCTCTGCCGCGGGAGACATGATGCTCTTATCAAAGGATGACAACATCAACAGCGACATCTGGATGAGCCGGTCTGACGGGGTCAGCTGGCAACCGGCCAAAAAGCTGAAGAAGGAGATAAACACGAAGTACTGGGAAGCTCACGGTTTTATTACTGATGACGGTTCCACCATGATCTTTTCCAGTGACAGGCCGGGAGGGTTCGGCGGTCTCGACCTTTATATCACAAAGATGGATGCCACTGGCGAATGGGGCAAACCGTTGAATATGGGCCCTGAGATCAATACGCCTTTTAATGACGACCGCCCCTTCCTGATAAAAGAGGGCACCATACTCTTCTTCGCATCACAGGGTCATTACAACATGGGCGGGTATGATATATTCAGGAGCGACCTTCAGTATAACGGTTTGTGGAGTAAACCGGCCAACCTGGGCTACCCGCTGAATAACCCCGACGATAATATTTTCTTCTGCCCGGCAGAGGGTGGAAAGACAGGTTATATGTCATTCTCCGGCAGGGAGGATGGAGCCGGCAAAGCTGATATTTATAAGATCCGGTTCAAATAATGTGCTACTCCAGGCACACATTGCTCAGTATGGATTAATTTTGTATCAAACAGAGACATGGGAATAAGGGGAATAGTTTTTATTACCGGACTGCTTGTACTGGTGCCGCTGAGCGCCCAGAAGAAGAGCGAGCTAAGGGAGATATGGCTTGAAGCTGAGTCACATTATCTCTATGGCGAGTTCGAACTGGCCAACCCGCTCTACCTCATACTCAATGACCTCAGGCCGGGCAATGCGAACATCAAGTACAAGATAGGAAACTGCTATCTGAACATCTTTGACGAGAAGCCTATGGCCATCCCCTTCCTGGAGGATGCTGTCAGAAACACAAGCTACAGTTCAAAGACAGGAAAGCTGAAGGAAAAAAGGGCTCCGCTGGATGCCTACTTCTCTCTGGCCAACGCTTACAGGATCACCAACAGGCTTGACAGCGCCCTCAATACCTACCGATTCTTCAAGCAGCTTATCTCGGAGTCTTCCGCAATGCAGAACCAGGAGTTTGTTAACCAACAGTTACAGGCATGCAACATAGCAGCAACACAGATGGGTGCCCCTGTGAATGTGCTTATCCAGCCCCTGAAAGAGTATATCAACCAGGGCTCTGTCAATGACAGGCCGGTGGTGAGCTTTGACGGTAACACAATGGCCTACACTGAGAGACGCGGTCTTGAGAGCGTGGTCTTTGTGACGCAGAGGGAGGGCGACGCCTGGGGGACCCCAACGGACATAACCCTGGAAGCCTCCATGGGCACCGATTGCCATACCACCTCCCTCAACAGTGACGGCACAGAACTGTATCTCTTCAAGAACGATAACTATGACGGCAACCTCTATGTCACCAGGTTCGTTCAGGGCAGATGGGCTCCCATTGAGAAACTCAACAAAAACATCAATACCAGATTTTACGAGTCGCACGCCGCCATCTCTTCCGACGGCAGAAAACTCTATTTTACATCGAACCGTGAAGGTGGACTGGGTGAGCTTGACCTCTGGGTGTCTGAGAAAGACGTCACTGACGACTGGGGCATACCGGTAAACCTCGGGAATATAGTAAACACCCCCTACAACGAGGAGACTCCGTTCATCTCAGGCGATGACAATACCCTCACTTTCAGCTCAGAAGGACACGGATCAATGGGGGGATATGATATCTTCCTCTCCAGGCATTCAGCCGGTATCTGGGGCAGCCCGGTCAACATCGGATTTCCGGTAAGCACAACGGATGACAACATCGGGTTCCAACCCTTTAACAACGGCGCCTACGCTTTCTATTCCATAATGACAGGGTATAAAAAGAAGGAGATAGCACTGGTGACATTCAACCCTCCTTCTGACGAACCCAGAGACACTGTGACAATCAGTTTTGATCCGGCCGATCTGCCTTATCTCTTGCAGGTAGACACCTCACTCCTCATCACAAATCTCACCCTCAGGGATGTCTCTGACACCGACGAGGAGATTGACCCTGATGTTCTCTATTATACGGTACAGGTTATGGCGCTGTATAACCCTGTTGACCCTGCCTATTTCGAATACGCAGAGATCTCAGTGTTCTATAACATTGAGGACAGGTTCTACCGGTATACTACAGGCCAGTTCAATGCCAAACGGTCTGCCTATGAGGAACTCAACAGACTGCTCAGGCTGGGATATCCGAATGATATCTTCGTGAAGAAAGTGTACAGGAATGATTCTGGAAAATGACGGTATAAGGCTCCGGGCTGTGGAGCCTGAAGACCTGGAACTCCTTTACAAATGGGAAAATGAGGAAGCTGACTGGAAAAGCAGCACCACTCTTGTACCCTACTCCAGGTACATCCTTAAAAAATATATTGCCAGCTCGCACCGCAGCCTCTATGAGACATGTCAGCTGAGGCTGATGATTGATGTTGCTCCCGACGACAGAACAGTCGGTACCGTCGACCTGTTCGAGTTTGACCATTACCATATGAGAGCGGGCGTAGGCATACTGATCGCTGATCCGCATGAGAGGAAGAAGGGGTATGCCTCTGCGGCCCTGAACTGTATCATTAAATATGCGTTCGGGACTATCGGCCTTCATCAGCTCTGGTGCAACATCCTTGAAGGCAACGATGAAAGCATGAACCTCTTCAGACATCACGGCTTTGAAGTCTGCGCCACCAGGAAGGAATGGATAAGGGTCTCCAACAGGTTTGAGACAGAATACACCCTCCAGCTCATCAGCAAGACACAATAGATTTGTGATTGTCGATTGCCGATTGTCGATTTAATCGAAATTCGCAAATCGCAAATCGCAAATCATTAAGACCTTCAGACTTTCGACTTCACGGACTTTTGACTCTCCTCCCTGCCATCATTCCGCATCCGGCAGCTATGTCGGTCCCTCTTGAGCGGCGTACCGATGCACTGATGCCGGCTGTGACAAGGAGGTGTTTGAATCTCATCATTTCTGCATCACTTGAACTCCTCTCACTATCCTCTCCCAGAGGGTGATAGGGAAGAAGATTTACTCTTATGCCAGTACCCGAAAGTAATCTTTTTAGCTCTTCCAGATGCTGATCGGAATCATTTTTCCCTTCAATCATCACATAAGCAATTGTAAATCTTCTCTTTTTGCGGTTGCCGGCCTCCTTCATTACACGGAGAGTATCTGTAAAGGGCCACATAGCCTCTGCCGGAATGACACCCAGCCGTTCAACCGGGAACGGTGAGTGCAGGCTGAGGGTGATGTTGCATTCTGTTTCGTCAAGCAGCCTTTGGACTGATGGCGTCACTCCAACAGTTGATACGGTCACCTTGCCGCTCCCGGCTGCAAGCCCCCACTCAGCCGTCAGGATATTGGCTGCTTTGATGACCTCCTCAATGTTGTCGCCCGGCTCGCCCATTCCCATGAACACTACATGGGTGAAGCTGTAAGGAAGGCTGATGACCTGGTTGACGATTTCGCCTGCAGTGAGATTGCCTCCCCAGCCTGCCTGGCCCGTAGCGCAGAAACGGCACCCCATGCGGCAGCCCGACTGTACTGAAATGCAGACTGTCCTCCTCTTCTCCTCAGGCAGCCATACTGTCTCATGAAGTAACGCCCCGGTAGTTGTAAAAAGGTATTTTTCTGAACCGTCGGCAGATCTCTCTGATGCCAGGGGAGCACTCAGCCCAGTATCGAACTTCTCAGTAATGCTTTTTATCACCCTGGCGGGAATGTCATTTATCTCTTCGAATGACTTGATCTTCTTCCTGTAAACCCAGTAAAGGAGCCTTCGACCGTACCTCGATTCAATGCCCCTGCTTTCCAGAAGGGTCTCAATGCCTGCAGGATCCAGTCCTGCGACTGGTATGCGGTCCGATTTCATCTCCACAGCCACAAAGATATCAAATTACCACTCTCAAACTTTTTTCGCATCTTTATCGGTTAGTAATAAGTCACTCTGATTACCTGTTCCAGAAACCTATGGCAGTATCATCGGCTAAAAAACGGTTCGGTACGGCACCTGTCTATTTCACAGCTGTGTCGACAATCCTTGGGGCCATTCTCTTTCTGCGGTTTGGATTTGCAGTGGGAACCCTTGGATTCTGGGGAACCATCCTGATCATACTGATGGGGTATGCGGTGACGATTCCAACTGCCATGGCAATCTCAGAGCTGGCTACAAACAAGCGTGTAGAAGGAGGAGGGGAATATTTTATTATCTCCAGGTCATTCGGGCTCAATATAGGGGCAACAATCGGAATCGCCCTCTTCCTCTCCCAGGCAATAAGCGTGGCCTTCTATATAATCGCTTTCACCGAGGCATTTGAGTTCTTTTTCAATTTTGTCGCAGACAAGCTTGCGGTTATACTCCCGCGTCAGGTCATAAGCCTTCCCGTGACCCTGGTGCTTGGTATTCTTATTTTACGCCAGGGCTCCAACATGGGTATAAAGACCCTTTATGTTGTTGTAGCTATTCTTTTCATAACGCTGCTGCTCTTTTTCCTTGGCAAACCGGCGGCTGACAGTATGGCTCCCGGCCAGTTGCCTGTACGTGACATACGGAATATGGGTGACTTTTTCATGGTTTTTGCCATTGTCTTCCCAGCCTTCACCGGAATGACTGCAGGCGTCGGCCTTTCCGGCGACCTGCGCAATCCGGCACGATCAATCCCGATAGGTACCCTGCTTGCCACTCTGACAGGTTTGGTGATTTATATCCTTGTGATCTATAAGATGTCTGTATCTGCCTCTTCCGAGGAGATGCTTGACAACCAACTGATAATGTCAAAGATAGCCCTCGGCGGAGCAGTGATCGTGCCTCTGGGTCTTGCGGCATCGACCCTCTCGTCAGCCCTGGGATCATTCATGGTGGCGCCACGTACCCTGCAGGCACTGGCGAACGACACGTCGTTCCCTTCAATGAGGCTCAACAGGTGGCTGGCGGCAGCACGAAGCAATGATGCAGAGCCGGTGAATGCCACACTGGTCACCCTCCTGATTGCATTTGTATTCGTAACCCTGGGTAATGTGAATGCCGTGGCGGAGATAATCTCAATGTTTTTCCTGGTGACGTACGGATCACTCTGCCTGATCTCCTTCCTGAATCACTTTGGCTCCTCCCCTTCCTACAGACCCTCATTCAGGTCAAGATGGTACCTCTCGCTCACAGGATTTGTTGTGTCTGTGATTGTGATGTTCAGGATCAATACCCTGTATGCGATTACTGCCATTATGCTTATTGTAATGATATATTCATACATAAATCATTACCATAAGAACCGGAAGGGACTGGAATCGCTCTTTGCCAACACCCTCTTCCAGATCAACAGGAACCTCCAGGTCTTCCTGCAGAAATCGGAGAATAAAAAGAAGGAGAAGGAATGGCGGCCGGGAGTGATTTGCATCTCAAAGGATTCTTTCAGGAGAGAGCGGGCCTTTAAACTATTAAACTGGCTGTCATACAGTTACGGCTTCAGCACATATCTGCACAGGATTGACGGGTACTATTCCAGGGCTACCAGCCAGCAGGCCGCGGAGGAGCTTGCACGCCTGATTGATATCTATGAGACATCACATAATCACGTTTATGTTGACACAATCATCTCTCCCTCATACACCTCGGCCATCGTTCAGGCAATACAGGTGCCCGGAATATCGGGCATGGAGAACAACATGGTTGTCTTCGAGTACGACAAGGAGAATCCTGAAAACCTTGGTGAGATCATTGATAACATTCGTCTTATCAAGGCGGGCAACTTCGATATCTGTCTTCTTGCCTCTGCCGTCAGGGATATGGTATACAGCAAGGGCATTCATGTCTGGATCAACTTCAGTGAGCCGGAGAACGCCAGTCTGTTGATCCTTCTGAGCTTTATCATCTCCGGTCATCCCGACTGGCGGAAGTCGTTCATCAAGATCTTCGGCACCTGTCAGCCGGGCTGTTCCACAGATACGCGACGTGAGCTCTCTGATCTGATCACCTCGGGCAGGCTCCCCATTACCGAAACGAATATTGAGATAATTGAGGTTGAGCCGGGCAGTTCTGTCAAGAGCCTGATCAATGAGAGGTCAGCCACCGCGGCGCTGGTTATGACCGGCTTCAGGCCTGAGAACCTAAGGCTTAACGGTGAGGCAATCCTCAACGGATACGACAGCGCCGGCACCATCCTCTTTGTTAACTCACAGTATCAGAAGGAGATCGTTTAAGATAACGGTTCCGACAGGGCAGGAAATTACCCTCTCTTTGGATGCTGGCCTTCAGGAGGCGACTGACCCTTCAGAAAAAAAGGCTGGCAGCCAGGAGGGAGCCGATCCTGCATAAAAAAGTGCCTCCAAGCCCTGAAACCGGCCCTGCATAAAAAAAAGCTGCCACCCCTGCGGATGACAGCTTCATCGGTTAATTTCTGGATTCGGTTATCAGTTCAGACCCCTGTTCCTGAGCAGAGGTTCGATCTCCGGTTCACGTCCGCGGAAATTGAGATACATCTGTTCGGCCTCCATGGTACCCATCACCTCAAGAATATTTTTCCTGAATGAGGTTGCCGTAGCCTGGTCAAAAATGCCCTTCTCCTTGAATGCTTCAAACGCATCATGGTCAAGCACGGCTGCCCAGGTATAAACGTAATAGCCGGCATCATATCCGTCTATCATATGCAGAAAATATGTGCTGCGGTATCTCGGTTCTATCTCGGGTATCATACCGATCTTTTGCATTGTCTCCTTCTCGAATTTCGCGACGTCTACACTGACAGGAGCCTCAAGCGAGTAGTAAGCCATGTCAAGCAGTGATGCCGCCATAATCTCAACATTGTCAAACCCTGTGTTGAAGTAGCTGCTGTTCCTGATCTTTTCAACAAGCTCCTGCGGGATGACTTCTCCGGTCTCATAATGTTTTGCATACATAGCGAGAACCTCGGGCTGTGTTGCCCAATGTTCCATTATCTGGGAAGGCAGCTCAACGATATCCCATGCGGTGGTTGTTGTCACATAGGTGTTGTTCGAGAAGAGAGCCTGCAGACCGTGTCCGAACTCATGGAAGAGTGTGAGGACGTCATCCATGCTGAGCAATGCCGGCGTGTCACCGGTGGGCGGGGTAAAGTTGCCAACGATTGTCACAACAGGGGTGATCTCCTTGCCGTCAATGACCTTATGATCACGGTATCCGCCGCACCATGCACCCTGGCGCTTGCTTGCGCGGGGATAGAAGTCCATGTAGAGGACGCCAACATGACTGCCGTCAGCTTCCTTGACCTCGAAGGCCTGGGCGTCAGGATGAGGAAGGGGAATATTGTCAATACGGGTGAAGGTAATGCCGTAAAGCTTATTGGCAACAGCAAAGACACCGTCGCGCGTGCTGGCGAGGCTGAAGTAGGGTCTTAGTTCGGTGTCGTCAAGGTCATACTTCGCCTTGCGCAGCTTCTCTGCATAGTACCACCAGTCATGAGGTTCAAGCTTGAAGTTCCCTCCTTCGGCCTCGATGATCTTCTGCATCTCATCACGCTCACGTTTTGCAACGGGGAGTGCCCTGTCAAGGAGGTCATTGAGCAGATTGAGCACGTTGTCAGGTGTTTTTGCCATGCGTGTCTCAAGGACGATGTCAGCGTGGGTCTTATAGCCAAGGAGATTAGCCCTGTCGGCTCTCAGCCTGACGATGTCGGCAAGCACCTTGTTGTTATCATATTCGTTGCCGTTGTTACCGCGGTTGAGGTAAGCATCATACAGCTTTTTGCGCAGGTCCCTGTTGTCAGCATACTGCAGGAAAGGCAGCATGCTTGGCTTCTGTGTGGTGAAGAGCCATTTGCCCTCCAGGCTGTCAGCACCGGCCATCTCTGACGCTGCGGCAACAACACTCTCAGGGAGTCCTTTCAGATCAGCCTCATTGTCAATGACAAGCTTAAAACCGTTGGTCTCAGCGAGAACATTCTGGCTGAACCTGACAGTCAGAACAGACAGCTCCTGGTTCAGCTTCTTCAGCTTCTCCTGGTCCGCTCCCTGAAGAAGGGCACCGTTGCGAACAAAGCTCTTGTAGAGATTCTCGAGGAGAAAGAGCTCCGAGGCATTAAGCTGCTCTGCCGCCCGGTTCTCATATACGGTTTTGATCCTCCCGAAGAGATCGGCATTAAGCAATATCTCATCGCCGAAGGCTGATATTTTGGGAGCTATCGACATCTGGAGACTCTCCAGAGTGTCATTGGTGTTGGCGCTGGTCTGAGAATAGAATACATATGCCGCCTTGTTAAGCAACTGACCGGCACGGTCATAAGGCACGATAGTATTGGCAAATGTCGGAGCCTCTGTTGAAGCTGTAATGGCAGCCACCTCTGACCTGGCAAGTGCTATGCCCGAATCGATGGCAGGAACATAATGCTCATTTTCGATCTGATCAAAGGGCGGAACACCAAACGGAGTCTTCCATTCACTGAAGAACGGATTGACCGGTTCCTTTTTTTCTGATGTACAGGAAATAACTGTCATTAATGCGGCAGCCATAAGGAAAACAATTTTTTTCATATTGAGGTTTTTGATTTGATAATAAGCTTGTTCAAAGAGAAGGCAAATATAATTTTTTTATAAAACATAATCCTTGACAATGCTCATAATTGAATTCCTGATATCCGTCTCCGGGCACGGCAGAGAGAGCCATGAACCATTCTGAGAAAAATAATTGTTAATAACTTGTTCACGGGTGAAACATTTGATCCGTTTCGGAAGTATAACAATCGTTTTCAGTATCTAACTTTAAACCGAATAGTACATCACCTGTCCAAAAGAAGCGAGTTGCTTATGAAGAGACCTCTACCCGCCAAAATCCTGCTGCTTGCCATCATCTTCCTGACCGGGTCGTTCCAGACGGTTCTTATGCAGGCAGCACCCCAGTCGCGATATCAGAGAGCGACTGATCTTCAGGCACATGTTATGGATACCCTTGGCGCCGGGAACGGAACAGTTGCCATCACCGGGAGCAGGGTCTCCGTGGCAGCCGCAAGGGAGGGTCTCTCTGCAGGTAAATACAAGGTCTATCCGGTTCCGGCCCAAGGCGACCTGACAGTATCAGGCACTGATGATGTCACTCTCCTCGAGATTTATGATGTGACCGGCAAGAAGATAATATCTGAAGACTGTGAAGGCGAAAGCATCAAACCGTTAAATATCAGCCACCTGGCACGTGGTCTTTATTTTATCAGGCTCACTACCCCGAGGGGTGCAGTGATGAAGAGATTCGTCAAGGAATAATCTGCCTGCAATCTCACCTTACTCAAAAACCGCCCCTGCAATCCGGGCGGTTTTTGTTTTTATGGCGGTAGGCGGGTGAGAGCGCTATTTAGCGGCGGAATCCAGAACAAGTGTCAGCACTTCAGGACTAACAGCTCCGAATATTTCTTCGATTGAATTGGTATAGTCCGTTTTATGGC